>NZ_JBSFWB010000009.1:17050-346525 GCF_053592635.1 Streptomyces sp. NPDC002623 | reverse complement strand
GTACCCGTGGTTACGGGTACCGCCCTCCCCTCATGCGCGGACCGGCCGTCTCGGACCTGGTCCGGTCAGAAGGTCCTGCGGGGGGCCGGCGGGAGCGCCGGGATGTGGTGCAGCGCGGTGGGTGTGGGCGGCTGGCCGATCTGCCCGACCCGCTGCCACTGGGACTGCTGCCCCGTCCCGTGCCGCGCGCTCTGCGCCCCCGCGCTGTAGGCGCTGTACGAGCTGCTGAACGATCCCGGGCGGGGCGCCGCGTATGTGCCCGTGTTGTGCGGGATGTTCCCGAAGGCGGTGAACCCCAGTTCGTCCTCGCCGCTGCGGTCACCCGGCAGCGAGCGGAACGTCTTGACGTACTCGGCGTAGAGCGCGTCGTAGATCGGCGTGGCCGATGGGCCGCCCTGGGAGTCCTGAGCCGGTCGCGCGGACGGGATCGACGGGAAGGCCGGGCGGCGGGGAACGTCGTAGGTGTGCACGTATGTCCAAACGAGGTTGGACTTCAAGAGATGCGGTCGCACGGCATGCCGTTGGGGGCGCGGGGCCGGGTTTCAGCTGCGACCGCAGTCCCCGCCCCGTGCCCCCGTGCGGGACTCAGGTCCCGGCGAGGGGAAGCGCGGCCCCGACCAGCTGCCCGTTCGCCGCGGCCTTGTCCAGCGCGCCGCGCAGCAGGTCCTCCCGGGGCTGGCGGCCGATCGACCCGACCGGGGCCGCGAACATCAGCACCTGCTGGTGCTTGTTGGCCGCGGCCCGCCACCCTTCCGTCACCTGGAGCGGCTGGTGCGCCTGCCACCAGGCGACCGGCTGGCCGCCGTTGGCCGACGGCTGCAGCACCGCGTGCAGCTGCCCCATCGCCAGCAGCACGGACCAGCCGTGCTGCACCGGCGGCACCTCGGTCAGCTCGCTCAGCGGCATGAAGCCCTGCTCGATCAGCAGCGGCAGGAAGTCGTCGCCGGCGCCGACGGTGCCGGGCCGCACGATGGGCGCGGTCGGCTCGACCACCAGGGCCGGGTGCAACTCCCCGGCGATCAGGACGAGTCCGCTGGTCACGCCGAGCACCGCCTGCTCGGGGACGACCTTGTCGGGGTCCAGGTCGACGGTGTCGCCGCTGATGGAGCGCACCGCGCCCTGCAGCTGCTCCTCGGTGACCTGGACGACCTGGGAGGGCAGGCAGGTGGCGTGGGCGAAGGCGAGGACGGCGGTCTCGTCCCCGATGAACAGGACGGTGCTGGTGCGCTCGTTCTCGGAGTCGCCCTGGGTGCGGCAGGACGTGCAGTCGTAACTGCCCGGGGCGTTGTCTCCGGCGAGTAGCCGGTCGGCTTCTTCGTCGCCGATCTCGGCGCGTACCTCGTCGCTGACGTCGAGCATGCGCGGCACGGGTGGCTCCCTCGGATGCGGTGCGTGGGCGAGGCCGGGTGGCTCCGGCTCGTGGTCCGGGCAGGTCCCCGGCTCATGAAGAAGACAACGGGCGAGCTGTGGCGGGAGTCACGCTGCAACGCTGACGGAATCGAACCATCCTGCATGCAGCGTCACGCTGTGTGCGGAATTGGACACTCCATGTCAAGTAACAGAGAGGTTACGGAAGTTGGCCCGGTGAACTGACTCACAGTTTGTTCGAAGGCCTGGTCGACAAATCATGAAATGAGGGAATGAAGTAGGTGGCCGGAATTCGCCGCTACCTACGGTAACGGCTAACTGGCCTGGGACAACAGGGAGTTGGTTGATAACGGGTCATCAAGGTCCCTAGATTGCTCCGCCGTGTGCAACTCGCACCGCTCGGGTACGTCCGCCGGCCGCGCAGAGCCAGACGAAGCGTCAGACGCAGAGTCGGCACCGCGCGGCACCATCGCCGGCGGACGGGGCGGGGCGCGCCGACCGCGTCACTGCGCGGCCGACGCGCCCGGCCACGGGGAGCCCGGGTACGTAGAGAGGGATCTACATGTCCGAATGTGCCGATAACTACACCCGCAAGGCTTCGCGCAAGACGGCGGTCCTCGCCGGGGCGGTACTCCTCGCCCCCCTCGGACTGCTGTCCGCGACCGGCAGCGCCGCGGCGGCCGACAGCGGGGTGTGGGACCGCATCGCCCAGTGCGAGAGCGGCGGCAACTGGCACATCAACACCGGCAACGGCTACTACGGCGGGCTGCAGTTCTCCGCCGGCACGTGGCGCGCGTACGGCGGCACCGCCTACGCCTCGACCGCCGACAAGGCCAGCAAGGCACAGCAGATCTCTGTCGCCGCCAAGGTGCAGAAGGCACAGGGGTGGGGTGCGTGGCCGACCTGCTCGGCGCGCGCCGGAGCGTCCGGCAGCGCGCCGGACTCCGGTTCGTCCTCCACCAAGTCGAATTCGAGCAAGTCGAATTCGGGCAAGCAGAACTCGAGCAAGTCGAGCAAGTCGAGCGGGTCGAGCTCGGGCAAGTCGAACTCCTCGAAGTCTTCGAACTCCTCGCACTCCGGTTCTTCGAAGTCGAGCTCCTCGACCGCGCCGGAGCGTTCGACGAGCCAGACCTCCCGCGGTACGTCCCGAGGCGACTACACCGTCGTCCGGGGCGACACCCTCAGCACCATCGCGGCCCGGTACGCGACGACCTGGCAGCGGATCTACGCCGCCAACAAGGCCGTCGTCGGAGGCGACCCCGACCTCATCGTGCCCGGTCAGCGCCTGACGCTCTGAGCACCCGCCAGTGGCCCCACCCGGAGTACCGGCCGGGTGGGGCCACTACGGCGTTCCGGGCGGCCGTGCCGCCCACTCGCCCGCCTCCCCGGCGAACGCGACGGCCCCGCGGCGGAGTTCGTACACGAAGGCCCGCCGGCCGAGCAGCACGGGCGGCAGCCGCTGCTCGGCCAGCACCACGCACGCGTCGAGCGAGGCCAGCAGCTCGTAGGTACGGGCCGCGACCGCCGGGGCCATGCCCTGGGTGGGCTCGTCGGCGAGGACCACACGCGCGTGCGTCGACAGGGCACGGCACAGGGCCACCATGCGCTGCTCACCGCCGGAGAGCGTGCCCGCCCTGCGCGCGAGCAGGCTCTTGAGGTGGGGGTAGACGGTGTGGTCGGCGGCGGCGAGGTCCAGGTTCTCCCGCACGGTCAGCGAGCCGAACACCGCCCGCCGGTCGGGAACCAGGCACAGTCCGTGCCGCGCCCGCTCGAACGCGGGCATCCCGGTCACGTCCGTCCCGTCCCAGACCACCGCGCCCCCGGACAGGGGCACGACCCCGGCCAGCGCCCGCAGCGTCGTCGTACGGCCCGAGCCGTTGCGGCCCAGCAGGACGGTGAGGCCCGGGGCGGGGGCGGTGAGGGAGACGCCGTGCAGGGCTTCGAGCGGGCCGAAGCGCACGCGCGCGTGCCGCAGGGCGAGCTGGGAGTGCCGGGTGAGCGGGGAGTGCCGGGCGAGCGTCACGGGTTCGCCTCCTGCGCGGCCAGGGCGTCGAGGACGCGGTCGGGCGGTCCCGAGGCGACGATCCGGCCCGCCGCCATGACGTGCACGACGTCGGCGAGGCCGGCGACCAGGTCCAGGTCGTGCTCGACGACGAGCAGGGCGGTGCCCTCGGCGGCCAGCGCGCCCAGCACCCGGGCGAGCGAGGCCACCTCGACGGTGTCGAGACCGGCGGCGGGCTCGTCGAGCAGCAGCACCCGCGGGCTGCCCGCGAACGCCCTGGCGAGCTCGACCCGGCGCAGTGTGCCGGTGGGCAGCCCGGCGGCGGGCAGCGCCCTGACCGCCCCGTCGAGCCCGAACAGTGCCAACGCCCGTTCCGCGGCGGCCGGGTCGGCGATCCGCCCCTGCTCGGCGCCGACCCGGACGTTCTCGGCCACCGTCAGCGACGGGAAGACGGCCAGCTCCTGGAAGGTCCGCGCGACACCGAGCCGGGTGCGGGCGGGCGCGGCGAGCCGGGTGATGTCGCGCCCGTCGAGCAGCACCTGCCCGCGCGCGGGACGCAGGGTCCCGGCGAGACAGTGGAACAACGTGCTCTTCCCGGCCCCGTTGGGCCCCACGACGGCGACCACCCGACCGGCCCCGACGCTCAACTCGACCCCGTCCAACGCGGTGAACCCGCCGTAGCGGGCCCGCAGACGCCGGGCGGTGAGGAGGGGAGCGCGGGGAGCCGGGGAGGGGGCGCGGCGCGCAGCGCGGTGTGGCGGGGGCGGGGGCGGGGTGCGGTCAGGGGCGGGCGGCGCGGGGGGCGGTGGGCGCGAGGCGCCCGGTCCGTCCCGCCCCAGCCTTTCCCTCACCTGTGCCCCCAGCGGGGTCAACGTCGCCCTCCGCTGCCGGGCTCCCGCCCGCAGCCGCTCGCCGATTGCGCGCAGGGCGCCGTGCGGGCCGTCGGGGAAGCGGCCCAGGAGCACTGCCAGGACTCCCACCAGGGCCGCCGCGACTCCGCCTCGGGCCCCCGCGTCCAGGCCCACCAGGAGGGCAGCCGCGGCCAGGGCGCCCAGGGTGCTGTCCGCGCCCAGGACGATCACGGCGGCGAACCAGAGCAAGCCCCGCACGGGGTCGTACGCGCCCGCGTCGAAGGCGCGCAGGCCCATGCCGAGCAGGGCGCCGCCCAGCGCGGCCAGGGCGGCGCCCGCGACGAAGGCCAGGAGCTTCAGGGACGGGACGCGTACGCCCGCCGCGGCCGCGCCCGGCTCGTGGTCGCGCATCGCCGCGAGGGCCCGTCCGGTGCGGCCCCGGCGCAGCGCCCGGGTCGCGAGCAGCGCGGCCGCCAGCAGGGCCAGCTCCAGGACGTAGTACGCGCGGTCCCCGTCGAAGCCGGCGGGGCGGCCGAGGGAGAGGCCGGACGTGGCGTACGGCTGGGCGAAGACGAAGCGGCTCACCGCGACGCCGACCACGAAGGTCGCGAGGGCCAGGGCGAGGCCGTGGCGGCGGATCGCGGGCCAGCCGGTCAGCAGGCCCAGCGGGGCCACCAGCAGGACCGCCACGGCCAGCGCCGCCAGTTCGGGGAGACGGGGGAGGCCGGGGAAGCGGCCGGCCGCGAGCAGTGCCGTGAACAGGGCGCCCAGACCCGCGTACGCAGCCTGCCCGAGCGAGATCTGGCCGCCGCGGCCGGTGACGACCACCAGGGACAGCAGGATCACGCCGAGGGCGGGCACCTGGACCGCCGTGTGCAGGTCCGAGCCCGCGAGCCCGAGCGGCAGCAGGAACAGCACGACGGCCACGATCCAGGCCCCCGGCGGGGTCGTCGCACGCGCGCGTGCCGGACGCGGGAGCGCGTCGCGCGTGCCGACGCCGGGCAGCGCCAGTGCGGCGACCAGCAGGGCGAGGACGAACAGGTTCGCGCCGACCGCCTGGAGCAGCGGCGCGCCCCAGCCCGTCGGATGCAGCCGGGTCAGCTGGCTCTGCGCGACGCCGATCCCCAGGGCGACCATCACCGCGACCGGGAGACTGCGCATCCGCGCCGCCACCGCGACCGCGACGACCTCCATCACCAGCAGCGGCAGCCCGTACGGGTCCAGGCGCACGTACGGCGCCAGCAGCACGCCCGTCAGACCGGCGGTGAACGACCCGAACGCCCAGCCCGCCGCAGCCACCCGGTCCGCGTCGATCCCGCCGAGCACGGCCAGCTCCCGGTCGTCGACCACGGCCCGCAGCTCCCGCCCGAAGCGCGTCCCGCGGATCACCGCCGCCACGCCCACGGCGAGCGCCAGTACCACGGCGAGCTGCCCCCATGGATCCGCCGACGCCGACACCAGTTCCGGCACGTCGTCCCGCGCCCCCTGCCCCCACACCAGCGCCGCCCCGCCCACCAGCAGCACGAACACCCCGATGGACGCGACGAGGGTCTGGGCCGGGTCGTCGCCGAGGACGGCGAGCGGACGGAAGACGAACCGTTCCAGCAGCACCCCGACGGCCGGCGCGAACACCAGCAGCGTGACCGCCGCCGCCGGCCACAGCGGCCACCCCCACCCCACCACGCACTGCCGCAGCACGTAGGCGCACAGCATCGCGATCGCCCCGTGCGCGAAGTTGAGCACGCCCGTCGCCCGGTAGGTGACGATCAGACCGATCCCGGTGAGCGCCGCCGCGCTGCCGACCGAGAGACCGGCGAGCGTGAGGTCGTAGGTGAGGGAGGACATCAGGAGTCCGCCGCGTCCGGCTCGCAGATGGGGCACGGGTCGAGGTCGCCGGTCGCCAGCAGCCGGCCGTCCACCGGCACCGCCTCCGCCTTCCCGGCGACCAGCGGGCAGTCCGCGCGGTGCCACAGGGTGCCGCCCGGCACCATGCGCAGCTCGCCGCTGACCGCGACGGGCGCGGTCGCCGCGGACTCCTCGGGTTCCTCCGGCCCGGCCGCCACCAGCAGGCCGTACAGCTCGTCCACGCGCGCGTGGGAGACGGCGCTCCGGCCGTAGGTGAGGAGGACGGCCGCGGCGACGATCAGCGCGGCGCCGGGGATCGTGCAGGAGGCCAGATAGGGCAGCTGGCGTTCGGCGTACCGTTCGCCGGAGACGCCGTACCAGCCGACCGCGCACAGCACCGCGCCGACGGCCAGCGCAGCCCAGCCGGCCCACAGGACGGGGTGGACGTTGCGCAGTCGCGCACTCGGCGCGCTCCGCACGGTCGGCGTCCTCGGCATCGTCGGCTCCCACACGTCGTGTGTCTGGCTGCGTTCTCAAGCCGGCCAATGGCTTGCACTATGCCCTCTGGAAGCTGACCCTGAAAGCACCGGGCGTCCTCGGCCCGGACCGACACCCGGTGGTGAGCCAGATGGTTCTCGGGAGCGACCTCAGGCGGGGGAACGCAACGAGGGGAGGCGGCCCGCGGGCGGCGGGACGGGGCACGGCACTGGCGGCCGCCCTGATCCTCCTGCTGACCCCGGCCCTCGCGGCCTGCAGCGACGACGACTCCGGCGGCAGCGCTTCCGGAACCCCCTCGGCGTCGGCCCCGGGGACGACGACGAGCGCGCCCGCGGCCACGAACGCGCCCGCGGACCCGGCGGCGGCCGAGCGGGAGATCCGGCAGAACTGGGAGAAGTTCTTCGACCCGGCGACCTCCGCCGAGGACAGACAGGACGTCCTGGAGCACGGCGAGCTGATGGGCCCGGTCCTGGACGCCTTCAGCGGTGACCAGCGCGGCGGGCAGGTGGCGGCGAAGGTCGAGAAGGTGGAGTTCACCAAGCCGACCGAGGCGACCGTCACGTACACGCTCACGCTCGACGGCGCGACCGCCCTGCCGGGCGCCTCCGGCACGTCCGTGGAGGAGGACGGCACCTGGAAGGTGTCCGTCAACTCGCTGTGCGCGCTGGTCCGGTTGAGCGGCGATGCGTCCGCGTCGGCGCTCCCGGGCTGCTGAGACGGCCGCTGCGGCGCTGCTGCTCCTGCTGAGCGCGGCCTGCGGCAGCCGGCTCCCGGAGAGCGACTTCGCGTCCCCTGCCGCGTCCTCGCGGGCCCCGTCCGGGCAGACCGGCGGCGCGCCCATCCGCGTCGGCATCATCGCCAGCGCCACCAGCCCGGTCGGCGGCAGCGCGTTCACCGGCCCGCGCGACGGCGCGCAGGCGTACTTCGACCGTCTCAACGCGCGCGGGGGCATCGACGGCCGCCGCGTCGAGGTACGGCTGTGCGACGACGGCGGCAGCGGCGTCGGCGACAACACCTGTGTGCACCGGCTGCTCGACGAGGACAAGGTCGTCGCCCTGGTCGCCACCACCGCCCTGGACTACGCCGGAGCCTCCCGGGTCTCCCGCGCGGGGGTGCCGGACATCGGCGGCCAGCCCATCGGCGCGGCCTACGACACCTGGCCGCACCTGTACGGCGTCTACGGCAGCCTCGCGCCGCGCGACGGCCGCCCGGGCTGGGACGGGGAGCTGTACGGCGGCACCGAGGCCTACCGGTACTTCAAGCGTGCGCACGGAGCGCGTACGGCCGCCGTCGTCTCCTACAACCAGTCCGCGTCCGCCGCCTACGCGAGGCTCGTGGAGCGGGGTCTGAAGGCCGAGGGTTACAAGGTCGTCAGCGAGCAGGTCGACTTCGCGCTGCCCAACTTCCGCGCGGTCGCGGCCGACCTCGAGCAACAGGGCGCCGACCTCGTCCTGGACGCCCTCGACACGCACGGAAACGCCCGGCTGTGCGAAGCGATGGACGAGGTCGGCGCGAAGGTCACCGCCAAGGTGACGAACGTCCAGAACTGGAACTCGACCGTCCCCGAGGACTACAAGGACTCCCCGAACTGCCGTAACGCCCTGTGGGCGACCGGGTCCAGCCGCAACTACGAGGACACCTCGAACCGGGCCGTACGGGAGTTCCGGGACGCCACCGAGGGGCTGAAGACGCACTCCCAGTGGCAGCTGGAGGGGTGGGCGGCCGCCAGGTGGTTCACGGAGGCGGCCGAGTCGTGCGCCGAGCACGGCGGGACGGAGGAAGGCGGGACAGGGGGAGACGGTGTCACGCGCGCGTGCGTCGACGCCTTCATGAACCGCAGCCAGGGGTACGACGCCGGCGGGCTGCTGCTCCCCGTGCGGTTCGAGCGGCTCGCCGAACCGCCGAAGAGCCGCCGGACGTGTCTGTCGGTCGCCCGCTGGCAGGACGGCAAGGGCTGGGTCACCCAGTCGGAGATGACCGACACCTGCTTCGACGTCCCGCAACTGGCGTACACACCGTGAGACACCCGGCCCGTCGGGTACGGAGGACGGGTACGGAGGAGGTGTGGGGGAACAGTGCATTTCCTATGCGCAGTCAGCTCCCGAGATCCCGCCCGGAATCGAAAAGGAACGGGTTGTGTGGACGGCTGTCCGCGCGCTTTTCGGCGGGTTATTCGGGGCACCCGAACGACACACGGGAATTAAGTTCGAATGCACGCGGCAGGCGTACGAAACCGCTCGTACGTGTGATCTGGTTGGGCCGAAACGCGTGTCGTGGTCCTGTGACAGAAGTGTGACCGGAGTGATCCGTATCCCCGGTCCGGTCTTCCCGGGGCGCGCCCCGCGGCCTAGCGTGGCGGCATGGCACCGAATCACACTCCGCCAGCGGAGCCCCAGGACAATCCGGACGGGTACGTCGGCCTCGAGGCCGCACGGGCCGAGCGGCTCGCCCGCGAACGGGGATGGTCGACGGTGCGCTCGCTGGCGCCCGGGACGATCGTCACCATGGAGTACCTCTTCGGGCGGCTGAACTTCGAGGTGCGGGCCGGACGCGTGACCCGCGCCTGGAAGGGCTGAGCCGTTCGCAAGCGGCTCGCGCCGACACGGCGAAGGCCCCGGTTCCCGAGCTTCGGGAACCGGGGCCTTCTGGCGCGGGACCGGGTTGTGCGTACCGGGGTCCCGCCGTGTCGGGCGGCGATCGCGCTGGTCAGCCGCCTGTGAGGGGGCGGGTCGCCGAGGCCGTCGTACCGCGGGGGAGGCGGTCGGCGTGCGGTGGGCGGCGGGTTCCGATCGGGGTGACCGGGGTGCGTTCCGAGCGCGTCGCGTGTGGGCCGGGGGCCATGTAGGCCGGCGCGCGCGGGGACCTGGCCGGGGCGAGCGGCTCGCGGGCCGCGGCAGCCTCGTCCTGGGCCACGGGGTGCGGCTTGAGGGGCAGGGACACGGCGACGGGGGCCGCCGGAGCCGGAGCCGGAGCCGGGAACGTGGTGCTGCGGCGCTCGCGCCGGCGGTCACGCAGGGCGAAGATCGAGACCTCGGCGCGCGCGATCAGCGGCTCGCACCAGGGCAGCGCCAGCAGGACCAGCAGACCGGCGGCCCAGCCGAGCACCACGTCGCTCAGCCAGTGCGTACCGAGGTAGACGGTGGTGAGGCCGACGCCGAGCGAGACCACCGCGGAGACCGCGGACAGCCAGCGGCGCGCCCTCGGCGTGGAGGCCAGATACGCCAGGATTCCCCAGGTCACCACGGCGTTGGCGGTGTGGCCGCTGGGAAATATATCGCCGCCCAGACCCATCTCGTTGGAGCCGATGGTCGTCGCGTAGTGCGGTCCCAGCCGCCCCATGCCGAGCTTCGCGGCGCCCACGGTGATGTTCAGCAGCAGCAGCGAGGCGCCCAGGGTGAGCAGCGGGCGAAGCGTGTGCTGGCGCCAGGATCTCCAGCCGAGCCAGGCGGCGACCATCACGGCGGTCGGGCCGCGCTGGCCGAGGACCACGTAGTAGTCGAGGAAGGCGTGGATCTCCGGCCACTGCTGGTAGGGCCGGAAGAACATGACCTGCCAGTCGAAGCGGACCAGCCATGAGGTGACCACCACGAGCCACACGATCGCCAGATAGAAGGCCAGGGTCGCGGACAACAGGGCGACCCGGTGCCTGCTCATCTTCGGCACATCGATGTGGGCCGGTCGTTCCGGCTCACGGTCGAGCCTGGCGAACACCCGGTCCAGACGGGTGAGGTTTTGTTCGGTACGCACCTAAACGACGTTACAGCGAGTGAGCTCGCGACCCGGCCGATACCGCCGGTTTGTGATGACGATGTGATGTGGGATTGCTCTCAGGGAGCTGTTTATTACTGTGGAATGAGTATTCGTCGAACGCTGTTCCCTTCAATTCTTTTGATCATTCCACGGGATGCTTTTAGGGAACTTATGAAAAGGTTCACCGAAATGCCGGACTCACCGTTACGGAGGGCCGGAGCCGTTCAGCCACCACGCCCCGTACACGGCCGAGGCCGTCGCGAGGCCCGCCAGCACCGCCGCCGCCCCGGCGGTCCGCAGCCGGGCCAGGGCGAGGGCGAGCGGCAGCAGCAGCGGAAAGGCGGGCAGCAGCAGGCGCGGCTTCGAGCCGAAGTAGCTCGACGCGCACAGCGCGAGCGCGAGGACCACGCCCCCGTACACCAGCAACGGGAGCGGCTGGCGCTGCCGTACGCAGGTGACGTACAGCCACAGCAGCAGGGCGACGCCGACGATCAGGCCGAGGCCGGCGAGGGCCGACGGGAACGATGTGAACTTGTCGGCGACGAAGCGGGCGAAGGCGTACCCGCCGTCGAAGCCGTTGCGCCAGCCCGCTTGGACGTCGAGGTAGCCGAGGAGCCCCTTGCCGGTGTGACGGCCGACCCACAGGACGTACCCGGCGGCGCCGAGGGGCGCGAGGAGCATGCCGAGAGCGCGCGGTGCGAGGCGGGGCCCGCCGGCCGTGACCTCGCGCCCGGAAGGGTCGCCGGCCGACGGGCGAGGGGCGCGCTCGGGGGCGGGCGCGCCGGACTCGGGCGCTGTGCTGCGGGTTCCCGCGAACGAGACCGTCCGGGACGACTCCCGCTCCCGAAGGAAGGACGCGATGCCCGCCGCCCACACCGCCGCGACCACCGCGAGCCCCACCGGACGGGTCAGCCCGGACAACGACGCCAGCACCCCGGCGGTCACCCACCGGCCGGTGAGCACCGCGTACAGCGACCAGGCGGCCAGCGCGGTGAAGAGCGACTCGCTGTACGCCATCGACTGGACGATCCCGACGGGCAGGACGGCCCACACCAGCACCGCGCACACCCCGGCCCGCCGCCCGTACACGTGATCGGCGACCGCGAAGATCCCCCCGGCGGCCGCGAGCGAGGCGACCAGCGAGACGACGAAACCGGCGTCGGCGTACGACAGCGGGGTCACCGCGTGCAGCAGCCTTTCCAGCCAGGGCAGCAGCGGGAAGAAGGCCAGATTGGAGTGGACGTCGCCGTTCGGCAGCCGGACCTCGTAGCCGTAGCCCAGCTCGGCGACCCTCGTGTACCAGAGGGCGTCCCAGCGGGCGGTCAGCAGCGTGTACGCGCTCTTGTCGCGGGCGGCGCTCCACAGGGCCAGGGCGAGCAGGCCCAGGGCGCGCACGGCGGCGTACCCCAGGAGGGCGGGAGCCGCCCGGCGCAGGGCCGCGGCGCCGCGGGGCGTCACACGCGTCTCGAGATCGGTCACGGGCTCGATTATCGACGGGGTGCTCGGCGGCGCGGACCGCCGGGGCGTGCGCGACGGTGCACGCAGGCGCGTCAGGGGGCGCGGCAAGGGGCGTGGGGAGTGGCGTACACCACACAGGTTGCCCGTGGACGGTGAGAGGTCCGCCACTTGGCCGTGGCGCGAACTCGCGTACGCTGCGTTCCACTCGTGTTCGTTTGCGCGGGCCGGAGACCACCGCTCCTCTCCGGCCGAGTCGCGGGGAGTCCCCACCCCGCGAGCCCGCCGGAACGAGGGATCACCTGGGAGGTACGTACATGTCCGGGACGACCACGGCCGCCGCTGGGCTGCGCCGTAGGGCGGCCGGGGCCGGTGCCAACCGCTGGGTCGTGCTGGTGGTGCTGTGCGTCAGCCTGCTGCTGGTCGCCGTCGACGCCACCGTGCTGCACGTGGCGGTGCCCGCCGTCACCGAGGACCTGCGGCCCGGCGGGATCGAGCTGCTCTGGATCGTCGACACCTATCCACTGGTCTGCGCCTCGCTGCTGATCCTGTTCGGCACGCTCGGCGACAAGGTGGGCCGTCGGCGGGTCCTGCTGCTCGGATACGCCCTGTTCGGCGTCGCCTCCGCACTGGCGGCGTTCGCCGGGAGCGCGCAGACGCTGATCCTGGCGCGGGCGCTGTTGGGCGTCGGCGGCGCGATGATCATGCCGGCCACGCTGTCGATCCTGCGCCAGGTCTTCCCGGACCGGCGCGAACGGGCGCTGGCGATAGGCATCTGGAGCGCGGTGGCCGCGGTGGGCGCCGCGGTCGGTCCGCTGCTCGGCGGCTTTCTCCTGGAGCACTTCTGGTGGGGCTCGGTCTTCCTCGTCAACATTCCGTTGATGCTGGTCAGTCTGCCGATCGGACGACTGCTGCTGCCCGAGTCACGGGGCGCCAAGGACGGCCCCTGGGACGTGGTCGGCGCGCTGATGGCCGCGGCCGGGCTGTTCGGTGTCGTGCTCGGCGTGAAGCGGCTGGGCGGCGGGGAGCTGGGACTGTTCACCGTGGCGCCGCTCGCCGTGGGCGCGGTGCTGATCGCGTTGTTCGTCCGCAGGCAGCGGCGGTGCGCCCATCCCCTGGTCGACCTGCGGATGTTCGGGCGGCCGGCGTTCAGCACCTCGGTGGGGTGCATCGTGCTGGCGATGCTGGCGCTGGTGGGCCTCGAACTGATCGCGGCGCAGTACCTGCAACTGGTGCTGGGGCTGTCCCCGCTGGAGACGGGCCTGCGACTGCTCCCCCTCACCTTCGCCGCGATGGCCGCGGGGCTGGCCGGGGCGCGGCTGCTGCGCCAGTTCGGCCCGCGGCGGATGGTGTGCGGGGGATTCCTGCTCACGGCGTTGGCCGTGCTCACCCTGACCGCCATGGGCGGCTCCGACAACGCGGGGCTGCTGCTGATCGGGTTCCTCCTGCTGGGCTTCGGCCTGGAGACGACCTTGTTCGCGGCCTACGAGTCGATGCTGAGCGAGGCCCCGCCGGAGCAGGCGGGCGGGGCGGCGGCGATCGGCGAGACCTCGTACCAGCTGGGCGCGGGGATCGGGATCGCGCTGCTCGGCAGCGTGATGAACGCGGCGTACACGCCCGGACTCAACGGTGTGCCGGGGGTGCCGGCCTCCGCATCGGCCTCGGCGGGGCATTCGCTGGGCGAGGCCTACGAGGTCGCCGGGCGGCTCGGGGGGTCGGCGGGGGCGGCCCTGCGCCGGGCGGCTCGGGACAGCTTCGTGCACGGGCTGCATGTCACGCTGCTGGTGAGCGCGGGGCTGCTGCTGCTCGGGGCGCTGATGGCGGTGCGCCTGCCGCGGGTCATGCAGTGCGAGGCGCCTCCGGCGGAGGTGGAACTCCCTGCGCCCCGGGAGGTCGCGAAGTCCCGCGTCTCGGCCTGAATCTCCCACCCACGCACCGCTCGTTTGCTGTTTCTTGATCGGTGGGCGTTTCCCGCGGGGCTTGTTCGCCGTTGGCGTCTTGCGGTCGCAGCGCGACTCGGGGCAGGGTGGTTAGCGGTGCTAGTTTTCCAGTGGCGGAGGGTTTGCCGATGTCTGCGTCCTCGAAGTTGCCCCCCTTCGACCCCGCCGATCCCCTCGGCCTCGACGACCTGCTCGAGCCCGAGGACAAGGCCGTGCGGGACACCGTGCGGGCGTGGGCCGCGGATCGGGTGCTGCCGTATGTCGCCGAGTGGTACGAGCGCGGCGAGCTGCCGGTCATCCGGGAGCTCGCCCTCGAGCTCGGCGGGATCGGGGCGCTCGGGATGTCGCTCAGCGGCTACGGATGCGCGGGCGCCAGTGCCGTGCAGTACGGGCTCGCCTGCCTCGAACTCGAGGCCGCCGACTCCGGGATCCGTTCCCTCGTCTCCGTGCAGGGATCCCTCGCCATGTACGCCGTCCATCGCTTCGGCAGCGAGGAGCAGAAACAGGCCTGGCTGCCGAGGATGGCCGCCGGCGAGGTCATCGGGTGCTTCGGGCTCACCGAACCCGATCACGGGTCCGACCCGGCCGCCATGCGGACGTACGCCAAGCGCGACGGCTCCGACTGGGTGATCGGCGGGCGCAAGATGTGGATCACCAACGGGTCGGTCGCCGGGGTGGCCGTCGTCTGGGCGCAGAGCGAGGACGGGATCCGGGGGTTCGTCGTCCCGACCGACAGCCCCGGGTTCTCCGCCCCGGAGATCAAGCACAAGTGGTCCCTGCGGGCCAGCGTGACCAGCGAACTCGTCCTCGACGACGTACGGCTGCCCGCCGATGCCGTGCTGCCGGAGGTCACCGGGCTGCGGGGGCCGCTCAGCTGTCTGTCCCACGCTCGCTACGGCATCGTGTGGGGCGCGATGGGCGCGGCGCGGTCGTGTTTCGAGACCGCCGTCGAATACGCGAAGACCCGGGAGCAGTTCGGGCGGCCCATCGGGGGCTTCCAGCTCACCCAGGCCAAGCTCGCCGACATGGCGGTCGAACTGCACAAGGGGCTTCTGCTCGCCCACCATCTGGGGCGGCGGATGGACGCCGGCCGCCTGCGTCCCGAGCAGGTCAGCTTCGGCAAGCTCAACAACGTACGGGAAGCGATCGAGATCTGCCGGACCGCCCGCACGATCCTCGGGGCCAACGGGATCTCGCTCGAGTACCCCGTCATGCGGCACGCGACCAACCTGGAGTCGGTCCTCACCTATGAAGGCACCGTCGAGATGCACCAGCTCGTGCTGGGCAAGGCGCTCACCGGACTCGACGCCTTCCGCTGACCCCCGGAGGGGGCAGGGCCGGCGAGCGGCCCTGCCTCAGCTCTGGTTGAAGAAACCGTCCGCCCGACGCGCGGACGGGTCGCCGTTCACGATCTCCGTGTTGGCGGGGGTCAGCAGGAACACCCGGGTGGACACCCGCTCGATCGAACCCCGCAGGCCGAAGATCAGCCCGGCCGCGAAGTCGACGACGCGCTTGGCGTCGCCGGCCTCCATGGCCGTGAGGTTCACGATGACCGGCACGCCCTCGCGGAACAGCTCACCGATCGCCCGCGCGTCCCGGAAGCTGTCCGGGGTCACGGTGCCGATCCGTCGGCCCTTCTCCTCGGCCGTGTCCGCGGCGACCTTGACGCGGGGGTCGGTGACCCAGGCCTCTCCGGAGTCGGTCCCCTCGGAATAGTCGTCGTCGTAGTAACGCTCGTCATCGTTGTCGTCGACGAGGCCAAGCCAGGCACTCGCCTTGCGCACCGATCCCATGGACGCCTCCTCTCACAGCGGTCTTTCTGCTTTCCGCATTCCCCATGGTCGTCCATGATGCGGATGTCGCGCCAAGTGGATAGACGCCGCGCGGGGGGTTTGTGACGGTACTGGTGCACAGCGAATCCGTACAGAGCCCGCGCCCCCCAAGGGTCCTACCGCATACGGCTGCTGACTGTGAGTGAAATATGATTCTTCGTGGCGGATGGGTGACGCTCGGTGCGTCCGGGTGAACCGAGACGTTCACTCCGGCATGACAATCGGTCGATAACATGCGCCAGCTCAATGTCCCAAGGACGACGGGGGTTGTCGTGTTCGGAATCGTCAGGCCATGCAGTCACCGGCTCGGTGAAGGTCTCAAGACGCAGTGGATGGCGCATCTGTGCGGGCTGTGTCTCGCGCTGCGCGGTGATCACGGGCAGTTCGCCCGGGTCGTCACCAACTACGACGGGTTGCTCATATCGGTTCTGACGGAGGCTCAGGCCGAGCGGGTCACGGCCGGCGGGTGGCGGCGGACGGCGGGACCCTGCCCGTTGCGCGGGATGCGCACCGCGTCCGTCGCGCAGGGGGAGGGCGCGCGGCTCGCGGCCGCCGTCTCGCTGGTGCTCGCCTCCGCCAAGGTCCGCGACCACGTCGCCGACGGGGACGGGCTGCTGGCGCGGCGGCCGGTCGCCGTCGCCGCGCGCCGGGTCGCCGCGAGCTGGGGGCGGGCCGGGGAGCGCGGCGGGGCCGCCGTCGGATTCGACACGGCGGTCCTCGTCGACGCCGTGGACCGGCAGGTCGGGATCGAGGCGCTCGCCGGACCGGGCACCTCGCTGCTGACCGTCACCGAGCCGACCGAGACCGCCACCGCCGCGGCCTTCGCGCACACCGCGGTCCTGGCGGGCAGCGCGGGCAACGCGGCGCCGCTCGCCGAGGCGGGCAGGCTCTTCGGCCGGCTGGCCCATCTGCTGGACGCGGTCGAGGACCGGCACGCCGACGCGGCGAACGGCGCCTGGAACCCGCTGACGGCCACGGGTACCCCGCTCACCGAGGCTCGGCGGCTCGCCGACGACGCGCTGCACGGGATCCGGCTCGCCCTGAAGGACGCCTCCTTCGTGGACGGCAAGCTGGTGCATCTGCTGCTCGCGCACGAACTGGAGCGGTCGGTCGACCGGGCGTTCGGCACACAGAGCTGCGGACACGCCCACGGCCCGGAGGGCGGGCACGGGCCGCAGGGCGCGTTCGGGCCGCCGACCGGTCCCTACGCCCCGCAGGGCCCGGTGGATCCGAACGCGCCCGCCGACCCCGGCAACCCGTACGGCAACCCCTACGGGGGCGAGCCGCCGCGGCCCGACAAGCGGGGCTTCCTGGCCGGCTGCGCGGTCGCGATCGGGCTGTGCTGCACCTGCAAGGCGTGCTGCGCCGACGAGTTCGAGGGGCCCTGGTCGCGGAAGAAGCGTGAAGGCTGGTGCAGCAACTGCGACTGCAATTGCTGCGACTGCTGTGACGGGTGCGAGTGCTGTGAGTGCTGCTCCTGCTGCGACTGCTCCTGCTGACGAGACGTCACCTGCCGTGTGCGGGCGCTCATCGTCCGTGGCGGGCGGGCGCCACGGTGAGCGGCGAGCACCCCGGGGACGTATCTCCCGGAGAGGATGCGGACGCGGAGGCTCGAAAGGATCAGTGATCATGCCCGGGCGTTCTGACAAAACCGTGCCGCTCGCCGTGAAGATCGTGGTGAGCGGCGGGCTCGGCGTGGGCAAGACCACCTTCATCAGAGCCGTCTCCGAGATCGAGCCGCTCGACACGGAGGCGGCCATCACCCAGGTGTCGGTCGGGGTCGACTCGCTCGAGGGCGTGGAGTCCAAGACGACGACCACGGTCGCCCTCGACTTCGGCCGGATCAGGGTCGATCCGACCATCGCGCTGTATCTGTTCGGCACGCCCGGACAGGGCCGGTTCTCGTTCCTCTGGGACGACCTGGTGGAAGGGGCGCTCGGGACGGTCGTCCTGGTGGACACCCGGCGGATCGAGGAGTGCTTCCCGGCCGTCGACTACTTCGAGACCCGGGGCCAGCCCTTCGTCCTTGCCGTGAACCGCTTCGACGGGGCCGAGCGGTTCGAACTGAAGGACGTCCGGGAGGCGTTGGGGCTGAGCGTCGACGTGCCGGTGCTGGAGTGCGACGCGCGTGAGCGTGACTCCGTGCGGGATGTGCTGGGGGCGTTGATGGACCGGGTGATCGGGTTTCGGGCCGCCGCCGGACGGAATGCGGTCGGGGTGCGCTGATCGTTGTGAAGGGTGCGCGAGACGAGGGGGCGCGCGGGTGTGCGTGAAGGCTGGACCGGGTGCGGGCAAGAGCACGAGAAGGGCGCCCCGGGAACCGGGGGCCGCAGTGGGTCAGCTCAACAGGAACAGGACCACACGCGACCGAAGTCGATGTGGGAGCGGGTGACCAGCCACTGCTGCGGATGCATGGGCCAAGTGGAACAGGTCTCCGGTTTTGCGTCAACCGACGTGAGACGTACGGCTCACAGTGTGGACGGCCTTGACAGCTGGGGGAAACGCCCGCGTACGCTCGCCGGGCGGCCCTGCTGAGGGGCTAGGCCGTTTCCGGTGCGTGAAGGCACCCCACCGTGTCCAATCCAGCTGTCACGGAGCCTTCGCATGTCTTCCGAAACCCTCACTCCCGCATCCCCTGCCAGCCTCGTGATCGTCGGGGGCGGGCCGCGGGGTACCGGTCTCATCGAGCGGATCGCCGCCAACGCGCCTGAGCTGTACGCCGGTTCGGGTCTCGACATCCACCTCGTCGACCCGCATCCGCCGGGCGCGGGCCGTATCTGGCGGGCCGCCCAGTCGCCGCTGCTGTGGATGAACTCGCACGCCGAGGACGTCACCATGTTCACCGACGAGACGGTGCAGATGGACGGCCCCGTGCGGCCCGGCCCCACCCTGCACGAGTGGGCCGGCATCGACGGGCGCACCTTCGCCGACCGGCGGATCCAGGGCGACTATCTGCGCTGGGTGCACGAGCAGGCCGTCGCCGCACTGCCCCCGGACATCACCGTCCACCACCATCCGCGGCGCGCGCTGCGGGTGAGCGGCTCCCGCGAGGGGCGCCAGCAGGTGTGGCTGGAGGGCCGGGACCGGCCCCTGATCGCCGACCTCGTCGTCCTCGCCCTCGGCCACCTCGACGCCGAACTCGACGACGAACAGCGCGAGTTGGCTGCCTATGCGCGCGAGCACGGGCTCGTCCACCTCCCGCCGGACTTCACCGCCGACAGCGATCTGTCCGCGCTCCCGGCCGGCGAACCCGTCCTGGTGCGCGGCTTCGGGCTCGCCTTCGTCGACCTGATGGCGCTGCTCACCGAGGGGCGCGGCGGACGGTACGAGGGGGACGCGTACGTGCCCTCGGGGCGGGAGCCGGTGCTGTACGTCGGCTCCCGGCGCGGAGTGCCGTACCACTCGAAGATCGGCTACGACTGGACCGGTGAGCGGCCGCCGCTGCCCCGGTTCCTGGGACCCGCCGAGGTGGACGGACTGCTCGCGCGGCCCGAGGGCTTCGACTTCCGGCAGGACGTGTGGCCGCTGGTGGAGAAGGAGCTGGGCTTCGCCCACTACCACCGTCTGTTCACCGTCCACGCCGAGCGGACCGCGATCGCCTGGACCGACTTCGAGGAGAAGTACGCGGCCGCCTCCGAGGGCGCCGAGCGCGAGGCGCTGGTGGCCTCCGCGGTGCCCGACCCACGTGACCGGCTCGATCTGACCGCCCTCGACCGACCGCTGGACGGGGTGACGTACGGGTCCTTCGAGGAGTTCCAGGAGGGCCTGCGCGGATACGTCGAGGACGATCTGAGCCGCCGTCACAATGCGGCCTACAGCCCTGACCTGGCCGTTTTCCTGGGACTGCTGTCCGTCTACGGGCAACTGATCCGGCTGGGGAACATCGGCTCCTCGTGGCACGGGTTCTTCAGCTACCTCGCCTCCGGGCCGCCCGGCCCCCGGCTGCGGCAGCTGCTCGCCCTGTCCCGGGCGGGACTGCTCAAGTTCGTCGGCGCCGACATGGCCGTACGTGCCGAGGACGGGGTGTTCCGGGCGTCCGGGGCGACCGTGCCCGGGTTCTCGGTCGAGGCGCGGGCGCTGGTCGAGGCCCGGCTGCCCGAGCCTACGCTCCGGCGCGCCCTCGACCCGCTGCTGCGCGAGCTGCATACCGACGGCGCCGGCGAGACCCCGGACGGGCTGCTGCGGGTGGACCGCGCCGACGGCCGGATCCTGGACCGGGCCGGGCTGCCGCACCCACGGCGCTTCGCGCTCGGCCCGAACACCGACGGCCGTACGCCCGGGGCGTTCACCCGGCCGCGCACGGGAGGCCCCGCGTTCCGGCAGAACGACGCGACCGCGCGGGCCGCCCTGGTGTTCCTGCGGGACCTGGGCGCCGACGCCGTCGGGTGAGCCGGTCGAGCACTGCGCAGCGGCACCGCGTCCCGTGTCAGAGAAAGGGTTCCTCCCGATGACCTCATCGCCCGGCCGGGGCCTGCTGCACCTGGCGGCCGCAGTCGACCTGCCCGGGGTGCGCGACACCGGCCCCCACGTCGAGCTGGCGCGACTCGCCGAGCGCGGTGGGCTCGACTTCGTGACGCTGGACGACGACGCCTTCGCGGGGCCCGGGCCGGACGCGTCGGCCGTGCTGTCCCGGGTGGCGCCGGCCACGCACCGGGTCGGACTGGTGCCGAGGTGCACCACCGCCGACGCGGCGGCCGACCTCGACCGGGTCAGCGCAGGCAGGGCCGGATGGCGGATCGGCGGGATCGCCGTCTCCGCCGCCGAGAGCCCTTCCCCGGTGTCCGGCCCTGCGCGGGGACGA
Organism: Streptomyces sp. NPDC002623; assembly: GCF_053592635.1. NCBI lineage: Bacteria > Bacillati > Actinomycetota > Actinomycetes > Kitasatosporales > Streptomycetaceae > Streptomyces > Streptomyces sp. NPDC002623. Next base: position 326,183 of record NZ_JBSFWB010000009.1, on the reverse strand, counting down.
CCCGTGTGCGTCGTCGACGCCGTCGAGGGACCGGCCCTGTCCGTCGCCGCGCGCCGGGCCGACGTGGCTCTCGTCCGGGTGGCGGACTGCGCGCAGGCCCGTGCCGTCGGCGACCGACTGCGTTCCGAGGCGGCCCGGTCGGGACGCGACCCCAACAGCCTGCGGGTCCTGGTGAGTCTGCTGATCGACCTCGGCGACGGCGAGCACGCCGCCGAACGCGGCCACGGCGGGGGCGGCCCCCGGCAGACCGCACAGGGCCCGCTCTACCGGGGCGGCCCCGTCGACCTCGCCGACCTGATCGCGTCCTGGCGGCAGGACGGCGAGGTCGACGGCTTCCACCTGATCCCCGTGGAACCGCGCCGCGACCTGGAACGGCTGGTCAACGGCACGGTGGCGCTGCTTCAGCACCGCGGTATGTTCCGCACCTTCTATCCGGGCAGCACACTCCGCGAGCACCTGGGGCTGCCCCGGCCCGCCGACCGCCCGACGATCCGGACGGTCGACTTCCGGACACCCCCGGGACCCGGGTGACGGAAAAGGACGGCACCGCGCTCCGGCGCACCCGACGCGGACGGATGCACAGCCGTCGACCTCCACCGTGCGTACTGCCTCCGTGCGCCTTGCCGACGGTTTCGGCTGCCCCGGACCGTCGCCGGGGAACACATGTCACGTGGCGGTCGAGGCAGGGGAGCGCAACCTGGTCTGAGCTGGGGCAAGAGGGCTGCCGGAGGGATCAACTCGGGCAGTTCGATCGAAGTCTGACGGCCGAAAGGCGCTCTTGCGCCGACCGGCCGTTCGGCCGAATACTCCCCCTCAGCGCTTGTCAGGGGCACGGCGTGTCCGATTTACGGGCGAACGTCGGTCCTGGCTGCGCCTCACGGGCCCCGACCCCACACGACGGGCCCCCGACTTCCCCTGGGAGGGAACGAAACGTGAGGATCAAGCGCACCACCCCCACCACCCCCATGAGCGGTATCTCGAGACGGATGCGGCTGACTGCGGTCGCCACCGGACTCGTGGCCGCTGCCGCCATCGCGACCCCCAACGCGAGCGCGGCGGACGACGCCACCTTCAGCACCGCCGAGCTGAAGAGCGCCAGCAGCTCGGTGCTCCAGGCGGACATCGCGGGCACCGCCTGGGCGGTCGACGCCAAGACCAACCGCGTCGTGGTCACCGTCGACAGCACGGTCTCGCAGGCCGAGATCGCGCAGATCAAGGAGCAGGCGGGCAGCAACGCCGCCGCGCTCACGATCAAGCACACGCCGGGCAAGTTCAACAAGCTGATCACCGGCGGCGACGCCATCTACGGCGGCGGCTACCGCTGCTCGCTCGGCTTCAACGTCGTCAGCGGCAGCACCTACTACTTCCTCACCGCCGGCCACTGCGGCGAGGTCGCGTCGACCTGGTACTCCAACTCCGGGCAGACGACCACGCTCGGCACGAACGTCAGCTACAGCTTCCCGACCAACGACTACGCGCTGGTCCGCTACACCAACACCTCGGTCACCAAGACCGGCGGCGCCGGCAACACGGACATCACCAGCTCGGGCACGCCCAGCGTCGGCACCACGGTCTACCGTGACGGCTCGACCACCGGCATCCACAGCGGTCGGGTCACCGCGCTGAACGCGACCGTGAACTACGGCAGCGGCGACATCGTCTACGGCATGATCCAGACCAACGTCTGCGCCGAGGGCGGCGACTCCGGCGGTCCGCTGTACTCGACCAGCGGCATCGCCTACGGTCTGACCTCCGGCGGCAGCGGCAACTGCACCTCCGGCGGCACGACCTTCTTCCAGCCGGTGGCCGAGGCTCTGAGCGCGTACGGGGTGAGCGTCTTCTAGCCCGTCCCGACCCCGCACCACGAGCTCCCGCACCATGAGCTCTCGCACCACGAGCCCCCGCGCGCGAACCGGCGTGCGGGGGCTCGCTCTTGCCCGGAACCCGGAGTTACCGTCGTGGTACTGCAAGTGCTTCGGGAAGTGCTTCGGAAAGTTCGGGAAGCGTTTCGGACCCTTGGGGGCCGGCATGGTTGAGGAACTGTTGGCGGCGGGAGTCACCCTCGTGGCCGCCGGGGCGGTGTATGCGGCGGCGGCGGCGCGGGTCGTCAAACAGTACGAGCGGGGCGTGGTCTTCCGCCTCGGAAAACTCCGGCCCGAGGTGCGCGAGCCGGGACTGACCCTGATCGTTCCGGGCATCGACCGGCTCCAGAAGGTCAACATGCAGATCGTCACGATGCCGGTGCCGGGGCAGGAGGGCATCACCCGGGACAACGTCACCGTGCGGGTGGACGCCGTCGTCTACTTCAAGGTGACCGCGCCGGCCGAGGCGGTGGTGCGGGTGGAGGACTACCGGTTCGCCGTCTCGCAGATGGCGCAGACCTCCCTGCGGTCCATCATCGGCAAGAGCGAGCTGGACGATCTGCTGTCCGACCGCGAAAAGCTCAACCAGGGTCTGGAGTTGATGATCGACAGCCCCGCCGTGGAGTGGGGCGTCACGATCGACCGGGTCGAGATCAAGGACGTCTCGCTGCCGGAGACGATGAAGCGGTCCATGGCCCGGCAGGCCGAGGCCGACCGTGAGCGGCGGGCCAGGGTCATCAACGCCGACGCCGAGCTGCAGGCGTCGAAGAAGCTCGCCGAGGCGGCGAAGGAGATGTCCGAGCAGCCCGCCGCGCTCCAACTGCGGCTGCTGCAGACAGTGGTGGCGGTCGCCGCCGAGAAGAACTCCACGCTGGTGCTGCCGTTCCCGGTGGAACTGCTCAGGTTCCTGGAACGGGCCCAGCAGCCGCCCGTGGCACCCGCTCCCGCGCCCGCTCCCGTTCCGGCGCCTGCGCCGGTGCCCGCGCCTGCGCCTGCGCCCGTGCCCGCGCCTGCGCCCGCGCCCGCTCCTGCGCCCGCTCTTGCTCCCGCTCCTGCGCCCGCGCCCGCTCCTGCGCCCGCTTCCGCGCCGGAGGCGGAGTCGATCGAGGAGTAGGGCCGGCCTGCGCGATTTTGCGTATGCACAGCATCGCTGTCCGGACAAGGTGGTGAAGAAGCGGAGGGCGCGCGGTGCCCACCTTGTGCGCGTCCCGAAGGCGACCTTGTGTGCTCCCTGTGCGGTTCGGAAGAGTGAGCGTCCGTCAACCAGGGCAAGTCCCGGCCTTCCGGCCCGCCGCGGTCCCCCACGGCCGCCGGGCCGCCCCCCACAGGAGGACGCGAGTTGAAGCACCGACGCATACCCGGGCGACGGGCGGTCATGACGGGCGCGGGCATCGCCGCGCTCGTCGCGGCCGGAGTCACCTTCCAGACTGCGAACGCCAGCGAGTCCGCGAAGACCCCGCAGCCGACCACCCTCTCGGCCCTCGCGGCCGGACAGCTCGCCTCGACGCTCGGCGAGGACCTCGGCACCGACGCGGCGGGCACGTACTACGACGCGAAGAGCAGGAGTCTCGTGGTGAACGTCCTCGACGAGACCGCCGCGAAGGCCGTCGAGGCGGCCGGGGCCAAGGCCAGACTCGTCGAGAACTCCCTCGCCGAACTGACCGGCGCGCAGGCGACGCTCAAGGCGGACGCGACCATCCCGGGCACCGCCTGGGTGACCGACCCGACCGCCAACAAGGTCGTCGTCACCGCCGACCGCACGGTCTCCGACGCCGAGTGGGCCAAGCTCGCCAAGGTCGTCGACGGGCTCGGCGGGACGGCCGAACTCCAGCGCACCAAGGGGGAGTTCAAACCCCTCATCGCCGGCGGCGACGCCATCACCGGCGGCGGCGGGCGCTGCTCGCTCGGCTTCAACGTGGTCAAGGGCGGCGAGCCGTACTTCCTGACCGCCGGACACTGCACCGAGGCCGTCTCCACCTGGTCGGACTCCTCCGGCGCCGAGATCGGCACAAACGAGGTCTCCAGCTTCCCGGGCGACGACTACGGCCTCGTCAAGTACACCGCCGACGTCGACCACCCGAGCGAGGTCGACCTCTACAACGGCTCCGCGCAGGCGATCACCGGCGCCGCGCAGGCCACCGTCGGCATGAAGGTCACCCGCAGCGGCTCGACCACCCAGGTGCACTCCGGCACGGTCACCGGCCTGGACGCCACCGTGAACTACGGCAACGGAGACATCGTCAACGGTCTCATCCAGACCGACGTCTGCGCCGAGCCCGGCGACAGCGGCGGCTCCCTCTTCTCGGGCAGCAGCGCCGTCGGCCTGACCTCGGGCGGCAGCGGTGACTGCACCTCCGGCGGGGAGACGTTCTTCCAGCCGGTCACAGAGGCGCTGTCGGCCACGGGGACGCAGATCGGCTGACCCGCCCGACGCTTGCTGAGGTCCCGCCCCGCACACGAGGGGCGGGACCTCGTGCGTGCGCTCCCTCGGCGAGCCGTGCCTTCGGTGAGGGAGCGGGCCCCCGGCTCGTGGTGGTGCTGGCTACACCATGAGTTCGGGAGCTCGCGTCATCGTTCCGGCGAGCGTGCGGAGGCATCGTTGATCGCGGCTGATCGCGGCTGATCGCGGCTGATCACGGTCCCCCGTCCGGAAGGAAACTCCCCATGAAGTCGCTCCTCTCGTCGAATCCGGGAACGGATTGTGGGGCGCGGCACGTGGAGCGGACGGAGACCGAGAGGGACGACGCACGCCAGACCCCGGACCGCCCCGGTCCACTCGCCTCCTTCGCCCGGTTCGTCCTGTTCGGCGGCGGCGTCGGGATCGCCTCCAGCGCCGCCGTCGCCCTGCTTGCCGGGCTGATGCCCTGGGCGCTGGCGAACGCGCTGATCACCGTCGTCTCCACCATCCTGTGCACGGAGCTCCACGCACGTTTCACCTTCGGGGGCGGGCGGCGTGCCGGATGGCGTCAGCATGTGCAGTCGGCGGGATCGGCCTCGGCCGCCTACGCGGTGACCACCGTCGCGATGCTGATACTGCATCTGGTGCAGCCCTCGGCCGGGATGCCGACCGAGCAGGCCGTCTACCTCAGCGCCTCCGCGCTCGCCGGCACAGGACGTTTCCTGGTGCTGCGCCTGTACGTCTTCGCCGTCGGCCGGAACAAGGCCGCCGAGCGGCCGAAGAGCCCGGCACCGCTTCGGACGACGATCGTGACGGTGTCCACGTCGATCCCGGCCCCGGCGTGGGCAGGGGACCTGCTGCTGCCGAGCGCTACGGCGGACAGCGCGCGGCGTGTGACGACCGGTCACCGGTACGCGCGCGGATTGGCCATGGCCGACCACGCGTGAGCTGGGGGCACCCTTCGGTACGACGGTCTCGTGGGGCCGCCTCACGACGACAAGGGCCTTGGCGTACGGCCGTGCTTGGTGGCAGATGAGCGCCGTCACTGTCCCGGAGGGCCGATACCGCCATGGTGGCCCCGGTCGCGGAGGTGGCCGCCTGCAAGGAGGCGGCCACCGGGTGGTGCGGGGATCTACCGGCTGTGCACGAGTTCGGGATCGTGCTGGTCGACGACCGGTGCCGTAGGGGCGGGGTGCTTGCGGGTGATCGCCTCTCCCTCGACGTCGATGCTGGGCAGCAGCCGGTCGAGCCGGCGGGGCAGATGCCAGGCGCGGTCGCCGAGGAGGGACAGGACGGCGGGCACGATGGCCATCCGGACGACGAAGGCGTCGAAGAGGACGGCGGTCGCCAGACCGAACCCGATCATCTTGATCATGGACTCGCTGGCGCCGACGAAGCCGGCGAAGACCGCCATCATGATCAGCGCGGCGGCGACGACCACCCGGGCGCTGGTGCGGAACCCGGAGACGATCGCCTGCCCGGGCCGGTCGCCGTGGACATACGCCTCGCGGATCCGGGAGACCAGGAAGACCTCGTAGTCCATGGCGAGGCCGAAGACGATGCCCACCAGGAAGATCGGCATCATGCTCATGATCGGGCCGGTCGTCTCGACGCCGAGCAGTTCCGCGCCGTGGCCGTGCTGGAACACCGTGACGACCACGCCGAGCGAGGCCAGTACGGAGAGCAGGTAGCCCAGGGCGGCCTTCAGCGGTACCAGGAGCGAGCGGAAGACCAGGAGCAGCAACACGATCGCCAGGCCGACCACGACGATGAGATAGGGCACCAGCGCGTCCTGGAACCGCTTCGCCACGTCGATGTTCATCGCGGTGCTGCCGGTGACCTCGTAGGTGGCGTCGGCCTGCTTCTCGATGCCGGAGCGTTCGGTGCGGATGGTCTTCACCAGGTCGATCGTCCTGGCGTCGGTGGGGCTGGTGGAGGGGGTGGCGGAGAGTACGGCGGTGTCACCGGCGCTGTTGAAGCGGGCGGGGGAGACGGAGACGATTCCGCTGGTGTCGGCGATCCGCCCGCTGACCTTGGCTACAGCCGCCTCGGGGTCGGCCGCGCCCTTGGCGTCGACGACGATGGTCAGGGGGCCGTTGAAGCCGGGGCCGAAGCCTTCGGCGAGAGCGTCGTAGGCGCGGCGTTCGGTGGTGGAGGTGGACTTGGCCTCGTCGCCGGGCATGCCCAGTTGCAGGTCGGCGGCCGGTACCGCGAGTGCGCCCAGGCCCACGACGCCGAGCAGCAGCACGGGCAGGGGGTGACGGATCACCAGGCGCGCCCAGCGGCTGCCGGCGTTCTCCACATTGCCCGCGCTGTCCTTCTTGGTGCGGCGGGGCTTCTTGCCCTTGCGGACGCGGCGGGCGAGCACGGCGTCGGGCCAGAACCCGAGGAGAGCGGGGACCAGGGTCAGACAGATGAGGACGGCGACGAGGACGGCGCCGGCCGCGGTGAGGCCCATCTTGGTGAGCATCGGAATGCCCACCACGGACAGTCCGGCCAGTGCGATGACGACCGTCAGGCCGGCGAAGACCACCGCGGATCCGGCCGTGCCGACGGCCATGCCCGCGGCCTCCCTCGGCGCCCTGCCCTTGCCGCGTTCCTCGCGGTAGCGGGAGACGACGAACAGCGCGTAGTCGATGCCGCAGGCCAGGCCCAGCATGGAGGCGAGGGTCCCGCTGGTCAGGGACAGTCCGAACGTGCTGCCCAGGGCGATGATGGCGGTCATGCTGACGGCGACGCCGATGATCGCGGTCAGCAGCGGCAGCCCGGCGGCGGCCATGGACCCGAAGGTGATCAGCAGGACCACCGCCGCGACCGCGATGCCGATCGCCTCGGCGGATCCGCCCGCGGCCGGCTGCGTCGCCAGGGCGTCCCCGCCGATCTCGACGGTCAGACCCGCGTCCCGGGCCTGCTCGACGGCGCGCTCGAGGTGGGTCTTGCTCGCATCGGTCAGGTCGTCGGCGGGCGTCTTGAAGGAGACGGTGGCGTAGGCCGTGGTGCCGTCCTTGCTGACCGCCTTTACCTGGAAGGGGTTCGCTGCACTGGCCACCTGCGGGCCGTCGGCGGCCTCCTCGACCAGTTCCTCGATCACGGCCTTGTTCGCGGCGGCGGTGACCTTCTCTCCGCCGGGCGCGATGAACACGATGCGGGCGCTTGCACCGTCGGCTGCCGCGCCCGGGAAACGCTCGTCCAGGAGATCGAACGCCTTCTGGGACTCGATGCCCGGCATGGCGAAACCGTCGTCGGGAGCGGCGGGAGCCTTCGTGGCGGCGAAACCGACGGCACCGAGGACGGCTATCCACAGGAAGGTGACGAACCATCGCCACCTGAAGGTGATGCGGCCCACGTGGTACAGGAAAGTTGCCATGGCGGTGAGGAAGCCTCCATATCGGCGGTGCAGGACAAAGCGATGCAAGAGAAGGGGGACGCAAGAGGAGGGGAAGGAAGAGGAGGGAGAAGAAGAAGGAGGAGGCTCGCTCCGTCCGCGTTCCGGCGGAGAGCGGGATGGCGTGCCTCAGTGATCTCTACGATCCCGTCCGGCGGGCTCCGCCACGAGGGAGCACTCTCCCGAAGCCCTGGTGTAGCCAGCTACACCACGATTCGGCGCCTGTTGAGATGCCTGCCGAGATGCCTGCCGGGATGCCTGCTGCGATCACGGAGCGACTTGTTAGCCTCAGCAACGTGAACGGTTCTTTCCTCCCAGGCCGAGACACGCCATGAGCGTCGTCGATTCGTCCCCGCTCGGTGCCGCGACCACGCTCGCCGAACTCGCCCGGGACCCGCATCCACGACTGGCGCTGCTCCGTGCGCGGGAGCCGGTGTCCTGGTTGCCCGAGCTGGGCGGCTGGCTGGTGACCCGTCGCGACCTCGCGCTGAGCGTGATGCGGGACGCCGAGACCTTCACCGTCGACGACCCCCGGTTCTCCACCGCCCAGGTCGTCGGCCCCAGCATGCTGTCCCTCGACGGCGACCGGCACACCCGGCACCGCGAGCCCTTCACCGCCCCCTTCCGGCCCCGGGCGGTGCATGACGGTTTCGCCGCGTTCATCGAGCGGGAGACCGACCGGCTCGTCACCGCGCTGGAGCCGGCCGGCGCCGTCGAACTGCGACGTGCCTTCGCCGGACCCCTCGCGGTCGCGGTCGTGACCGAGGCGCTGGGGCTGGTCGGCGCCACCACGGACACCGTGCTCGCCTGGTACGACTCCATCGTGCAGTCGGTCTCGGACATCACCGCCGGCCACGAGGCGGGACCCGCGGGCGCCACCGCGTACACGCAGCTGCGAACCGCGGTGGAAGTCACCATCGCCGACCGGAACGCCTCCTCCCTCCTCGTCTCGGCCGCCGGGCAGCTGACCGTGCCCGAGGTGGCGTCCAATGCGGCGGTGCTGATGTTCGGCGGCATCGAGACCACCGAGGCGATGATCACCAACGCGCTGCTGCACCTGCTGCTCCACCCCGACCAACTCGCTCTCGTCCGGGCCGACACCGAGCTGCTGGACGGCGCGATCGAGGAATCACTGCGCCTCGAACCCGGCGCGGCGGTCGTGGACCGCTACGCCACCCGCGACACCGCCCTGGGACCGGCCACGATCCGCCGCGGTGACCTCGTCACCGTCTCCCTGACGGGGGCCAACCGCGACCCGGCCGTCTTCCCCGACCCCGACCTGTTCGACATCCGCCGCGAGAACGCGCGTCTCCAACTGGCCTTCGCACACGGCCCGCACTACTGCCTCGCCGCGCACCTAGCCCGTCTGGAAACCCGCATCGCCCTCCAGCACCTCCTCGAACGCCTCCCCGCCCTGCGCCTCGACCCCGACCACTCCACGGCCCCGTACGGTCTGGTCTTCCGTAAGCCCCCCACCCTGCATGTGCGGTGGGACCCGCGCACCGAGAACTGATGCGGCCACAGCCCTAGGGACGGGTGAAGCCCGTCCGATAGGCGAGGACGACGAGTTGGGACCGGTCGGGGACCCCCAGCTTGGTCATGATGCGGTTGACATGCGTCTTGGCGGTGTACGGCGACAGGTAGAGCCGTTGCGCGATGTCGTCGTTGGACAGGCCGGCGGCTGTGCTGACCGTGACGCCGTCGCCGAGGAGCACCTCCCGCAGCCGTGCCGCCTCGGGCGCATGCACCCGGACACTGCGCCTGGACGAGCGGGCGATGAAGTCGGCGATCGGACCGGCCGACAGCAGCCGGCCCCGCCCGACCACGATCAGGTCCTCGGCCGTCACCGCCATCTCGCTCATCAGGTGCGAGGAGACCAGGACCGTACGCCCCTGCTCGGCCAGCCCCTTGAGAAGGTTGCGGATCCACAGCACGCCCTCCGGGCCCAGGCCGTTGACCGGCTCGTCCAGGATGATCGTCCTCGGGTCGCCGAGCAGCGTGGTGGCGATGCCCTGCTCGACCAGGGGATCTACCCCGGCACGCTGGTACTCGAACTGCTCGGCGCACCCAGCGGGATCACTGCCGACGGTCATGTCCGGGACGACGGCGTCGATCTCACCGAGTAGGTGACGCTGCGGTACGACCGGGGCCAGGTCGCTCATCTGGCCGCGTCCATGGTGCAGTTCATCGAGCCGACCGCCTCGGTGAGCGGCACGACCGGATGGATGACGATCCCCGCACCGTTCTGGGCGTCCACCCAGTTCGCCACCCATGGCCGGCGGCTGCAAGGGGCGGCGGGCCCGGCTCAGACCACTCCGTCCATCGCAGTCTGCGCGCTGCCGGCCTCGCGCTGGTCGTACTCGCGCTGGTCGTACTCGGCGCGCGCGGCGGCGATCTCGTCCTGGTGGCCCTCGGTCCAGGCGACGAGCGCCTGGATGGTGTCGTGCAGCGTCGCGCCCATCGGAGTGAGCTGGTAGTCCACGCGCGGCGGGACGACCGGGTGCACCGTGCGGCGCACCAGCCCGTCGCGCTCCAACTGGCGCACTGTCACGGTCAGCATGCGCTGGCTGATCCCGTCGATCTCGCGCCGCAGTTCGGTGAAGCGCAGGGTGCGGCGGTCGAGCAGGGCGATGACGAGCAGCGACCATTTGTCGGCCACGCGGTCGAGGATCTGACGGACCTCGCAGCCCTCTCGGGTGTCCCACTGGCGGGCCTGGTCCTCATCGGTTCCCGTGCAGTGACTGAGTGACTTCAAAGTGCCTTCTTCCATGGTCGTTCAGGGTGCACCAGGATCGAGGCGGTAACAAGAGGTAACTGACAGGCGATCAGGTAACCGCCTGCGACGCCTTCGTTCTCTCTTGCCTCTCCCTCCCTCCTTCCCTCCTTTCCTGCTTCGAGGAGCCTTCCTGTGTCCACGTCGTCCATGTCACCGCCGCCGGAACCCGGTGCCGCCCGCCTGAGCGGGCGCGCCTGGGGAGTGCTCTTCGTACTGTGCGGAGCGATCTTTCTGGAGGGCATCGATGTGGCCATGCTCAATGTGGCCCTGCCGTCGATCCGTGCCGATCTGGGGATGTCCACCGGCGAGTTGCAGTGGGTGATGAGCGCATACGTCGTTGGCTACGGCGGGTTCATGCTGCTGGGCGGACGAGCGGCGGACCTCTTCGGCCGCCGACAGATGTTTCTGTTCTGGCTCACCGTGTTTCTGCTCTTCTCCGGCCTGGGCGGTTTCGCCGACGATGGACGCACGCTCATCGTCGCCCGCTTTGTGACGGGGGTCGCCGCCGCGTTCATGACTCCGGCCGGGCTGTCCGTCATCACGACCGGCTTCGCGGAAGGGCCGCAGCGCGACAAGGCCCTCCTGATCTACTCCGGCACCGCGGCCGGAGGCTTCTCCGTCGGCCTGGTCGTCGGAGGGCTGCTGACCTCGGCCGACTGGCGCTGGGTGTTCTTCGCCCCCGTGGTCCTGTCGTTCCTCATCCTGGTCGCCGCACTCGCCCTCATCCCCAAGTCGGAGCGGCCCGACCGCGCCGGGCAGCGTGTCGATCTGCTCGGGGCGCTCAGCGTGACCGGCGCGATCGTGCTCCTCGTCCTCGCCGTCGAACGCGCCTCCCACACCGGTGAGGGCCAGACGCTGGGCACCCTCGCCGCGGGCTTCGCGCTTCTCACCGTCTTCGTGCTGACCGAACGCCGGGCGGCCGCCCCGCTCGTGCGGCTGGGCATCTTCCGCAACGGCTCCCTGGTGCGCGCCAACCTTGCGGCGCTGCTCTTCGCCGGTGGCTTCTTCGGCTTCCAGTTCATCGTCGTGCTGTATCTGCGGGAGCTGCGAGGCTGGTCCACGGTCCAGACCAGCCTCGCGCTCCTGGTGATCGGCATCGACGCCGTGCTCTCACCCACCCTCACCCCCCGACTCGTCAACCGCTTCGGCAACGCCCGGGTCATCTTCGGCGGCCTGGTGCTGGCCGTGCTGTCGTACGCCCTGTTCCTGCCGGTCGGCGCCGACTGGACGTACGCGGCGATGTTCCCCAGCTTCATCACCCTCGGCCTGGCGTTCTCGCTGGCGTACGGCCCGCTCACCATCGTCGCCACCGAGGGCATCGACGACGAGGAGCAGGGCCTCGCGGGAGGCCTGCTCTACACCTGCTTCCAGTTCGGCGCCGCCCTCGGCCTGTCGACCGTCACCGCGGTCGATGTCGCCTCGACCGCTGACGGCGGCTCCCCTGAGGCGGTGCTCGACGGCTACCGCGCCGCCCTGCTCGTCCCGCTCGTCGCAGCCGCCCTCGCCGCGCTCATCAGCGCGTTCGGCCTCCGCGAGCGCCCCCGGGCGACGGACGACGATGTCCCGCGGGCCGCACCGGCCGCCGCCGAGGGCGAGGAGACGGCAGGGGCGGCGCGATGAGCCTCGCAGAGCATCTCTTCGAATCGCATAAATGTTCGAGGCTGGTCTAGGGTGGTGACATCACCCCGGAGAGGCCGGAGTGACGAATGCGAAGACAGGGGGCAGTCAGTGGCGAGGTGGTCCAGGTGCGCGGTTTTACGCATCTGCACGCCGTCTCCGGGTTCTCCCTGCGGTACGGCGCCTCGCACCCCGAGCAGCTTGCGGAGCGGACCGCCGAGCGGGGAATGGACGCGGTCGCCCTGACCGACCGGGACACCCTCGGCGGGGCCGTCCGTTTCGCCAAGGCCGCGGGCCGGGCCGGTGTCCGCCCCCTGTTCGGAGTGGATCTCGCGGTGGAGGCGCCTCCCGAAGCGGCTGGACGCACCGAGCGGCGGCGCGCACCGGCTCGCGGCGGCGCTTTCGTCGACGAGTCGGCCCAGCGTGTGGTTTTCCTGGCCCGGGACGGGGCCCGCGGCTGGGCCGAGCTGTGCCGGCTGGTGAGCGCCGCGCATGCGGACACCGCGGGAGGCGGGCGCCCCCTGCTGCCCTGGAACGCCCTCGGCGGGGAGCACCTCACCGTGCTGCTCGGCCCCGCCTCGGACGTCGGCCGCGCCCTGGCCGCGGGGCGGCCGGACCGCGCCGCGGCGCTGCTCGCGCCCTGGCGGGAGCGATACGAGGACGCGGCACTCCGCATCGAGGTCGTCTGCCACGGCCGCAGCGGCACCGGCTCCGGTTCGCTGCGGCTCGCGGCCCGCGCCCTCGGCTTCGCCGCCGACCAGCGGATCATGCCCGTCCTGAGCAACGCCGTACGGTATGCCGACCCCGGCCAGGGCCCGGTCGCGGACGTCCTGGATTCCGCGCGCCGACTGGTGCCGATCGATCCACGCGGCGAGCGCGACTGTGGCGAGCGGTGGCTCAAGCCGGCGACGGACATGGCGCGCATCGCCGAGCAGGTCGCCGAAGCCGCCGGGTACGGTGCGAACACCGCCCGCCGACTGCTCGAGGTCACGGAGGAGACCGCCGCCGCATGCCGTGTCGACCCCGAGGACGATCTGGGACTCGGCCGAGTGCACTTCCCCGAGCCGGAGCTCGTCGGCGCCCGCCGGCGCACTCCCGAGCGGGTGCTGCGTTCGAAGTGCGCCGCCGCCATGCTGCTGCACCGTTACGACCGCGACCGCCGCCGCTGGGAGCGCCTCGAAGACGAGCTGCGCCTGATCGAGAGACTGGGATACGCCTCGTACTTCCTCACCGTCGCCCAGGTCGTCGCCGACACCCGTGAACTCGGCATCCGGGTCGCCGCCCGAGGCTCCGGCGCGGGCTCCCTGGTCAACCATCTCCTCGGGATCGCCACCGCCGATCCCGTCGAACACGGTCTGCTCATGGAGCGTTTCCTGTCCGACCGGCGCACGGAACTGCCCGACATCGACATCGACGTGGAGTCCGCCCGCCGTCTGGAGGTCTACCGGGCGATCATCGACCGTTTCGGCCCGGAGCGGGTGGCCACCGTGTCCATGCCGGAGACCTACCGGGTGCGGCACGCCGTGCGCGATGTAGGCCTTGCCCTCGGCCTGGACCCGGCCGAGGTGGACAGGCTTGCAAAATCGTTTCCTCATATCCGTGCCCGGGACGCCCGCTCGGCCCTGCAGGAACTGCCGGAACTGCGCGGCATCGACCAGGAGTCGTACGGCCCGCACATGTGGGACCTGGTCGAGGCCCTGGACGCGCTCCCGCGCGGCATCGCCATGCACCCGTGCGGTGTCCTGCTCTCCGACGCGACGCTGCTGCACCGCACCCCGGTCATGCCGACCAGCGGAGAGGGCTTTCCGATGTCCCAGTTCGACAAGGAGGACGTGGAGGACCTCGGGCTGCTCAAGCTCGACGTGCTCGGCGTACGCATGCAGTCCGCCATGGCGCACGCCGTCACCGAGATCGAGCGGACCACCGGGCACCGCATCGACCTGGACGACGCCTCTCAGGTACCGCCGGACGACCCGAAGACGTTCCGGCTGATCAAGTCCTCGCAGACCCTGGGCTGCTTCCAGACCGAGTCGCCCGGCCAGCGCGACCTCATCGCCCGGTTGCAGCCCGAGACCTTCCACGATCTCGTCGTCGACATCTCGCTGTTCAGGCCGGGACCGGTCGCGGCCAACATGGTCGATCCGTTCGTCAAGGCCAGGCACGGACGCCAGGCGCCCCGCTGTCCGCACCCCGACCTGGAGCCCGCGCTGCGGGAGACGTACGGCGTGGTGGTCTTCCATGAGCAGATCATCCGGATCCTGTCGGTCATGACCGGCTGCACCCTGGCCTTCGGCGACTACACGAGACGGGCGCTGTCGAGCGCCGACCAGGTCGGACGGGTGCGGGCGTGGTTCGCGCAGGAGGCTCGCGGACGGGGGTACGAGGAGGAGGTCGTCGAGCGGACCTGGGAGATCGTCGAGGCGTTCGGGGCGTACGGCTTCTGCAAGGCGCACGCGGTGGCTTTCGCGGTGCCCTCGTACCAGTCGGCGTGGCTGAAGGCCCATCATCCGGCCGCCTTCTACGCAGGGCTTCTTACGCACGACCCGGGGATGTATCCGAAGCGGCTGCTGCTCGCGGATGCCCGGCGGCGGGGCGTGCCGATCCTGCCGCTGGATGTGAATGCGTCGGACGCCGCCTATCAAATCGAACTGGTGTCTGATGTGGAGGGTGGTCGGCCCGTCCACGGGATCCGGCTCGCTCTCGGTGACGTGCGGGGGATGAGTGAGAGCGAGGCGGCGCGAATCGTCGCAGGGCGCCCCTACAGCTCGCTCCAGGACTTCGCTTCTCGGGCCCGGCCGTCCCGGCCGATCGCCGAACGCCTCGCCCAGGTCGGCGCGTTGGACGGCTTCGGCCGCAACCGCCGCGACTTGCTTCTGCACCTCGCCGAGCTGCATCGCAGCCGACGGAGCTCTGCGCAGGGCCAGTTGACGCTGAGGGAGGCCGGTGCGGTCCACAGCACGGTCGCCCCCGCCGGTCTGCCCGACCTGGACGACGCCGAGCGGCTCGGAGCCGAGCTCGGGGTGCTCGGCATGGACGCCTCCCGCCATCTCATGGGCGAGCACCGGGAGTTGCTGGAGGAACTCGGCGTCGTCTCCGCGAAACGGCTGAGAGATCTGCCGCACGGCCAGGTGGTGCTGGTCGCCGGCGCGAAAGGAGCCGTTCAGACCCCGCCGGTCCGCTCCGGCAAACGCGTCATCTTCACCACGCTCGACGACACGACAGGCCTGGTGGACTGTGCGTTCTTCGAGGACAGTCACGAGGCCTGCGCACACACCGTCTTCCACTCCTGGCTGCTGCTCGTGCGCGGAGTGGTGCAGCGCCGTGGCGGAGGCGGCGGAAAGGCGCTGTCGGTGACCGGCTCCGCCGCCTGGGACCTCGCCGAACTGGCCGAGCTGCGCCGCGAGGGCGGCCTGTCGGCGGTGACGGAACGACTCACCCAGGCCGATTCGCCACCGGACAGAGCCGCAGGCAGCCGCAGTCTCCGACTGGAAACCGGTTACGCACTGCATCCCTGGGCGGATCTGCAGCCGCCCGGCGAGTCCGTCAAACAGAGTCGCAAGCTATGGCACCAGAGCCCCGGGAGCGCAGGATGAACATCCTTTACATCCACTTCCACGACCTGCAGGACGAGCAGCTCTACAGCCGTCTTCTCACCCTGCTGGCCGAGTACACGCCCCTGGTGCAGGCGCTCCCGCCGGACGCCGCACTGGCCGATGTCTCCGGCAGCCTGCGCTACTTCGGCGCGGACGCCACGGCACTGGCCGAGCGCATCCGGGCGCGCACCGGTGGGCTGTACGGGCTCCGCTCCACGGTCGGCGTCGCTGCGAACCCGCTGCTCGCCCGTATGGTCGCGGCCGACGGCCCGTCCTCGGCGGTCCGCACCCTGCCCGACGACATCGACACGGTCACCGCCTTCCTCGCGAAGAAGTCCACCGCCGCCCTGCAGGGCGTGGGACCGGCGACCGCCCGCACCCTGTCCTCGTACGGCCTGGACAGCGTCGGCAGGATCGCCGCCGCACCGCTCGGCACGCTGCAGCGCATCCTGGGCGTCACCGCCGGACGCCACCTCCACGACGCGGCCCGCGGCCTCGACCCGACGCCGGTGATCCCCTCGGCCCCGCCCCGCTCGATGAGCGTCGAACACCGCTTCGCCCAGGACGAGTTGGACCGGGACCGGCAGCGCGCCGCCCTGCTCGCGCTCACCGACCGCCTCGGCCTGCAGCTGCGCGGCGAGTCCCAGGCGGCCTGCGCCCTCACTCTCACCATCCGCTACGCGGACCGCTCGACGACGACTCGCACCCGCAAGCTGCACGAGCCCACGGCCCACACACGCGCTCTGACGGCACTCGCCCATGACCTCCATGACCGACTCGCTCTTCAGCGCGCCCGCGTCCGTACCGTCTCCCTGCGGGCGGAGAACCTGATCGCCGCCGAACGGGCGTCCCGTCAGCTGCTCTTCGAGCCGACCGACGAGAAAGCCCGCCGCATCGAGGCCGCCGCCGATCGCGCCCGGGACCGGTTCGGCGCGGAGGCGGTGCAGCCGGCAGGAGCGGCGACGTTCCATGTCGCATGATCGGACCTCTCCCGAGAGCGGGATCACGCCGGGAACGCCGGCGGCGTGACCAGGACCTGAGTCAGTTGGCCCACGGGGGAGCGATCCGGGTTCCGTCGGCCAGTTCCGCCTCCAGGCCGATGGACGTGGTGACCCAGGAGAGCGCGGTGTGATCGGTCGGGTTCTCGACGGCCAGGGTCGCGCCCGGATTGACGATCACCGTGTCGCCGGCGGTGATCCGCTCGGCGACGCCGTCGAGCGTCAGGATCAGCTCGCCGACGAGCAGATGGAAGATCTCCTCCCGGTTGACGGTGTGCGCGGGACCCTTCGTCCCCGCGGGAATCTCACCCCGCCAGGCGCACAGCTCCTTGCTGCCGGTGCGGGGGTTGGCGTACAGGACGAAGCGGGCGCCGTGGATCTCATGGGTGACGGCCTCCGACGAGCGGACGACGGGCATGGGGCCTCCTGTTGGACAGTTCCGGCTGGTGGATGGTTCCGGCTGATGGGCGGCTCAGGAATAGTCAAGTAGCTTGACTATATGGCTCCATGGTCAAGCAGCTTGACCGTTCCGTCAAGGTGTTTCAATGCGGACGTGCAGAACTCCGAGGCCCTGGCCCTGTCCGCCGCCCTGCTCGCCGCCGCGGGTGAGCTCACCCAGCGCATCAATGACGGGGTCGTCGCCCGTGGGTTCGTCGAGGTGCGGCCCGCCCATGGCTTCGCCTTCGCCCGGCTCGCCCCGGGCGGCGCGACGGTCGGTGAGCTCGGCGTCCACCTCGGGGTGACCAAGCAGGCGGCGAGCCAGCTCGTCGAGGAGCTCGTGCGCAAGGGGTACGTCGAGCGCCGTCCGCATCCCGACGACGCGCGGGCCCGGCTGATCGTGCTCACCGAGCGGGGCTGGGAGTGCACGCGGGCGGCGGAGGAGGCGGCCGCCGAGGCGGTGCAGGCGTGGGCCGATGTGCTGGGCGAGGGTGAAGTGCGCGTGTTGTGCGACCAATTGGCGCGTATCGCGCCCTACGGTCCCATCAGGCCCACCTGGTGACGGAATGTCAGTGACCCCGATCGCCGTCCACTATCACTGACGCCACTGATGCCGCTGACTATCACCGGAAGTTTTTACTGACGCGTAACTTCACACTTCACCTACTCATCCGTAACTTGACGAGTGAACAGCATCCTCGTGATCCGGATCACAGGGCGTAAGGCCATCGCACCTCCCTTGAGCCGCAAGGAGATCACACGATGCTGCCCTGGAAGCGCGTGCTCGGACCACTCACCGCACTGCTGCTGGCCGCCACGGCCGCCACCGTCCCCGCCACCGCCGCCCACGCCGAATCCACCGCCACGGCCACCGCTGCCGCCGCCTCGTCGAGCGGCTGGAACGACTACAACTGCAAGCCCTCCGCCGCCCACCCCCGCCCCGTCGTGCTCGTGCACGGCACCTTCGGGAACTCGATCGACAACTGGCTGGCTTTCGCCCCCTACCTGACGGTCCGCGGATACTGCGTCTTCTCCGTCGACTACGGCCAGCTGCCGGGCGTCCCGCTCTTCAACGGCCTCGGCCCCATCGACAAGTCGGCCGAGCAGCTCTCCGCCTTCGTCGACAAGGTGCTCGCCGCGACCGGCGCAGCCGAGGCCGACCTCGTCGGCCACTCGCAGGGCGGCATGATGCCGCGCTACTACCTGAAGTTCCTCGGCGGAGCCGCCAAGGTCAACGCGCTGGTCGGCATCGCCCCCGACAACCACGGCACCACGCTCAACGGACTCGCCAACCTGCTGCCGTACTTCCCCGGCGCCGAGGACCTGCTCTCGACGGCCACCCCCGGCCTCGCCGACCAGATCGCCGGATCGGCCTTCCTCACCAAGCTCAACGCGGGCGGCGACACCGTCCCCGGCGTCCGCTACACGGTCATCGCCACCAAGTACGACGAGGTGGTCACCCCCTGGCGCAGCCAGTACCTCAGCGGCTCCGGCGTGCACAACGTCCTGCTCCAGGACCTGTGCCCGCTGGACCTCTCCGAGCACGTGGCGATCGGGCTGCTCGACCGGATCGCGTTCCACGAGGCGGCCAACGCGCTCGACCCGGCCCACGCCACCGCCACCACCTGCGCCTCCGTGTTCAGCTGACCCGCCGCGCTCGTCCCGCCGGGGCCTGTCCGACCTGAGCCGCCGGTCAGGCCCCGGAGTCCTGCCACGTGGAGGTGTGCCGGAACCAAGAAACCGCGGAATCGCCTGCTGGGGGAGGCCGTCAGCGATCTTTAGGGTCGCCTTAAGGAAACGCTGAGCCTGGCATGAGGTAGCCGACCTCCAGGCGTGAGGTGGCTAACCTCCAGCCATGACCAGCGAGAAGATCCGGCCCGCCACGGCGGTCGACGTGCCGGCCGTGAAGGCCGTCACGGATGCGGCCTACACGCCCTACATCGAGCGCATCGGGCTCGTGCCGCTGCCCATGACGGCGGACCACGCGGCGAACGTGGCCGCGGGGAAGGTGTTCGTGACCGGTGACCCGGTCGACGGGCTGGTCGTCGTCGAGGAGTTCGCCGACCATCTGTTCCTCGACAGCATCGCCGTCCGCCCCGACGCCCACGGCAAGGGCGTCGGACGGCGGCTGCTGCACTTCGTGGACGCACACGCGCGTGCGCTCGGCCTGACCGAGGTCAGGCTCTGCACACACGTGATGATGTGGGAGAACCAGAAGATCTACCCGAGGTACGGCTATGAGCTCGTGGAGCGTCGCATGGACGGGCCCTACGACCGGATCCACTACCGCAAGCGGTTGGGCTGAGCGGGGCGGGCCCGGGCGGGGCCGTCCTCAGCCGTCCGGCCACCAGGTGCGGGCGATGTCCTTGCGCACCTCGGGGCGCCCGGCGGGCCGTTCCTCGGCCTCCTCGCGGATGCGTCGGGAGTCCGTCTTCTTCAGGGGCTTCTGCACGGTCGTGCGGCGCATGGCTGCCTCCTTACAGGAACTACCTGTTTCCGCGATCCCACGGAGGTAGACCCTTTGGGGGAGAGTTCCTCATCGCCCCCCGGTCTGTCAGTGGCGGCTGTCACGATTCGAGTGTCAGTGGTGGGTGTCACTCTTGGGCACATGATGAAAAAGGGTGACGAACCGACTTCGCCGAGTGTCGACTGGAACGCGGCGGCGGCCGCCTTCGACGAGGAGCCGGACCACGGCCTGCGCGACCCCGAAGTGCGCGCGGCCTGGGCCCGGCGGCTGCGGACCTGGCTCCCGGAACGCGGCTGTGACGTCCTCGACCTGGGCTGCGGCACCGGCAGCCTGTCGCTCCTCGCGGCCGAACAGGGACACCGGGTGACAGGCGTCGATCTCTCCCCGGCCATGATCGACCTGGCCCGCGCCAAACTCGCCGGACGCGACGCGGTGTTCCTCCGCGGTGACGCGGCGGCGCCCCCGGTCGGAGAGGAGCGCTTCGACGCCCTGCTCGTACGGCATGTGCTGTGGACGCTGCCCGACCCCGCCCGTGTCCTGCGGCACTGGCGCGGTCTGCTGCGCCCGGGAGGGCGGCTCGTGCTGGTCGAGGGCGTGTGGGGGACCGTCGCCCCGGTCGGCATTCCGGCGGACCGGCTCACCGCCCTGCTGGCCCCGGTGACCGTGCACACGCGCGTGGAGCCGCTGTCGCAGGACGCCGGGCTGTGGGGCGGGGCGGTGGACGACGAGCGGTACGCCGTGGTGGCCACGGTGTGAGAGCCACCCGGGCCCCTCCTCGCCCGGGCCTCTCGCGCCGGCCGGCCCCTCACCGTCGGCCGTTCACGCCAGCAGCGCCTCCAGGCCGTCCTCGGCGGTGGCGAGCGCCTCCAGTTCGTCGAGGGCGGTCAGCGCGGCGGCCGCGGCCGCCGGGTCCCGCCGCGCCAGCCCGCTCTCCTCGAACTCGTCCTCGTCCAGCCGCCGTACGTCCGTCCCGTCGGCGGAGCGCCACAGGTCCAGGTCGAGATCCTCGACGACCAGCTCGGTGCCGGACAGCGTGGCCGGGCGGGTGACATCGCAGTACCAGCCCTTCAGCGCGCCCGTCGCGTCGCGGACCTCCTTCACGGCGTACCAGCGGTCCCGCCAGTAGTACTCGGTGAAGACGTCGCCGGCCTCGAACCGCACGAAGCCGAAGTCGCGCACGCCGTCACCGGCCCAGGGGGCGCGCACCGCGATCCGGGCGCCGTCGTCGGACAGCAGCTCGGCCGCGTAACGGATCTTCGTCCGGCCGCCCTTGACCAGGACGACCTCCACCGAACGCGCCGACTCAGCCGAGTTCGCGGACATGCCGTACCTCCGTCGCACAGATCTCGTATCCGAACCAGCGGTTGATCGCGAGCATCGGCCCGTTGTCCGCGTCGTTGCCCGTGTACGCCTGCGTGTACCCCGCGGCGCGGGCGCGGTGCAGGGAGTCGTTCTTGACCAGCTTGGCCAGGCCCCGGCCGCGGTGGGCGCGGGCCGTGCCGGTCATGCCCGTGGCGTACCGGCCGGCGTCGCCGGTGTGGGCCACGCTGAAGGCGACGGGGCGGCCGTCGGCCACGGCGACCGAGGTCAGTTCCAGGTCCAGGTGGGGGTACTTCCAGTACTCGTCGACCCAGGCCTCGTAGTCCGTGAACTCGGTGTCGATGTCGCCCGGTTCGTCCGAGCCCGCCTCCGCGTCCAGGGCGAACAGCGGGCGTGGGTCGTCGGCGAAGTCGGCGGCCGTCCGCAGCTCGACGCCGGGCGGCGGGTCCTGGAGCGGCGGCAGCGACGTCCGGGCCAGGTCCAGGCGGAGGAAGTGCGCGGAGCGGCTCGGCCGGTAGCCGTGGCGCTCGGCGAAGGCGCGGTTGCCCGGCTCGTCCAGCACCCAGGAGAACAGCTTCGTCGCCCCGTGCGCCGTCAGATGCTCCTCGCCGGCGCGGACCAGCGCGGCGCCCGCGCCGTGTCCGGTGCGCGCCGGGTCCACGTACACGTTCAGGGAGCCCTGGCCGGGTTCCGGGCTGTCATGGGCGAGGCTCACCTGGGCCGTGCCGACGATCTCGCCGTCCTCGACGGCCACCAGCTTGCGGGCGTGGGCGTCGGGGTGGGACAGGGAGAGGCTGTGCAGCACGGACGCCGGGCTGAAGTACACATAGGGCAGGGCGAGGTGCCGGACCCGGATGAAGCCTTCGACGTCGGCAGGCGCACCGGGGCGCAGATCGCGCACGATGACGGTCATGTGAGCGCACGCTACGGGCGGGCGGCCCCCGGATGCCTCCCATTTTCCGGTGCCGCCGTTTTCCGGTGGGTGCGGGAGAATCGGGCCGTGACCTTGAAGATCCACATCGATGTCGATGAGAGCGCCGCACCGTACGAACAGGTGCGGGCGCAGATCGCCGGGCAGGCGCGGTCGGGCGCGCTGCCGGTCGGATACCGGCTGCCGACGGTGCGGGGGCTGGCCGAGTCGCTCGGCCTCGCCGCGAACACCGTCGCCAAGGCGTACCGGGCGCTGGAGGCGGACGGGGTGATCGAGACCCGGGGGCGCAACGGCACGTTCGTCGCCGCGGCGGGCTCGGCGGCCGAGCGGGAGGCCGCGGCCGCGGCGCAGGCCTACGCCGAGCGGGTGCGGCGGCTGGGGCTCACCGAGGAGCAGGCGTCGGCCGCCGCGCGGGACGCACTGCGGGCGGCCTACGAGGAGTGATCGGCCGCGGAGTGATCAGCCGCGGGCGGCGAGCGCGTGCGGGGTGCGTGTCACCGTCCGCCCGGCCCGCTCGGCCGTTCTGCCGAACAGTGCCGCGTCGCCCACCGCCGCGCCGCCCGGGTCGTTGTTGAAGTACGCGTACACGTCACCGCCGTCGGCCCAGGTCGTCGCGATGCGGTCGATCCAGGTCTTCAGGGAGCGGTGGCCGTAGCGGGGCCAGGGCTCGGCGCGGCCCTCGTGGAAGCGGAGGTATCCCCAGTCGGCGGTCCGCCACAGCGGTGTGAGCGGGCGGGCCTGTGCGTCGGCCCAGCACAGGGCCGCGCCCCGGGACCGGAGAACCTGCCGCACCTCGGGGATCCACCATGAGTCGTGCCGTGGCTCCACCGCGACGCGGGTACCCGCCGGGAAGCAGGACAGACAGGCGTCCAGGAGCCCGGGATCGGCGTGCAGGGTCGGCGGCAGCTGGAGGAGGACCGGGCCGAGCCGGCTCCCGAGGCCGGCGGCGTGGGTCATCAGCCGGTGCACCGGCTCCTCGGGGTCGTGCAGCCGCTTGACGTGGGTCAGATAGCGGCTCGCCTTCACGGCGACCACGAAGTCCGGCGGGACGCGCTCGGCCCAGGACGCGAAGTTCTCCCGCGACGGCAGCCGGTAGAACGCGTTGTTGACCTCGACGGTGGCGAACTGCGCCGCGTACTCCTCCAGCCACCGCCGTACGGGCACGTCGGCCGGGTACAGGACGCCCTTCCAGTCCCTGTACTGCCAGCCGGACGTACCGACGTACAGCGTCATGCCTCCATCAAAACACCCACACTGCCCGGGAGCCGCCTCAGAGGTACAGCCCCGCGTCCGACCCGCCCCGCGGCTCCGGCAGCGAGGTGGGGGAGACGCCCCGGCGCAGTGCGTACAGCTCGGCCAGGGTGGCGCCCTCGCGGCCGACGCCCTCCTCGGTGCCCAGCCAGTCCACCGCCTCCCGCCGGGTCAGCGGGCCGACCTCGATACGCGCCAGACAGCGGCCGGGGCGCACGACGGCGGGGTGGAGGCGCTCCAGGTCCTCGTTGGTGGTGACCCCGACCAGCACGTTGCGGCCCTGGCCGAGAAGACCGTCGGTGAGGTTCAGCAGCCGGGACAGGGCCTGGCCCGCGGTGTGCTTGGCCTCGCCGCGGATCAGTTCGTCGCAGTCCTCCAGGAGCAGCAGCCGCCAGCGGCCCTTGCCCGTGCCGTCCTCCTCGCCGATCGCGATGTCCATCAGATAGCCGACGTCGGAGAAGAGCCGCTCGGGGTCCAGGACGCAGTCCACCTGGCACCACTCCCGCCAGGAACGGGCCAGCGTGCGCAGTGCGGAGGTCTTGCCGGTGCCGGGCGGGCCGTGCAGCAGGAGCAGCCGGCCCGCGATGTCGTCGGGGGTCGTCCCCATCAGATGGTCCATCGCGTCGGCGACGGGGGCGGTGTAGTTGGTGCGCACCTCGTCCCAGGTGCCCGCGGAGATCTGGCGGGTGGTGCGGTGCGGGCCGCGCCGCGGGGAGACGTACCAGAAGCCCATGGTCACGTTCTCCGGCTGGGGTTCGGGCTCGTCCGCCGCGCCGTCCGTGGCCTCGTCGAGCACCTGTGCGGCCAGTTCGGCGGTGGTCGCCGTGACCGTGACGTCGGCGCCGCGGTTCCAGCGGGAGATCAGCAGCGTCCAGCCGTCGCCCTCGGCCAGGGTGGCGCTGCGGTCCTCGTCGCGTGCGACGCGCAGGACGCGGGCGTGCGCCGGCAGCAGGGTCGCGCCGGAGCGCACGCGGTCGATGTTCACCGCGTGCGAGTACGGCTGCTCGCCCGTCGCGAAGCGGCCGAGGAACAGCGCGTCGACGACATCGGACGGGGAGTCGGAGTCGTCCACGTTGAGCCGGATCGGCAGAGCGTCGTGTGGCTGTACGGACATGCCGCCATGATCCGGCACGGGGCCGCCCTCTGCACCCGGTTTCCGTAGTGCGCGTGGTGTGTCGGGTGTGTCGCGGGTGTCGGGTGTGTCTGTTCGGTCCGGCCAGTCGTGAGTGGCCCCGACGGGCTCCGCCGGGGCCACCCCTCAGACCAGCCGCGGGAGTTGCCGGGTCCTGCGCACCATCGCGTACCCCTTGGTGAGAGCCCGGTCCCGGGCGAACGTACGGGCGATCGCCCGACCGTCGAGCAGTCGTTCGAACTCCGCGGTGTCCGTGGTCCGCCGTACCGTCACCCGGCGCAGGGCGAACGGTCCCTGGGCGCGGCGGGCGAGGGAGTTGCCCACGGCGAGCGCCTGGGCGAACCCGTGTTCGCGCACCGCGGTCCGCACCCGGCGGCTGGAGTAGCCGTACGGGTAGGCGAACGACAGGGGCAGGGCCCCCAGCTCGTCCGCGACGATGTCCCGGCAGCGGGTCAGCTCGGCGCACAGCCGGGCGTCGTCGAGCCGGTCGAGCTGCGGGTGACTGTGGCTGTGGCCGCCGATCTCCACGCCCGCGTCCGCCAGTTCGCGCACCTGCCGCCAGTCCAGCATGGTGTCCAGGCCACCGCCGGTGTCATGGGCGCCCCGGAGCCAGCCGGTGGAGACGAACAGGGTCGCCGGGAAGCCGTGGCCCGCCAGCGCCGGGAGGGCGTGCCGGTGCACGCCCTCGTAGCCGTCGTCGAAGGTGATCAGGACCGGGCGGCCCGGCAGCGGCCGGCCGGTCCGCCAGCGCGCCGCCAGGTCGGCGGTGGTCAGCGGGGTCAGGCCCCGCTCCGCGATCGCCGCCAGCTGTTCGGCGAACGCCTCGGGCGCGACCGAGAGCGTGCGGGTGGCGTCGTTGGGTGCGGCGGCCACCGAGTGGTACATGAGGATCGGCACGCGTGCCTCGGTCATGCGGCCCGCTCCACTTCGTCCAGGGTGATCGGCACCACGGCGAACGTCGTCCCCGCCCGCCGCGCCCGCATGCTGCCGACCGCGTACCCGCCGGCCGCCGTCAGCACCCCGGCGACGATCGCGCCCGCCCGCCGGGCCCCGCCGCGCCGGGCGAGCAGCTGATCGCGCAGTCCGCGCAGGACTCCGGCCGGCAGCACCCGGGTGGCGTACCGGCGTTCGGACTCCAGGCCCTTGTCGACGCCGACGCTGCGGGCGACGAGCGCCTTGGACAGGCCTTCCGCGTAGGTGCGCGTGCGGAAGTACCCGAAGTGCTCGCGTGCCTCGGGGACCTTGTGGTGGATCACCGCGCGGTCGTCCATCAGCAGGATGGCCTCGGGTCTCGCGTGCGTGAGCCGGATGCACAGATCCGTCTCCTCGCCGCCCATCGGGCGCTTGTTGCCGTCGCGTCCGATGCCGGTGGCGAAGCCGCCCACGGAGTCGAACGCGGTGCGCCGGAACGAGGCGTTGCCGCCGAGGATGTTGCGCACCCGGACCCGGCCGGGCGGCAGCCCCCGGTAGGAGCAGCCCACCACCCAGTCGAACTCCTCGGGGAACCAGTCGGGCCGCCGGCCGGAGGACCAGACGGGCACGGCACGGCCGCCCACGGCGAGGACGCGGGGGTCGGAGTACGGGTCGGCGAACCGGCGCAGCCAGTCCCGTTCGGCGACGGCGTCGTCGTCGAGGAAGGCGATGACCTCGCCGTGCGAGGCGGCGATGCCGGTGTTGCGGCCGGCCGACAGTCCGCGCGGGCCCGCGTTGGGCAGCACCCGCACCTCGTCGGTCTCCTTGTACTCGCTGCGCAGCCGGTCCAGGAGGGTCGGGTTGTGGTCGACGACGACCAGGGTCTCCAGGGCCGGGTGGGTCTGGGCCTGCACCGAGGCGACCGCCGCGAGGATGTCCTCCCAGCGGTCCTCGGTGTACACGCAGATGACGACGGAGACGTCGATCGTGCTCAAGACAGCTCTCCCCGCACCGAGTCGAGCATCGGCGAGCGGCGGGTCAGCCGGCGCAGCGCACGCCGGTTGGACCGCTCCCTGAGGATGACCCGCAGCACGCGCAGCCCGTCGCGGACGGCGCGCAGGTTGCTGACGCCGTGGATGCGCAGGTACTCGTGGCTCGGTATCTCCTGCACCTTCAGACCGGCCTTGACAACCCGGATGTTGATCAGGGTCTCGATCTCGAAGCCGGTGCAGTCCAGCTCGATCTTGTCCAGGCAGTGCCGCCAGAACGCGTTGTAGCCGTAGCACAGGTCGGTGTAGCGGGCGCCGAACTTGCGGTTGACGATGGTGCACAGGACCGCGTTGCCGAGCCGGCGGATGAACGTCATGTCGTCGGTGCCGCCGCCGTTGGCGAAGCGGGAGCCCTTGGCGAAGTCCGCGCCCGAGACGAGGGCGGAGACATAGCTGACGATCTCGTTGCCGTCGGCCGAGCCGTCCGCGTCGACCATCACGATGATGTCGCCGGTGCACGCTTCGAAGCCGGTGATCAGGGCGTCGCCCTTGCCCCGGCCCTGCTGGCCGACGACCTTGACGCCGGGCCACAGTTCGCGTGCGACCTCGACGGTGTCGTCGGTGGAGTTGCCGTCGACCAGGACCACTTCGTGGATCCAGTCCGGCAGGGTCTTGAACACGTACGGAAGGTTTTCGGCCTCGTTCATCGCGGGGATGACCACGCTCACCGGTGGCGCGATGGCCAGGTGAGAGGAGATGGGCCGGTACTTGCCGACGGTCGACGGGCTGTCGAGATCCTGGCCCGATGTCGCCGGCTGCAGAACGGAACTCATGACTCTGTCCCTCTCGTCCGGTGGGCCGCCCGCCCCCTGGGGGGCGGCCCGAATCCACGTCCGGTTCGAAAGGGGGGTTGGTTTCTCACCCATGGCGGACTGGTTCTCCGCCGCATGCCGGAGTGATCTCCGCGCACACCGGTGAGCTGGCAAAGCTGACCGGCTACCGGCGAAAAGACGGCAGCCGACCGCGCGGCACGGCCCGGTCGCCTACGTGGCCACCGAGCACGGCACCCCCCTACCGCGCTCTCGCCCCGGATGCCGTCGCGGTCCCTGAGCCCTCCCCTGGAGCCGTTGCCGACGGTCCGCTGCGAGTGAGATGTATGACGGTATTGATGATTACGCCCGGATGGCAAGCCCTTGGTGTTCCTCTCACCATTTTGTTCGTTTGACCGTTACACAATGGTGCGTCCCGTTGGGGGCATGAGAAAAAAATGTTCCCCGGAGGTGTGGGGCCCTCCGGGGAACAGGTGTTTCAGTGCCGCGTCGGTGTCGGTGTCGACGCCGGCGGCGACGGCGTCACGGCACGATCTTCAGCAGCCGGTTGGGCGAGCCGGTGCCCGCGCTGGTGACCTTGCCGGTGGTCGCGCCGCCGGTCAGGGCCGTGGCGACCTGGGCCGGGGTGGCCGAGGTGTGGCCCGCCAGATAGACCGCCGCCGCGCCCGCGACGTGCGGGGTGGCCATCGACGTCCCCGAGATGGTGTTCGTCGCGGTGTCGCTGGTGTACCAGCCGGCCGTGATGGAGGAGCCGGGGGCGAAGATGTCCAGGATCGAGCCGTAGTTGGAGTAGCTGGCCTTGGCGTCGGTGCTGGTGGTGGCGCCGACCGTGATCGCGCTGGCGACGCGGGCCGGGGAGTACGAGGAGGCGTTGGCCGCGCTGTTGCCCGCCGCGACCGCGTAGGTCACGCCGCTGGCGATCGAGTTGGCCACCGCCGTGTCCAGCGTGGTGGAGGCGCCGCCGCCGAGCGACATGTTGGCGACCGAGGGACCGGAGTGGTTCGCGGTCACCCAGTTGATGCCGGCGATGACGCCCGCGGTGGTGCCGGAGCCGGCGTTGTCGAGCACCCGGACCGCCACGATCTTCGCCTTCTTGGCGATGCCGTAGGTGGAGCCCGCGATCGTGGTGGCCACGTGGGTGCCGTGGCCGTTGCCGTCGGAGGCGGTGGTGTCGCCGTCGACGGCGTCGTAGCCGTAGGCGGCGCGGCCGCTGATCTGGGAGTGGGTGATGCGCACGCCGGTGTCGATGACGTACGCCGTGACGCCGCTGCCCGCGGTGTCCGGGTAGGTGTACGTGCCGGACAGCGGGAGCGACGTCTGGTCGACGCGGTCCAGGCCCCAGGGGGCGCTCGACTGCGTGGTGTCGGTCACCCGCACGGTCTGGTTCTGCTCGACGACGGCCACCGCCGGGTCCGCGGCGAGTCTCCTCGCCTCGGTGGCGGAGAGGGTGGCGGTGTAGCCGTTCAACGCGGCGCCGAACGTCTTGTCGACCGTGCCGCCGTACTCCTTGATGAGGTCCTTGCCGGTCGCCGAGGACGCCTTGAAGCCCGCCTGCGACTTCAGGGTGACGATGTAGCTGTCCTTGACGGCGGTGGGGGAGCCGGCCGCGAGCACCTTGCCCTCGGCCGGGGCGGCCTGGGCGGGGAGCGCGGTGAGCCCGCCGACGAGGGCGGCGGCCGCCACGGTGGCGGCGGCGGTTATCCGGACCTTGTTGCTACGCAGTTGCGCCATAACGAGGGAATCCTCCTCAGGGCCGCGTGCGCCTGGGTGGGGCGCACGCTGTGGGGGAGTGCGCGCGGTTGCGCACACGGCCTCGAACGTCGCGTTCCGTTCTCGGCCGAGGTAAAGCTTCCGTCATCCGCGGGCAAAGACAAGGGACTTGAAAGGTTGTCAACAACATTGACATGTGCACGTAACGAGGCGAGCGGAAACGGGCGCTGAACGATCCCGCTAGGTGCCGAAAAGTCTTGGCATGAACACTTCCCGTCAACACGCGTAGTTGCTACCACGGTTATGGCAGAGATCCTGCTAAAGGGAGGTTCCATGAGACGTTCCCGACTTGTCGTATTCGTCAGCTCACTCCTCCTCGCCGCCGGCGCAGCCCTCACCGGGGCGACCGCGGCACAGGCGTCCCCACTCGCCGCGACCGGCGGCTATGTGGCGCTCGGCGACTCCTACTCCTCCGGCGTCGGCGCGGGCAGCTACATCAGCTCCAGCGGCGACTGCAAGCGCAGCACCAAGGCGTTCCCGTACCTCTGGAACGCCGCCCACGCACCGGCCTCGTTCACCTTCGCGGCCTGCTCGGGCGCCCGGACGGGTGACGTGCTGGCGAACCAGCTCGGCGGTCTGAACTCCTCCACCGGCCTTGTCTCCATCAGCGTCGGCGGCAACGACGCGGGCTTCGCCGACGTCATGACGACCTGCGTCACCGGCTCCGACAGCACGTGTCTGTCCCGCATCAACACGGCCCGGGCCTACGTCGACTCGACGCTCCCCGCAAAACTCGACACCGTCTACTCGGCCATCGACGCAAAGGCGCCCAACGCGCAGGTGGTCGTCATCGGCTACCCCCGCTTCTACAAGCTCGGCACGGTCTGCCTGGGCCTGTCCGAGACCAAGCGCTCCGCCATCAACAGTGCGGCCGACTACCTCGACGCCGCCGTCGCCAAGCGCGCGGCGGCCCACGGGTTCGCCTTCGGCGACGTCCGCACCCCGTTCGGCGGCCATGAGATCTGCTCCGGCAGCTCCTGGCTGCACAGCCTCAACTGGCTGAACATCGGCGAGTCCTACCACCCGACCGCATCCGGTCAGTCGGGTGGCTACCTGCCGGTCCTGAACAGCGCTGCCTGAGCCGTCACTCCGACGGTGAGGAGGAGGGGGAGGCCTCGCCCGACGGGGCCTCCGTCTCACAGGTGACCGAGAACGGCACCGAGTTGGACGTCACCTTCACCGGATCGCGCACCTCGACGGCGATCGCGTTCTGGTACGTCCCGCTCTCCGCGTACGTCGACAGGATCACCTTGTCCGTCTTGGACTTGCCCCCGCCCGACGGGAACTCGAGCGTCTTCCAGGTCTGCCCGGAGAGCTCGCCGTCCTTCGACACCCAGCGGTAGGACACCGTCGCGGGCAACTGCCCCACCTTGATCGTCGCGGTGAACGCGGGCGCGTCCTCGTCGGCCGGCGGACAGTCGCCGGAGTAGTCCGTGTGGGCGCCGCTGACGGTGACCGCGACGGTCTGCTCCGGGGCCTTGGAACTTTCGCTCTCGCTCGGCTCGGGACTCGACGGCTCGCCGGTGTCCTCGTTCGTCGACGGCTGCGTCGCAGGCGAACTCACGACGTCCGTACCGCTGTTGGTGACCCCGCCGGTAGCGTCTCCGCTGCCGTTGTCGCGGTTCAGCAGCCCGTACGTCAGCCCGGCGACCGCCAGCGCCACCGCCACCACACCCGCGATGAGGACCACGCCGGCACGCCGACTGCGATCCGGCCGCGAGGCCGTCGTCGACGCCGTCGTCGGGGGGCCCGGCGGCGAGCCCGTGGGGGTGGTCGCCCAGGGCTGCTGCGGCTGGGACGGGGTCGGAGTCGGCGGCCCCGGGCGCAGCGGCTCGGCGGGGGTCGCCACCGTCGGCGGATACGGCGTGTGCGGCGCCACGCGCGTCGAGTCCGCCCGGGGGTCGCCGCCCGCGGCGATCAGCCGCAGATCCTGCTCGGCCCGGTCGGCGGGCAGCCGCTCGGCCGGGTCCTTGCGCAGCAGGCCCTCGATGACGGGCGCGAGCGGCCCGGCCCGGTGCGGCGGCGGCAGCTCCTCGTCCACGATCGCGCGCAGGGTGCTCAGCGGGGTGTCGTACCGGAAGGGGGAGTTGCCCTCGACCGCCGCGTACAGCAGCACGCCCAGCGACCACAGGTCCGACTCGGGCCCCGGCGTACGCCCCAGCGCGCGCTCCGGCGCGAGGAACTCGGGGGAGCCGATGACCTCGCCGGTCATGGTCAGCGCCGAGGTGCCCTCGACGGTCGCGATGCCGAAGTCGGTGAGCACCACCCGGCCGTCGTTCGACATCAGCACGTTCGCCGGCTTCACGTCCCGGTGCAGCACCCCGGCCTCGTGCGCGGCCCGCAGCGCGGACAGCACCTCGGCCCCGATGTGCGCGACCCGCGCCGGTTCGAGCGGCCCTTCCGAGTCCAGCAGCTCGGCGAGGGAGATCCCACGCACGATCTCCATGACGATCCATGGCCGGCCGTCCTGCTGGGCCACGTCGAACACCGTCACGACGTTCCGGTTCGCGACCCGGGCCGCGGCCCAGGCCTCGCGCTCCAGTCGGGCGTACATCCGCTCGACGTCCGAGGCCGGCAGCCCGGCCGGGGCGCGCACCTCCTTGACGGCGACCTCGCGGTGCAGCACCTCGTCACGGGCCCGCCAGACCACGCCCATGCCGCCCTCGCCGAGGGGGGTCAGCAGCCGGTACCGGCCCGCGATCAGACGTTCACTGCCCGGTTCTTCGGACACCGCGCCCCCATTTCGCTCTTCGTATCCGGGCGAAAACCTCCGCAACCTCACAAACGTAGCTCAGCCGAGTACGGATGCGGCCCCCTTGAGCACGAGTCCCGCGCCGAGGGCGACGACGAGGAACGCCGACCACAGGGGCACATTGCGCCGGACGAGCGTCACGACCGGATGGGTCGTCCAGCGCGGCTGACGGTCCAGCAGGCGGGTCGCGCCCGCGCCCAGCCTGACGACGGCGAACCCGGCGGCGGTGAGGGTCAGCGCGAGCCCGACGCCGTACGCGACGACGAGCAGCAGCCCGAACCAGGCCTGCCCGAGCGCGGCGGCGCCGACCAGTACGACCACGGCGGACGGACTGGGGACCATGCCTCCGGCGAACCCGAGCAGGATCGTGCCGCGCAGCGTGGGGGCGACGGCGTGGGTGTGGGTGCGACCGCCGTGGGTGTGGGTGTGGGTACGGCCGTGGTCGTGCGAGTGATCGTGATCATGATGGTGGTCGTGATCGTGGTCGTGAGTGTGCCCGTGGTCGTGGCCGTGATCGTGGTCATGGCTGGGCTCGTGGTCGTGATGGGAATGGGTGTGCGGGGTGGGGGCGCCGACGAGAGCGAGTTGACGATCGGGGGTTTTCGCCGGCTCGTGGGTGTGGGCGTGCGGGTGGTCGTCGTGCGGGTGGGGATGGGGGTGCGGGTGGGTGTGGCCGTGCGTGGTGTCCGGGCCGCGGCCGCGCCAGGCCCGCAGGGCGAGGGTCGCGCCCGCGACGAGCACCAGCGCACCGCTCGCCAGCCCCAGCCAGGCGATCACCGAGGGCGCGGCGGCCGAACCGGCGGTGACGAGAAGACCGAGGGCGACGACACCCAGGGTGTGCGTGATGGTGACGGAGGCGGCGAGCGGGAGGACGTCCTTCATCCGGGCCTTGCCGCCCCGGGCGGCCGCCGTCGCGGCCATGATGGTCTTGCCGTGGCCCGGCGCGACCGCGTGCATCGCGCCGAGGAAGACGGCGATCAGCAGCGCCAGCGCGGCGAAGCCGACGGTGAGGTCCTGCCGGGCGACCAGGTGGTCCAGGGCCCGGGTCCAGCGGTCGGCGCCGCGCGGCAGCACGGAGGCGGCCGGTGCGTCCCGGTCCTCCTCGACGAGGGCCGCGCCGCCGGGCCGCACCTGCACGGAAGCCGTCGCGGTGTCCGCGGGGGAGGAGAGCAACTCCTGTGGATATCTGGTCAGTTCGCCGGAGACCGACTTCTGCGGCACATCGGAGTCGGTGAGCGTCATCCGGTCGCCGCGCGCGGTGATCTCCCGCCAGCCCGGGCCGCCGGCGGCCCCCTCGCTGTGGAAGCCGAGGGTGATCGACTCCTCGTCGGGGAGCGGCGCGGTCAGCCGGCACTCCACGCGCAGGGTGTCGAGCCCGGCCTGACCCGGACGCACCGTGGCCTTGCTCGTGCCCGCCGTGAGGGTGACGGCACGGCCGTCGACGGTGAGCTTGCTGCCGCTCGCGGCCGTCGCGCACCGCTGCCGGGCCCACTCGGTCATCCCGAGCCGTTCGAGGTCCGGCTTGGCCTGGGTCGCCGGGATCTCGGCGAGATCCTCGACGTGGTCGACGCGGAGCTGTCCGGGAGCGGCGACGAGACCGTCGTAGCGGTTGACGGTGAAGTTGCCGAGGGGGTGCGCGCTCGCGCTGGTGGAAGGAACCAGCACGAGCGCGCAGCCGGCCGTGAACACGGCCGCGCAGGAGGCGAGCAGACGACGGGAAATCACTTGCTCGCCTCCAGCGTCTTGAGTGCCGTACGGGCCGCGCCGGCGCCCGGCGGAGAGAAGCCGGGGTTCAGCTTCAGGGCGGCGGCGAGGTGGGTACGGGCGT
Organism: Streptomyces sp. NPDC002623; assembly: GCF_053592635.1. Classification (NCBI taxonomy): domain Bacteria; kingdom Bacillati; phylum Actinomycetota; class Actinomycetes; order Kitasatosporales; family Streptomycetaceae; genus Streptomyces; species Streptomyces sp. NPDC002623. The sequence continues at coordinate 292,934 of NZ_JBSFWB010000009.1, read as the reverse complement.
CGGCGGGGTGGCCGGTGGCCTTCTCGATCACCCCGCGGTGGTAGAGGAAGGACGCGTTGCGGTAGCCGGTGGCGGTGGCCTGCCGGGCGTAGGCGAGGGCCTCGGCGTCCTTGCCGTTGACGTGCAGGGCCCAGGCGAGGGCGTCCGCCGTGTGCACGGTGTGCCGGCGGGACCAGTCGTCGCGGGCCGCGCGCAGCGCCGTCGCCTTGTCGCCGTGGTCGGCGGCGGCGAGCGCGGTGTCGAGGTCGGCGTTGACGCCGTTGGCCCGGGCGATCGCCGTCCACGCGTCGACCAGGGCGTACTGGTCCGCGGCCTTCGCCCGGTCGCCCTCGCCGCCCCGGGCCTCGTACAGCTCGCCGAGCTCGACGAGCGGGCCGGGGAGCGGATAGCGGGCGACGATGAGCTCCAGCCCCTTGATCGCCTCGGCCTGCTGACCGCTCGCGGCCTGGGCGCGGGCGCGGCCCTCCAGCGCGGGGAGGTAGTTCTCGTCGGCGGCGAGCGCGCGGGCGTAGTGGGTGAGTGCGGTGGCGTAGTCGCCCTGGTTCCAGGCGAGTTGGCCGAGCTGGGCGGCGACGTAGGCGATGTCGCCCGGGGAGGTGGACGAGGCGAGCGCCTTGTCCAGGACCCGGCGGGCGGTGTCGACGTCGCCGCGCAGTTCGTGCACGTACGCGTAGCGGGTGAACACCGGTATGCCCGGTCGTCGGTCGTCGGCCGTGTTCACGGCTGCCTCGGCGTCGTCGTAGCGGCCGAGTTCGACGAGGGCGTCGATGCGGGAGCACAGGGCGCGCTCGTTGTACGGGTTCAGTTTCAGCGCCCGGTCGGAGAGCTCGAGGGCGTTCGCGAAGTCATGGCGTGCGGCGGCGAGCGCGGCCTGGCCGGCGAGGGCCTGGTCGTTGTCGGAGCGCAGGGAGAGGGAGCGCTTCAGGGCCTGCTCGGCCTGCGGGTAGCGGGAGGGGTCGCCCTTGGTGCGGGCCTGCTCGACGTAGGCGAGTCCGAGCGTGGCCCAGCCGCCGAAGTCCCGCGGCTGGGAGCGGAGATGGGCCTGCAGCGCGGTGATGCCGGAGTCGAGGTCACCGCTGGCGAGCAGTCCGGGGGAGACCGCCGCGGCGTTCACCACCGGCACGTTCTGTCCGTCCCGCACCGCTCCGAACGCGATCGCCCCGGCGGTGAGCGCAACGGCCAACATGGCCGCGCACGCCCCGAGTTGAACCCCGCGCCAGCGGCGGCCCGCGGCGCCCATCCGGCGGACGGCGGCGACCCGTTCGTCGTCGTCGGCGGCGGCGTCGGTGCCTGCGTCAGCCGCAGCGGCTGCGGCGGCGGCACCGGTCGCTTCGGTGTCCGAGTCGGTGTCCGAGTCGGTGTCGGCTTCCCTGGGCTCGATGTCCGTCGTGGCCTCGGCGCTCGTCGGCTCCGGGCGGGCGGTCGCTGCGGCCTCCGGGCCCGCGGCCTGAACGGTCGCTGCGCCCGCGGCCTGCGCGGTCTTCGCCGAATCGGCCTGTGGCTCGGTCGCGTTCTTCGTGACGGAGTCGTCCTCGTGCTCCGGCCGGCCGTCGTTCGTCCGCGCGGACATGCCCTCTCCTAGGTCGCCTGGGGTTGATCAGCCTGCTGATGTGAGGGTGGCGCGGCCCGCGCCGTGGGGGATGAGTACGCGGGCCGCGCCAGTCGGTGGGGCAGGGCCGGGGAGCGCAGGATTCTCCCCGGCCCGCTCAGGGGAGGGCCTAGTAGGCCCGCCGCCGCCCGCGCCACCACATCAGGCCGCCGCCGATGAGGAGGATGCCTGCGGCGCCGGCGCCGGCGGACGAGGCGATGAGGGTGGTGTTGCTGGTCGAGCCGAGGCCGTCGCCGAGCGCGCTGCGGGTGGCCGCGTCGGTCTTGGCGGTCGCGCCACGCGAGCCCTCGGTGGGCAGGGCGACGTAGGGGAAGGCCTTCTCGAAGTCCTTGTCGTTCTTGTCGACCGCGTCGCCCAGGTCGTTCTTGGTGCCGAGCAGCTCGCCCTCGACGACCTGCAGCGAGGCGTCGATCACGTCGTCGGTGAGGCGGCGCCCGTTCGGGAAGCCCGCGGTGTCACCGTCGAGGACACCGAGCCGCTTGGGGCTGGCGGCTGGCTTGATGGAGGTGTTGAGGCGCAGTTCCTCGGACGGCGTCACGTACGGCGGCTGGTTGAGGCCCTTGACGCCCTTGAGGAACACGTCGACGAGGTCGTTGCGCGGCTCGGCCGGCGCCTTGATCTTGTAGATCGCCTCGATGAGCTTCGGCAGCTCGGGGTTGGTCACGTTCTTCAGGAACTGGGCGTCGTCCTTGGGCTCGGACGCGTTGAACTTGTCCTTGTCCTTGATCGGGTTGACGACCTCGTTGACCAGCGGCATGCCCAGGCGCGAGACCTGCTCGTACTTGCCCTTGGCGTTCTCGCGCTGGGTGGTCGACCAGATGCCGACGATCGGCTGGTGCTTCGACTCGGCGATCATGTCGTTCGGGACCTGAAGCGCGATCGAGTTGACGTTGTAGCCCTTGAGCGTGTCGTTGCCGACCTCGGAGAGGTCGCCGCCGTACAGCAGGTCGAAGACGCGCAGGTCGAGGAAGAACGGGTCGTCGGCCTGGCCCGCGAAGGTCTTGGCGCCGCTGGAGAGCTTGTAGATCGCCTCGTCGCGCAGCTTCGAGTAGTGCGGCATCGAGGCCTTGCCCACGTTCGACGGCGCCACCGGCACATCGTCCGCGATCTTGGTCTCGTGCTCGACCTTCCCCTTCTTCAACTTGATGAGCTCGAGGTCGTACGTCTGCGTGATGTTCAGGTCGGGGTCGTCCAGGCTCTCGACGACGCCGGTGTTGTAGAGGAACGTCTTCTTGTTCTTCGTGTGCGTCTTGAAGGTGTAACGGAAGGTCAGGTCCTCCTTCGCGTCACCGTTGTTGTCGATGTTGAGGTCGTACTGGGCGTCCTCGGCGAAGGGGAAGAAGTTGGGGCCGCCCGCCGGCTCCTCGAAGGGGATCCAGTTCGCGACGATCGTCGTCGTGTCCGGGTGGTCCGGGCTGACGAACGCGTACACGTCCGTGTTGTCGTACTGCGGGGTGCCGGAGATGAGAGGGGCCTCACGGTGGCTGGAGGCGTAGGCCGCCCCCGGCCCCAGCGTGGCGACGCCGGCGGCTGCGAGCCCTCCGGCGGCCAGCGCACCGCATATAAGGGTCGCGACGCTCTTGCGTCGGTTGCCGCTCCTGGAGATAGCTGTCATGCCGTCCGTCCTCTGTGCCAACTTGCCTGACGGACAGTGATACGGAGCGAAGGGCGGGTTCGGATTGGTCGAATCCAAAAAACTTTTTCTTTCCTGCTCACCCGCGTTTTCGGCCTTCGTATCCGTACCCCCCATCCGGAGGTGTGTTCGTTGCGAATGCCTGGTGTGACCGGGCGGCCCGGCTGTGGCGGCCGCAGAGAGGGGGACCGCATGGAGGCGGACGAGCTGCTGGTGCTCGTGGCGGGAGGCGACCAGCAGGCATTCGAACAGCTCTACGGACTCGTGTCCGGGCCGGTGTTCGGGCTCGTGCGCCGGGTCGTCAGGGATCCCGCGCAGTCGGAGGAGGTCGCCCAGGAGGTGCTCCTGGAGGCCTGGCGCTCGGCCGGCCGCTTCGACCCGAGCCGGGGCAGCGCACTCTCCTGGATCCTCACCCTCGCGCACCGGCGCGCCGTCGACCGGGTGCGCAGCGCCCGTGCGGCCGTCGACCGCGAGCAGCGCGAGGCCCGGCGCTACCACGACCCCGCCTTCGACCAGGTGACGGAGGAGGTCGAGGCCGGCCTGGAACGCGAGTGGGTCCGCCGCTGCCTCGACCGGCTGACGGCGCTTCAGCGCCAGTCCGTCACCCTCGCCTACTACGACGGCTACACCTACCGTGAGGTGGCCGATCGGCTCAAGCTGCCGCTGGGTACGGTGAAGACACGGATGCGTGACGGCCTCACCCGGCTGCGCGACTGCCTGGGAGGTGCCGCATGAGTGTGCTCGGTCTGTTCCGTCGCGAGGACCTGCACTCGCTGGCCGCTCCCTATGCGCTCGACGCGCTCGAGGGCGACGAACGCCGGCGCTTCGAGAAGCATCTGAAGGGCTGCGACCGGTGCTCCGCCGAGGTGCGGGCGATGGCCGAGGACGCCGTCCGGCTGGCCTGGTCCGCGGCCGCCCCGCCGCCGGCCGCGATGCGCGACCGGGTGCTGGCCGCCGTGCAGCGCACTCCGCAGGAGCACTCGCGTGCGCCGGTGCGGGAGCACGAGCCGCAACTGCCGCCGCACGTCTGGGGCACGCAGCCACCGCCCGGACGCTCCCGTGCGCCCCGCACGCGCCGTCCGTTCTTCGTGCCGTTCGCGACGGCCACCGCGGCGGCGGCCCTCGTCGTCGCCGGGCTCTTCGCGGTCCAGGCCGACCGGACCCAGGACCAGCTGACCGCCGAGCGCGCCCAGGCGCGTGAGATCGCCCACGTTCTCGCAGCTCCGGACGCACGGGCGAGCGGCGGGAAGGACGCCCAGGGCAGAAATATCGGAGTGATCGCTTCCGCATCGGAGGGGGAGGCGATCGTGACCTTGAGCGGATACGGCGACCTGCCCACCGGACAGGTGCATCAGCTGTGGCTCATGCGCCCCAACGCGCAACCGCGCTCCCTCGGGCTCTTCGACGGCGACACGCCCTTGGTCGCGACGGGCCTGGACAAGGCTGCGACATCACTCGCTGTGACCGTCGAGCCCGACGGCGGGTCGCCGCAGCCCACCACGCAGCCAGTTGTCCAACTCACCCTGAAATCGGTTGGATTCGGAGAGTGATCGGAGAGGAGTCGTCAACCCCCTTATGGGGAAGGTGAATCCTGTGAGCTCGATACACGGGTGCCGCGACGGGGCGATAGGGTTACCCTGCCCGGGCCGGGTGGACTCGTACGGGTGGGGAGTGACATGGAACAGATAACGATGCACAGCAGGGCGAGGGTCCCTGCGATCACTTGCGGGAGCAGCGCGACCAGTTCGCGCCTGGACCGCCATCTCTCGGTGCTGGCGGGTCCCGCCATACCGCAGCGGGAGACGGTCGAGGCGACTTCGCTCATGCGGGAGCTGACCGCGCGTGAGCCCGTACGCGACCACAGCTCGAGGACGGCGCGGATGAGCCGCGTCTCGCTCTTCGCCCCCCTGCGCCGACTGCGCCGCACGCTGTTCGGCGGCAAGCACTGACCGGCCGGCACGTTCTCGCGTACTGAGTCCCGCGCTCAGGCGGCCACACCGTCCCGGCGCAGTGCTGCGATCCAGTCGTCCGTCATCCCCACGGCACGCAGCAGTGCTTCGGTGTGCTCCCCGAGCGCGGGAACGTCTCCCCTTCGTGCCTCCACTCCGCCCGGCAGCGGTGGAGGCACCTCTCTGTTCGAGCGCGGCAGCGCTCGCGGCGGCCCGACCGGCGTCCCCACCTGTCTCCCGCCGCCGCTGACAGGCCGCAGCTGACAGGTCGTCGCTGACCGGCCGCCGGTCCGCTCGTGGACGCTAGAGCAGGGCGAACTGGCCCTCCGGCCCCTCCTCGTGGTGGTCCAGGACCGTCGCCGGACGGCGGGCCGCGTCCGGGACCGGAAGGACGCCCGCCGCACGCAGCTCCGCCGCCGTGACCGGGTCCGTCACCTTCAACTCCGCCTGCCGCTCGCCGACTTCCGCCAGCAGCGCCAACACCGTGATGAGCTCCAGGAGTTCGGAGGTCCACGGCTGCTGCCAGGCCGTCGGGCGGATCGCGGCCAGGGTGCCCGGCTCGGCGTGCTCCGCCGTCCGCGCCGCGAACCACCGCTCCAGCACCCGGCCGCCCGGTCCCGCCCCGAAGTCCCAGGCCTCGGGCGGGACGGGGGAGACGCGGCCCTCGTCCAGGTGCAGGGTCTCCTCGTCCCGGTCGTACAGCAGGGTGAGGGGGCGGGCCGGGAGCGGGGCGCGCACGTACGGGCGGCGGCCGCCGGGGAGCTTGGGGCGCTCGCCGTGCCGGCGCAGCAGCCACAGGGCGCGGTGGCCCGTCTCGACGCCGTGCGCCCAGAGTTCGGGATCCCGGGTGAGCGGGACGGTGAGATCGGGGCGCACGGCCGTCAGGGTCCAGGCCAGGAAGTCCACCGGATCGGGGGAGTGGCCCAGGCTGCCGAGAAAGGCCGGCAGGCCCGGCGCGAGGTTCGGCTCCCGGCCGCCCGGCCGCCGGTACAGCGGGCGGATCCGGCTCGGGCGCAGCAGCGGGAGCAGGGAGGTCGCCAGCAGCGGCCGGTCCGGCGTGTCCGGGGTCTCGACCACGAACACCTGTGCGTCGTCCGCCACCCGCCACAGCTCCGGGCGGGCCGCGTCGATGAGGCGGTGGTCGGGGATGAGCCACTGCTCGTCGAAGGGCGCCGCCAGCACCCGCATCGGCTCCGGGCAGGGGCCCGCGGCGCGGACCAGCTTCTGCGTGCCGCCGGACCGGCCGGGCAGCTGCCCCACCGCCGTGTGCAGGGTGCGGGAGCGCGTCGGCTCGAACAGGGCCTCGCGGTCCGGTCCCTCGGCCTTCAGGAGGGCGTCCCAGCGGGCCTTCAGGGAAGCCGGGTCGGGGTCCGTCGGCCACCCCCGGCCGAGCCGCGGCGGTGCGACGGACCACGGCATGAGGTCCGCCAGCGGCGGAGCGTCGTCGGGCGTCACGCTGGGCATGGTACGACGGCTCGCACCCGGCCGGTCAGGTCGCGTCGAGCGTGACGGTGAACGAGAAACGGTCGCCCCGGTAGTGGATGACGGCCGCGTCGAGGACCCGGCCGCCCGCGTCGTAGGTGACGCCCGTGTAGTGCAGGATCGGGCTCAGCAGCGGGACCCGGAGCAGCCGGGCCGTCTCCGGGTCCGCCAGCCGCGCCTCGACCGTGTCCGTGATCCGGCTGATGTCCGCGCCCACGACGTCCCGCAGCACCTTCGTCATGGGCCAGCGCACCAGGTCGTCGGCGTCGATCCGGGCGGCGAGTTCCGGACGGACGTAGTTGCGGGCGTGGTTGGTCGGCTCGCCCGTCTTCTCGTCGCTTCTGAGGCGGTGGTACGTGGCCACCTCGGCCAGATCCGGGAAGTGCTCGGCGACTTCGGCGGGGACGGGCCCCCGGCCCTGGTCGAGGAGCTCGGTCGCCATGCCGGACTGCTGGGCCACGATCGCGTCGACCGAGCCGAGCAGCCGGACCGGGGCGCCGCGCCTCGCGGTCGGCTCGATGAACGTGCCGCGGCGGCGGTGCCGGGTGATCAGCCCCTCGTCCTCCAGTTCCTTCAGCGCCTGTCGCATGGTCAGCACGCTCACCCCGTAGTGCCCCGCCAACTGCTCCTCGGTGGGCAGCCGGAGGGGGTCCCGGGGCGAGCGGCCGAGTATCGAGGCGCGCAGCGACTGCGACACCTGGTACCAGAGCGGCAGCTTGCGGGTGAGGACGATCGAGTCCGGCGCGAAGGAGGTCACGGGGCTATCCGTACCGGTCGGGAACGTTCAGTGCAATGTGCCGTCGGACGGGCGGAAGTGGCGTTCGAGGCCCTGCCACACGTCGTCGTAGCGCTGTTGCAGACAGTCCGCCTCGGCCGCGTGCGGGGTGAGGGCGATGGGCCAGCGCGTCTCGAACATGAACGCCAGCCCGTCGTCGATCCGCTGCGGTTTCAGCTCGGCGGCGCTCGCCCGGTCGAACGTCTCCCGGTCCGGGCCGTGCGCGGACATCATGTTGTGCAGCGAGCCGCCGCCCGGCACGAAGCCCTCCGCCTTCGCGTCGTACGCGCCCTCGATCAGGCCCATGTACTCGCTCATCACGTTCCGGTGGAAGTACGGCGGGCGGAAGGTGTCCTCGCCGACCAGCCAGCGCGGGGCGAAGACCACGAAGTCGACGCCGGCCAGGCCCGGGGTGTCGGACGGCGACGTCAGCACCGTGAAGATCGACGGGTCCGGGTGGTCGTAGGAGATGGTCCCGATGACGTTGAAGCGGCGCAGGTCGTAGACGTACGGCACATGGGTGCCGTGCCAGGCGACGACGTCCAGCGGGGAGTGGTCGTACGTCGCGCCCCAGAGGTGGCCGCAGAACTTGTTGACCACCTCCACCGGGCCCTCGACGTCCTCGTACGCGGCCAGGGGCGCCCGGAAGTCGCGGGGGTTGGCGAGGCCGTTGGCGCCGATCGGGCCGAGGTCGGGGAGGCGGAAGGGGGCGCCGTAGTTCTCACAGACGTAGCCGCGGGCGGAGGCGTCCAGCAGCTCGACGCGGAAGCGGACCCCGCGCGGGATCAGCGCGACCTCGCCGGGCTCGGCGTGCAGCAGCCCGAACTCCGTGCGCAGCAGCAGCCCGCCCTGCTCGGGGACGATCAGCAGCTCGCCGTCGGCGTCGCCGAGGACGCGTTCCATGGACGTGTTCGCGTGGTAGAGGTGCACGGCCATGCCGCTGCGCTGGGCGGCGTCGCCGTTGCCGCCGAGGGTCCACAGGCCGGCCAGGAAGTCCGTGCCCGCGGGCGGCTCGGGCAGCGGGTTCCAGCGCAGCCGGTTGGGGTCGGGGACGGTCTGGGCGAAGGGGCCGGTGCGGATCGCGCCGTCCTCGACGCGGGTGAACGCCGGGTGTGCGGCCGACGGGCGGATCCGGTACAGCCACGAGCGGCGGTTGTGGGCGCGCGGCTCGGTGAACGCGGCGCCGCTGAGCTGCTCCGCGTACAGACCGAGGGGGGCGCGCTGGGGCGAGTTGCGGCCGTCGGGCAGAGCGCCCGGGACGGCCTCGGAAGCGTGCTCGTTCCCGAACCCCGAGAGGTAGCTCAACCCCTCGGCCGTCTTGCGTGCGTCCCCGCTGCTCATGCTCGCCCCACTCTCCGACTCCTGGATCGCTGATCGCCGGTCGCCGGTCGCCGATCCCTGATCCCTGATCCTGATTCCTATGTATCACCGTAGGATTGCGTTTTCCCGGGTGCAAGAGGTGCGGCGGTCCTCCTCCTGGAGGACGATCAAGACGGCCGGAACCCGACCCCAGGGGGATCCGCGTGTCGGTCCGTTGTTCTACGCTCCCCCGCATGTCGTGGACGCGCGGAAGCCTTGCCGTGGCCGCGGTCTGTGTCCTGCTGCTGACCGGATCCGCGGGCTGCGGCACCAGTGATGCCCCTGAGGGGCAGGAGGCCACGACCGCGGTGTCGCTCTCCCCGTCGCCCGTGGGCAAGGTCCTGAAGGACACGGACGGCGAAGGCCGGCACTACCGGGAGGTGGAGAAGGAGGGGGCGCCCGAGGTCGGCGTCGAGGTGGAGCCCGAGGCCGACGGCAGCTGGGACGTCCGTCTGAAGGTGGAGAACTTCCGGTTCACGCCCGCCGCCGGGACGAAGCCGCGGGCGGTCCACGGTCAGGGCGTCGCCCGGCTCTTCGTGGACGACGCGCCGGTCGCCGACCTGCGCACCCCGGCCTACCGCATCCCGGCCGGCTACCTCCCGCACGGCACGCACCAGGTCACCGCCCGGCTGTACGCGGACGACGGCACGGTGTGGGCGGTGGACGGCAAGCCGGTGCAGAGCACGGCGGACGTCACGGCGTCCGAGCCCGCGTCCTGAGTGCCCTGCCCGCGCCCGCCCTCCCTGTGAGTGCATCAGGCATCTTTTTCCGTATCGAGGGGCGAGGTTCACCTGGCCGCGGCGGAAAGGCATCATGAAGTCCGTGCCCCAAGCGACATCCCTCCGTCGTGCGCCCGTGCAGCGGCGCAGCGCCGAACGGCTGACCAGGATTCTCGACGCCTGCGCCGACCTGCTGGACGAGGTCGGCTACGACGCCCTGAGCACCCGCGCCGTCGCCGAGCGCGCCGGCGTCCCCATCGGCTCCGTCTACCGCTTCTTCGGCAACAAGCGGCAGATGGCCGACGCGCTCGCGCAGCGCAACCTCGAGCGCTACTCCGAGCGCGTCACGGAGCGGCTCAAGGGGGCCCGTCGGGGGGACTGGCGGGCCGCCATGGACGCCGTGCTGGACGAGTACCTGGCCATGAAGCGCACCGCGCCCGGGTTCTCCCTCGTCGACTTCGGCAACCAGATCCCGGTCGGCGCCCGGCACGCCGAGCCCAACCACCGCGTCGCCGACCGCCTCACCGCCCTGCTCTCCGACTATCTCGTCCGGGAGCCCGACGACGACCTGCGCCGCACCTTCCTGATCGCCGTGGAGACCGCCGACACCCTCGTCCACCTGGCCTTCCGGGTGGATCCGGAGGGCGACGCCAAGGTGATCGACGAGACGCGCGCGCTGCTGCGGTCGTATCTGGCGCGCGTGCTGGACTGAGCGGTCGCCCGAAGACCCCTCCCCTCCCTGCGTACCGGTCGGTATGCTCGGTGGCAGTCCGTGCGTCATCGTTGCCGCCGCTCCAGGAGGACCCGTGTCCCGCACCGCCCTGCGAATCTGCCCCCTGTGCGAGGCCACCTGCGGGCTGACGCTCACCATCGAGGGGACGAAGGTCACCGGCGCCCGCGGCGACCGGGAGGACGTCTTCAGCAAGGGCTTCATCTGCCCCAAGGGCGCCTCCTTCGGCGCCGTCGACGCAGACCCCGACCGGCTCCGGACGCCCCTGGTGCGCCGGGACGGCGAACTGCGCGAGGCCACCTGGCAGGAGGCCTTCGACGCCGTGGCCGCCGGGATCCGGCCGGTCGTCGAGCGGTACGGGGCGAACTCCGTCGGTGTCGTCCTCGGCAACCCCAACGTGCACACCATGGCCGGCGCGCTCTACCCGACCGTCCTGATCGCCGGCCTCGGCACCCGCAGCCTCTTCACCGCCTCCACCGTCGACCAGATGCCCAAGCACGTCTCCAGCGGACTGCTCTTCGGCGACGCGAACGCGATCCCGGTGCCGGACCTCGACCACACCGACCATCTCCTGCTGATCGGCGCCAACCCCCTGGAATCCAACGGGAGTCTGTGCACCGCCCCCGACTTCCCCGGCAAGCTCAAGGCGCTCAAGGCCCGCGGCGGCACGCTCACCGTCATCGACCCGCGCCGCACCCGCACCGCGAAGCTCGCCGACCGGCACATCGCGATCCGGCCGGGCACCGACGCGCTGCTCCTCGCGGCGATGGCGTACACGCTGTTCGAGGAACGCCTGGTGGACCTGGGGGAGCTGGCCCCGCACATCGAGGGCCTCGACGAACTCGCCGAGTCCGTCCAGGACTTCACCCCCGAGGCCGTCAGCGCCGCCTGTGACGTGGACGCCGCGATCGTCCGCACCCTGGCCCGCGAACTCGCCGCCGCCCCCACCGCCGCCGTCTACGGCCGCATCGGCAGCTGCACGGTCCCCTACGGCACACTCGCCAGCTGGCTCGTCGACGTCCTCAACATCCTCACCGGCAACCTGGACCGGCCCGGCGGCGCGCTCTTCCCGCAGGCCGCCACCGACCGGACCCCCCGTCCGGCCGGCCCCGGCCACGGCTTCCGGCTCGCCCGCTGGCGCTCCCGGGTGAGCGGGCACCCCGAGGCCAAGGGCGAGCTGCCGCTGTCCGCGCTCGCCGAGGAGATCGACACCGCGACGCCGGAGGGCGAGCCGATCCGCGCGCTCGTCGCCGTCGCCGCCAACCCCGTGCTGTCCGCCCCGGACGGCGACCGGCTCGACAAGGCGCTCGACTCGCTCGACTTCATGGTCAGCGTCGACCCCTACCTCAACGAGACCTCCCGCCACGCCGACGTCGTGCTGCCCCCGCCGCCGCCCTCGCAGAGCCCGCACCACGACTTCGCCTTCAACACCCTCGCCGTCCGCAACCAGGTCCGCTACAACCGCGCCCCCGTCCCGCTGGAGCCGGGCCGGATGGCCGAGACCGAGATCCTCGCCCGGCTGACCCTCGCCGCGACCGGCATGCACGGCGCGGACCCGTCGGCCGTCGACGACCTCGTCATCGGCCAGACCCTCGGCAAGGCCGTCACGGAGGCGCACTCGCCCGTGCACGGCCGCGACCCCCAGGAGCTCGCCGCGCAGCTCACCGGCGAGAGCGGCCCCGAGCGCCGCCTCGACATGATGCTGCGCCTCGGCCCCTACGGCGACGGCTTCGGCGCCCGCCCGGACGGACTGGGCCTGGCCCGGCTGCTCGCCGCCCCGCACGGCATCGACCTCGGCCCGCTGCGCCCCCGCCTGCCCCAGCCGCTGAAGACCCGCAGCGGACGGATCGAACTGCTCCCGCAGCCGATCGTCGACGATCTCCCGCGCCTGCGCGAGGGCCTGCGGCGCGAGCCCGAGGGCCTCGTCCTCGTCGGTCGGCGGCATCTGCGGTCCAACAACAGCTGGATGCACAACGTCCCCGCCCTCACCGGCGGCACCAACCGCTGCACCCTGCACATCCACCCCGAGGACGCCGAACGGCTCGGCGTGCGCGACGGGGCGCCGGTGCGGGTGAAGGGCGCCGGGGGAGAGGTCACCGCGCCGGCCGAGGTCACCGACGGCGTGCGCCGGGGCGTCGTCAGCCTGCCGCACGGCTGGGGCCACGACCGCCCCGGCACCCGACTCAGCCACGCCGCCGTCGACCCCGGCGTCAACGTCAACCAGCTCCTCGACGGCAGCCTGCTCGACCCCCTGTCCGGCAACGCGGTCCTCAACGGAGTGCCCGTGGAATGCGCCGCCGTACTGGCCCTGTGAGCTGAGCAAAGCCGTGACCTGGAGTTTTGCGCTTATTGCTCGCACGCAAACTCCTTGTTAACACCGTTTAAACGGGCCTAACGTCATCGCACCGCCGACCCCCAGGTGGGATGTTCAAGGGCGAACGTTAGGTATCCATTCATGCTGACCATCCTCGGCTTCGCCATGATCGCGACCTTCCTGGTCCTGATCATGCTGAAGAAGATGTCGCCGATCGCGGCGCTCGTACTGATCCCGGCCCTGTTCTGCGTCTTCGTCGGGAAGGGCGCCAAGCTCGGTGACTACGTCATCGACGGCGTCACCAGCCTCGCCCCCACCGCGGCGATGCTCATGTTCGCGATCGTCTACTTCGGTGTGATGATCGACGTCGGCCTCTTCGACCCGATCGTCCGAGGCATCCTCAAGTTCGCCAAGGCCGACCCGCTGCGCATCGTCGTCGGCACGGCGCTGCTCGCCGCGATCGTCTCCCTGGACGGCGACGGCTCCACCACCTTCATGATCACCGTCTCGGCGATGTACCCGCTGTACAAGCGCCTGAAGATGAGCCTGGTCGTGATGACCGGTGTCGCGGCCATGGCCAACGGCGTGATGAACACGCTGCCCTGGGGCGGGCCGACCGCCCGAGCCGCCACCGCGCTGAAGCTCGACGCCAGCGACATCTTCGTGCCGATGATCCCGGCGCTGGCCGTGGGCCTGCTCTTCGTCATCGCCCTCTCCTACGTCCTCGGCCGCCGCGAGCGCGCCCGGCTCGGCGTGCTGACGCTGGACGAGGCGCTGGTGGACGAGAAGACGCTCCTCGAGGAGAAGGTCGAGCAGACGGAGTCCGTGCTCGTGGGCGCCGGCGCCGGCGGCGGCTCAGGCACCGACAAGGTCGTTGCCCCGGTCGGAGGTTCCGGCGGCGCCGTCGCGCTCGGCGACGAGGCCGAGGACGACGACGACTTCAAGGGCCTCGACCCGCACCGGGCCACCCTGCGCCCCAAGCTGTACTGGTTCAACGCGCTGCTCACGGTCTCCCTGCTGACCGCCATGATCATGGAGTGGCTGCCGATCCCGGTGCTGTTCCTGCTCGGCGCCGCGCTCGCCCTCACCGTCAACTTCCCGCACATCCCGTCCCAGCGGGAGCGGCTCGCCGCCCACGCCGACAACGTCCTCAACGTCTCCGGCATGGTCTTCGCCGCCGCCGTCTTCACCGGCGTCCTGCAGGGCACGGGCATGGTCGACCACATGGCCAAGTGGATGGTCGACGTCATCCCCGAGGGCATGGGCCCGCACATGGCGCTCGTCACCGGCGTCCTGAGCCTCCCGCTCACCTACTTCATGTCGAACGACGGCTTCTACTTCGGCGTCCTGCCCGTCCTCGCCGAGGCCGGTGCGGCGCACGGCGTCTCCCCGCTGGAGATGGCCCGCGCCTCGCTCGTCGGCCAGCCCCTGCACATGTCCAGCCCGCTGGTCCCGGCCGTCTACGTCCTCGTCGGCATGGCGAAGGTCGAGTTCGGCGACCACACCAGGTTCGTCGTCAAGTGGGCCGCCCTCACCTGCCTGGTGATCCTCGGTGCGGGCATGCTGTTCGGGATCATCTGACCCACCCGTGGAGGAACTTGTGAGGCCCGGTAGGAACCGTGGCTGGCTGCTCCGTCTCGTCATCGCCTTCGGCTTCGCGCAGGGGGCGGTGTCGATGGCCCGGCCCGCCGTCTCCTACCGGGCCCTCGCGCTCGGCGCCGACGAGCGGGCGATCGGTGTCATCGCCGGCGTGTACGCGCTGCTGCCCCTCTTCGCGGCCGTGCCGCTCGGCCGGCGCACCGACCACGGCCGCTGCGCGCCCCTGCTGCCCGTCGGCGTGGTCCTCATATCCGGCGGCTGCGTGCTGAGCGGCCTCGCCGGCTCGCTGTGGACGATGGCCCTGTGGAGCGGGGTGATGGGCCTCGGCCACCTCTGCTTCGTCATCGGCTCCCAGTCGCTGGTCGCCCGCCAGTCCGCGCCGCACGAACAGGACCGCAACTTCGGCCACTTCACCATCGGCGCCTCCCTCGGCCAGCTGATCGGCCCCATAGCGGCCGGAGCGCTGATCGGCGGTCCCGACATGGCGGGCAGCAGCGCGCTGGCCCTGCTCGTCGCGGGGGCGGGCTGCGCGGTCGCGTTCACCTCGCTGTGGCGCATCGAACACCGTGACACGCGGCCCAAGTCCCCTGCGGGCAACGGCGATCGCGTCCCCGTCGGCCGGATCCTGCACGCCCGGGGCGTCCCCGCCGGCATCCTCATCAGCCTCTCCGTGCTGTCCGCGACCGACATCCTCACCGCCTACCTGCCGGTGGTCGGCGAACACCGGGGCATCGCGCCGTCCGTGATCGGCATCCTGCTCAGCGTCCGCGCGGCGGCCTCCATCGCCTGTCGGCTCGTCCTCACCCCGCTGCTGCGGCTGCTCGGCCGGACCGCGCTGCTCACCGTGACCTGTCTGCTGGCGGCCGTGCTGTGCGCCGGGATCGCGCTGCCGGCGCCGGTCTGGGGGCTGGGCGTGATCCTCGCGCTGCTCGGCTTCTGCCTCGGCGTCGGGCAGCCGCTGTCCATGACCACGGTCGTCCAGGCCGCACCCGACGGCGCCCGGTCCACCGCCCTCGCGCTGCGTCTCACCGGCAACCGGCTCGGCCAGGTCGCCGCGCCGGCCGCCGCGGGTCTGGTGGCCGGGGTCGCGGGTGTGGCCGCGCCGTTCGTGATGCTGGGGGTGCTGCTGCTGATCTCGTCCGGGGTGGCGGTGCGGTCGCCGGGGGAGCCGCGCGGGGGAGGGGGCACGGGGGCGGCCCCGGCCGGACGGCGCTCCAGATCGGGATTGCGCCGGTCGAGCGATGTCTGACGGCGCGTCGGGCGGCGCTCCCACAGTCGGGGGCGTCGATGTGAAAGAGAGTCAGGTGCGAGAACGATTTGTATGAAAATCGTCCTGACTCGGAGGAATGCACATGTCCACCTCGACGCTCCCGTCCGCTCGCGGCTCCCGCCTCGGCGCCACGGCCCTCACGGTGCTGGCCGCGGCGGGATTCACCTGCCTCGCCGCGCCGTCCGCCATGGCCGTAGGGGAAGCCGGCGACATCAGGATCCACCGCGAGCAGGTACCCCTCGGCGTCTCGAAGGACGACCCGGTGGCCTGCCGCTTCTACCTCGACGCCGCGAACTTCGCCGACCTCAGATCCGTCTCCTACACCATCCAGGCGAAGCCCCCCACGGAAGGCACCGCCACCGTGACCGGCACCATCAACCTGACCCAGGGCGCCGGGCACACCGACGTGCTGGGGCTGGCCGAGGGCTCGTACACGCTCAGCTGGGACCTTCCCTCGGCCTCGGGCGGGGTCGTCGCCTCGACCAGGGTGAAGGTCTTCCGGATCAACTGCGGTCAGGAGGGGCGCGGCGGGGGCCGGGGTCCGAACCGGCCGATCACGGACGACGGCCGGGAGGCCGCGGCTCCGGGCGGCCGGGGCGGCGACCAGGCCGACGGCGACCAGACTCCCACCGGCCAGACCGCTGCAAGCCAGGCTCCCACCG
This sequence comes from Streptomyces sp. NPDC002623, assembly GCF_053592635.1. NCBI lineage: Bacteria > Bacillati > Actinomycetota > Actinomycetes > Kitasatosporales > Streptomycetaceae > Streptomyces > Streptomyces sp. NPDC002623. Next base: position 276,833 of record NZ_JBSFWB010000009.1, on the reverse strand, counting down.
GCGAGACCGCTGCAAGCCAGGCCCCCACCGGCCAGACCGCTGCAAGCCAGACCCCCGCCGGCCAGACCGCGGCCGGCGAGAACGCCGCGGGCCAGTCGGCTGCCGATCAGACCACGACCGGTCAGGCCGCTACCGGTCAGGCCGCTACCGGTCAGGCCGCTACGGGTCAGACTGCGACGGGTCAGACCGCCACAGGTCAGACCGCCACGGGTCAGGGTGCCGGCCGACAGAGCGGCAGCGAGCAGAGCGGCAGCGCCTGGAGCGGCGAGAAGGGCGGCGGTCCGGAGGGCGGCGTCCACGCGGGCGGCGGCGGCCTCGCCGACACCACGCAGGCCTTCACCCCGCTGGCCGGAGCCGCGGCCGTCGGTCTGGTGGCCGTGGGCGGCGTCGCGTACTTCCGACTGACCCGCCGGCGCACGCACGGTGCCGCGTAGGCGCGCACGCAGGCCCTGGCACCGGACTCGTGCGTTTCGCCTCACCAGGACGGCCGTGCTCGCGGTCGTCCTGGTGACGGCGGGAGTCCGGTGCGGGGGGCACGACGTTCCGGTCGCCCCGGCCCGGGCCGGGGCCCCGGCCGCCCCGACCGCCGGGGGCGGCGCCGACGAGGACGAGCGGAGGACGGGCAAGGCCGACGAGGACGAGCGGACAGCGGGCAAGGCCGACGAGGGCGAGCGGGCGGCGGGCAAGAAGGCGTCCGGGCCCCGCAAGCCCCCTCCCCGCCCGCTGCCCCGGTCCCCGGCGACCACCCTGCGCGTGCCCTCGCTGGGCATCGTCGCGCCGATCGTCCCGCTGCGGCTCGGCCCCGATCGGCACCTCGGGACCCCGCCGCTGGACAGGCCCAAGCTCGTCGGCTGGTACGCCGGCGGCCCCACCCCGGGAGAGCGGGGCACGGCCGTCGCCGTCGGACACCGCGACACCAAGACCGGCCCCGCGGTTTTCGCCGGCCTCGCGCGGGTGGCCCGGGGCGCCCGGATCGAGGCCAAGCGCGCGGACGGGCGCACCGCTGTCTACACCGTGGACCGGGTACGGGTCTTCGACAAGGCCACCTTCCCCGACAAGGAGGTCTACGGCCCGGCCCGCCGCCCCGAGCTCCGCATCCTCACCTGCGGCGGCCTCTTCCGCCATGCGACGGGCTACACCAGCAACGTCGTGGTCTTCGCCCATCTGACAGCGACCCGTTGACCCGCCGCCCGCGACCGGCGGCCCCGCCCGACCGGGCCCGCGCCCGCCCGCCGAATCAGGCAGTCCGGTTTCTCGGGTATCGGACGGTGGTGTCCGATTCGGTCCCCTCTCTTCCGCGGGTGCGTACAGTCCGTTAGCTTCCGTGACTCACAAGCCGAGTCTCCGGGACGCTTCTCATGACACGCGCCATCTCTCTGCACGACGTCAGCAAGGTCCATGTCCGGGGCAGCCGGGTCGTGGACCGGCTGTCGTTGGACATCGCCCCCGGTGAGTTCCTGGTGCTGCTGGGCCCCTCCGGGTGCGGGAAGTCCACCGTGCTCAGGATGATCGCGGGGCTGGAGCACATCACCGAGGGCGAGCTGCGGCTCGACGGCGCGTACGCGAACGACCTGGCGCCTTCGGATCGGGACATCGCGATGGTCTTCCAGAACTTCGCTCTCTATCCGAACATGACCGGCCGCGACAACATCGGCTTCCCGCTGCGCATCGAGACGCCCGGCGCCGATCCGGCCCCGCGCGTGGACGCCACCGCCCGGATGCTCGGCATCGAGGACCTCCTCGACCGCTTTCCCGGCCAGCTCTCCGGCGGCGAGCGGCAGCGGGTCGCCATGGGGCGGGCGATCGCCCGGCACCCCTCCGCCTTCCTGATGGACGAGCCGCTGTCCAACCTCGACGCCAAGCTCCGCAACCATCTGCGGGCCGAGATCTCCAAGCTGACCCGGGAGTTGGGCGTCACCACGGTCTACGTCACGCACGACCAGGCCGAGGCCATGTCGCTCGGCGACCGGGTCGCCGTACTGCGCGGCGGAGTCCTCCAGCAGGTGGGCACCCCGCGCGCGGTCTACGCGCTGCCGCGCAACGTCTTCGTCGCCGCCTTCATCGGCACCCCGCGCATCAACCTGCTGCGCGGCGTGGTGCGCGCCCCGCTCGACGGGGCGATGACGATCAGCCTCGGCAAGCAGGCCCTCCGGCTGCCCGAACCCCACTGCCTGGACCACAAGTTGCTGCGTGTGCAGCAGGGCCGTGAGGTGATCGTCGGACTGCGCTCGGAGGCCGTCCGCATCGCCACGCCCGCCGACGCCCGACCCGGCGAGACGCACATCACCGGCCTCGTGGAGCACGTCGAGTTCCAGGGACATGAGGTGCTCGTCCACTTCAACACCGGCTCCCGGCCCGCCCTCGTGCCGGATCTGGAGGCGCCACGGCCCGCCCCGCAGCCGTCGTCACGGCGGCGTCGTCGCGAGCGCGGCGGGGTGCTCGGCCGGCTGCGGGAGCGCGCGGGCGGCCTGCGCGCCGGGCCGGTCGTGGTCCTGGACGAGCCGTCGGGGCAGGGCCCGTCTTCCGGCGTCCCCGAGAGCCGAGCCCTCGGCGACCTCGTCGTGCGCACCACCCCCGACTACGACCTCCGCCACGGCATGCAGATCCCCCTCCTCGTCGACATCGCCCATCTCTTCGTCTTCGACCAGCACGGCGAGCGCATCAGTCCGGCCCCGGACCGGTTACCGGACCTGGACGACCTCGACGACCTGGTCGGGTGACGAGGCGTACTCCAGCGCCCCTCCGGCGTCCTCTGGTGCCTCAAAACTATCGACGCTAGTTTAGGTCGCGGACGACGAGCACCGCCCGGAGGGAACGCGATGAAGGCACACGACGGCATCTACCTGGACGGCGCATGGCGCCCGGCCGCGGGCCAGGACGTGATCGAGGTCGTCGACCCGGTGGACGAACAGGTGATCGGCAGGGTCCCGGCGGGCGACGCCGTCGACGTCGACGCCGCCGTACGGGCCGCCCGCGCCGCCCTGCCGGGCTGGGCCGCGACCCCGCCCGCCGAGCGCGCGGCCCGGCTGACCGCACTCCGGGACGTCCTGGTCGCCCGCAAGGAGGAGATCGCCGAGACGGTCACCGCCGAACTCGGCTCGCCCCTGGCGTTCTCCCAGGCGGTCCACGCGGCCGTGCCGATCGCGGTCGCGGGCTCCTACGCCGAGCTGGCCGCGACCCACTCCTTCGAGGAGCGGGTCGGCAACTCGACCGTCTTCCACGAGCCGATCGGCGTGGTCGGCGCGATCACCCCCTGGAACTACCCGCTGCACCAGATCGTCGCCAAGGTCGCCCCGGCGCTCGCCGCGGGCTGCACCGTGGTCCTGAAGCCCGCCGAGGACACCCCGCTCACCGCCCAGCTCTTCGCCGAGGCCGTCCATGAGGCGGGCGTCCCGGCCGGCGTCTTCAACCTCGTCACCGGCCTCGGCCCGGTCGCCGGCCAGGCGCTCGCCGAACACCCCGACGTCGACCTGGTCTCCTTCACCGGCTCCACGGCCGTGGGCAGGCGGATCGCCGCGACGGCGGGCGCGGCCGTCAAGAAGGTCGCCCTCGAACTCGGCGGGAAGTCCGCCAACGTCATCCTGCCCGGCGCGGACCTCGCCAAGGCGGTCAACGTCGGCGTCGCCAACGTGATGTCCAACTCGGGCCAGACGTGCAGCGCCTGGACCCGGATGCTCGTCCACCGCGACCAGTACGAGGCGGCGGTCGAGCTCGCCGCGGCGGCGGCCGCCAAGTACGGCGAGCGCATCGGCCCGGTCGTGAGCGCCGCGCAGCAGGCACGGGTACGGGGTTACATCGAGAAAGGCGTGGCCGAGGGGGCGCGGCTGGTCGTGGGCGGCCCCGAAGCCCCGCGCGAACAGGGCTACTTCGTCAGCCCCACGGTCTTCCGCGATGTGACCCCCGACATGACCGTCGCCCAGGAGGAGATCTTCGGCCCGGTCCTGACCGTCCTGCGCTACGAGGACGAGGACGACGCCCTGCGGATCGCCAACGGCACGGTGTACGGGCTCGCGGGCGCCGTCTGGGCCGGCGACGAGGCGGCGGCGGTGGCCTTCGCCCGTCGGATGGACACCGGCCAGGTCGACATCAACGGCGGCCGCTTCAACCCCCTCGCCCCCTTCGGCGGCTACAAGCAGTCGGGCGTCGGCCGCGAACTCGGCGCGCACGGTCTCGCCGAGTACCTCCAGACCAAGTCCCTCCAGTTCTAAGGGAGTCAGCCCGCCATGGCCGTCCGAGCCGCCGCCCGCCCCTTCGTCCGAGCCGCCGTACTGCCCGCCGTCGGCGCTCCGCTCGAGATCACGGAGATCGACCTTCCGGAGCCCGGCCCCGGCCGGGTCCGCGTCCGGCTCGCCGCCGTCGGCGTCTGCCACTCCGACCTGTCCCTGTCCGACGGCACCATGCGAGTGCCGGTCCCCGCGGTCCTGGGACACGAGGGCGCCGGCACGGTCGTCTCCGTCGGGGAAGGAGTCGAACACCTTGCGCCCGGTGACGGCGTCGTCCTCAACTGGGCTCCGTCCTGCGGACGTTGTCACGCCTGCTCGCTCGGCGAGGTCTGGCTGTGCGCCAACGCGCTCAACGGCGCCGCAGAGGTCTACGCCCGCACGGCGGACGGCGCCGACCTCCACCCGGGCCTGAACGTCGCCGCCTTCGCCGAGGAGACGGTCGTCCCGGCCTCCTGCCTGCTGCCCCTGCCCGACGGCATCCCCCTCACCGACGCGGCCCTCCTCGGCTGCGCGGTGCTCACCGGCTACGGCGCGATCCACCACTCCGCCCGGGTCAGGCCCGGCGAGACGGTCGCCGTCTTCGGCGTCGGCGGGGTCGGTCTGGCCACCCTCCAGTCGGCCCGCATCGCCGGCGCCTCGACGATCGTCGCCGTCGACGTCTCCCCGGAGAAGGAGGAACTGGCGCGGGCGGCGGGCGCCACCGAGTACGTCGTCGCCTCCGCGCAGACCGCCCGCGAGATCCGCGCCCTCACCGGGAAGCAGGGTGTCGACGTGGCCGTCGAGTGCGTGGGCCGCGCGGTCACCATCCGCACCGCCTGGGAGTCCACCCGGCGCGGCGGCCGCACCACGGTCGTCGGCATCGGCGGCAAGGACCAGCAGGTCACCTTCAACGCGCTGGAACTCTTCCACTGGGGCAGGACCCTGTCCGGCTACGTGTACGGCAACTCCGACCCGGCCGAGGACCTCCTCGTCCTGGCCGAGCACGTACGGGCCGGCCGTCTGGACCTCTCCGCCCTCGTGACGGAGCGGATCGCCCTGGACGGCATCCCGGCGGCCTTCGACAACATGCTGGCCGGCAAGGGCGGCCGGGCGCTGGTGGTCTTCTAGAAGCCCGGGCTACCGGGAGGCCTCGGGGTCGGGGTCCCGCCGCACGGGCCGCGGCCCCGGAGCCCGCTCCGGCGGCGCGGCCGGCGGCGCGCCCGCCTTCGACCGCGACCGCGACACGGCCACCCCCGCGAGACACAGCGCCCCGCCCGCCAGCGTGAGCGGCCCCGGCACCTCGCCCAGCGCCAGCCACGACATCAGCACGACCAGCGCGGGCACCGCGTACGTCGTCGCTCCCATGCGGCTCGCCGTCGTCCGGGCCAGGGCGTAGGCCCAGGTGGTGAAGGCGAGCGCGGTCGGAAAGACGCCCAGGTAGACCATGTTGAGCGTCGCCGAGAGCGGCGCGTCGGCCGCCTCGTGCGCCAACTGCCCGGCGAACGGCAGACACACCACCGCCCCGACGAGACACCCGAACGTCGTCACCTGCAGCGCGCTCGCCCGGGCCAGCGCCGGCTTCTGCGCGACCACCCCGCCCGCGTAGCCGACGGCGGCGAGCAGACACAGGACCACGCCGAGCACCGACGCGCCGCCCTCGCCCGACATCGACAGCCCCACGGCCACCGCGCCGGTGAACGACACCGCCATCCCGGCCAGCAGCCGCGGCGGCATCGGGTCCCCGAGCAGCCGTGCGCCGAGCAGGGCTATGAGGATCGGCCCGATGTTGACGACCAGGGCCGCCGTCCCCGCGTCCACCTGCTGCTCGCCCCAGTTGAGCACCACCATGTAGAAGCCGAACCACAGCACGCCCGACACGGCGATCCCGCGCCAGGCGGGCCTCGGCGGCCACCCCACACGCCGTACGGCGCAGATGACCCCCAGCACCACGGCCCCGCAGACCAGCCGCCCGAGCGCCAGCGCCCCGGGCGAGTACGCGTCGCCCGCACTGCGGATCGACACGAAGGCGGAGGCCCACAGGACCACGGTCACGGTGGCCGCGGCGCCTGCGAGCAGGGGGGTGTGGCGGGGAGTCATCATTCTCCTGAGGCTACGAAGGCGACGGGCGAAGAGCTCGCGGATTTCGGTCGTGTGCGTCTGATCGTGTGCGTCCGGCCGTGTGCGTCTGCCGGTGCGCGGTGGCCGGCAGCGGCCACCGCGGCGGGGGCGCCTCAGCGGAGCGAGACGGGCTCGATGCCGAGCAGCTCATGCAGCGCCCGCTCTCCCGACGGGGTCACCTTCACCGCACGTTCCGTGCCGATGCGTACGCACCAGCCCGCGTCGAGGGCGTGCCGGCACAGGGCCGCGCCCGCGGCGCCCGCCAGGTGGGGGCGGCGCTCGGTCCAGTCGAGGCAGGCGCGGGCGAGCGGGCGTCGGGTGGTGAGGTCGAGCGCGATGCCGTTGCCCGCGAACCACCGCAGCCCCGCTTCGGTCAGCCCGACCCGGCCCTCGATGTCCAGCAGTCCCTGTGCCGCGAGGGCGTCGGTGACGGTGATGCCGAGGCGGCCGGCGAGATGGTCGTAGCAGGTGCGGGCCCGGGCCATCGCCGAGCCGGCGGTGGAGGCGCGCAGGCCGCGCGGACGGCGGGCGGGGTCCGGGGCGACCTCGGCGGCCAGGTCCTCCAGCAGCTGGGCGATCCGGGTGTCGGCGAGCCGTACGTACCGGTGCCGGCCCTGCCGTTCCTCGGCCAGCAGTCCGCCCGCGACCAGCTTGCCCAGGTGCTCGCTCAGCGTCGACGCGGCCACCCCCGCGTGCCGGGCCAGCTCGCCCGCGGTCCACGCCCGCCCGTCGAGCAGGGCAAGCAAGCAGGCGGCCCGGGTCTCGTCGGCGACGAGACCGGCGAGGGCGGCCAGCCCCGGGGCCCGTGCGTCCCGGCGGTTCCCGGTGTCCTTGATGCTCACGCGTTCCAGCATGAGCGACGGATACTTCGGCGCCCGCCGAACTGTGTCAGCCGAACTGTGTCAGCCGAAATGCGTCCGCATCAGGAAGCGGGCAGCTGCTCGAACTGTTGGGCGAGCCCGTCCAGCAGGGCCGTCAGGCCGGTTTCGAACGCGCGCTCGTCGATCTTCTCCTGCTGCTCGGCCAGGAGGTGGGCCTGGCCGAGGTGCGGGTAGTCGGCGGGGTCGTACGCGCTCACATCGTCGACGAAGCCGCCGGCGAAGGAGCCGAGCGCGGAGCCCATGATGAAGTAGCGCATCAGCGCGCCGATGGACGTGGCCTGCGAGGGCGGCCAGCCGGCGTGGACCATCGCGCCGTACACCGCGTCGGCGAGGCGCAGTCCGGCGGGGCGGCGGCCGGGGCCCTGGGCGAGCACCGGGACGATGTTCGGGTGGTCCCGCAGGGCGGCCCGGTAGGAGGCGGCCCAGTCGTGCAGCGCGGTCCGCCACTCCCGGCCGTCCTCGAACATCGACAGATCGACCTGGGCGCTCACCGAGTCGGCGACGGCCTCCAGGATCTCGTCCTTGGTGTGGAAGTGGTTGTAGAGCGAGGGCCCGCTCACCCCGAGTTCGGCGGCGAGCCGGCGCGTGGAGACGGCTGCCAGGCCTTCCGCGTCCACGAGCGCCCGTGCGGTCTCGACGATCCGGTCGGTGCTGAGGAGGGGCTTGCGCGGTCGGGCCATGGCGCACATAGTAGGGCTGCGGCACAGAAACTAGCAGTGCTAATTTATGGCGTCGAGCCAGCTGATCCAAGGGTGCGGGCATTCATGAATCTGGGGCTCAGTGAGGAGCAGGCGGCCGTCCAGCGGCTCGCCAGGGACTTCGTGGAGCGCGAGATCGCCCCGCACGTCGTCGCCTGGGACCGTGCCGAGGAGGTGGACCGGTCCATCGTCAAGAAGCTCGGCGAGGTCGGCTTCCTCGGGCTGACCGTCGACGAGGAGTACGGCGGCTCGGGCGGCGACCATCTCGCCTACTGTCTGGTCACGGAGGAACTCGGCCGCGGGGACTCCTCCGTGCGCGGGATCGTCTCCGTCTCGCTCGGGCTGGTCGCCAAGACGATCGCCGCCTGGGGGAGCGAGGAGCAGAAGCGGCGCTGGCTGCCGGGGCTGACGTCCGGCGAGACCGTCGGCTGCTTCGGCCTGACCGAACCCGGCACCGGCTCGGACGCGGGCAACCTGACGACCCGCGCGGTCCGCGACGGCGACTCGTATGTCGTCGACGGCGCCAAGATGTTCATCACGAACGGCGCCTGGGCCGACGTCGTCCTGCTCTTCGCCCGCTCGACCGACGCCCCCGGCCACAAGGGCGTCTCCGCCTTCCTCGTGCCGACCGACACCCCCGGCCTGACCCGCCGCACCATCCACGGCAAGCTCGGCCTGCGCGGCCAGACGACCGCGGAACTGGTCCTGGACGACGTCCGGGTGCCCGCCTCCGCGCTGCTCGGCCCGGAGGGCAAGGGCTTCTCGGTCGCGATGTCGGCGCTGGCCAAGGGGCGGATGTCGGTCGCGGCGGGCTGCGTCGGCATCGCGCAGGCCGCCCTGGACGCGGCGGTCCGGTACGCGGGCGAGCGCGAGCAGTTCGGCCGGAGCATCGCCCACCACCAGCTCGTCCAGGAACTGATCAGCGACATCGCGGTCGATGTCGACGCGGCGCGGCTGCTGACCTGGCGGGTCGCCGACCTGATCGACCGGGGCCTGCCCTTCGCCACCGAGTCCTCCAAGGCCAAGCTCTTCGCCTCGGAGGCCGCCGTCCGCGCCGCCAACAACGCCCTCCAGGTCTTCGGCGGCTACGGCTACATCGACGAGTACCCGGCGGGCAAACTCCTGCGCGACGCCCGCGTGATGACCCTCTACGAGGGCACGAGCCAGATCCAGAAGCTGGTCATCGGGCGGGCGCTGACCGGGGTTTCGGCGTTCTGAGTACCTTCTGAGTAGCCGGACGGATGTGACGGAGGCCTCGTCCGGCGAGGCTTCTCCCATGAGTGAGACACCGGTCAAGCAGAACACCGCCGCCTTCTACGGCCAGGCGGTCGCGTCCTTCGCCGTGGCGATGGCGGCGACGGCCATCGGCATCTTCAAGCTGAACGCCGACGCCTGGGTGCGCGGCTTCCTCGCGATCGCCGTCCTCTACCTCGTGACGTCCGCCTTCACCCTCGCCAAGGTGATCAGGGACAAGCAGGACGCGGCGGTCCGGACATACAGCCCCTTCGAGAAGCTCTGAGCAGACGGAAAAGCTCTGAGCGGGCACTCTAAGCGGGCGCTCAGCTTCGGCGGTATGGTGGAGCTCCTGTACCGAGAGGGGCGAACGAGCGATGACTACGGCGGCGGAGACGACCGGCGGCGAGATCGAGCCGTGGGAAGAGGTCACCCCTGACGCGGCCCGGCGGCTGCTCGTCGCCGCCGTGGAGGCCTTCGCCGAGCGCGGCTACCACGCGACGACGACCCGGGACATCGCGGGCCGTGCGGGGATGAGCCCGGCCGCCCTCTACATCCACTACAAGACCAAGGAAGAGCTGCTCCACCGCATCAGCCGGATCGGCCACGACCGCGCGCTGGACATCCTGCGCACGGCGGCCGCCGGCGACGGCGACGCCACCCGGCGTCTCGCGGAGGCGGTGAGCTCCTTCGTGCGCTGGCACGCCGGGCGCCGCACCACCGCGCGGGTGGTGCAGTACGAACTGGACGCGCTCGGCCCCGAGGCCCGCGCCGAGATCCTCGACCTGCGCCGACAGGTCGACGCCGAGGTGCGCGGGATCATCGAGGACGGCGTGGCGAGCGGCGAGTTCGATGTGCAGGACGTACGCGGCACGACCCTCGCCGTGCTGTCCCTCTGCATCGACGTGGCCCGCTGGTTCAACGTCGACGGCCCCCGCACGCCCGACGAGGTCGGCGCGCTGTACGCCGACCTCGTGCTGCGGATGGTGGGCGCGACGAAGTAGCGCCCACATGTAGTACCCGTACTACAGGTAGTACGGGTACTGCGGGTGTTACAGGTGCTACGGGTATTACAGGTAGTACCGGGACACCGACTCCGCCACGCACACCGGCTTGTCCCCGCCCTCGCGCTCCACCGTGAAGGCGACGCTGACCTGGACGCCGCCGGTGACGTCCTCGACGCCGGTGATCTTCGCGGTGGCGCGCAGCCGCGAGCCGACGGGCACGGGGGAGGGGAAACGGACCTTGTTCGTCCCGTAGTTGACGCCCATCTTGACGTTCTCGACCTTGATCAGCTGGGGGCCGAAGAGCGGCAGCAGAGACAGGGTGAGGTAGCCGTGCGCGATGGTCGTGCCGAAGGGGCCGGCGGCGGCCTTCTCCGGGTCGACGTGGATCCACTGGTGGTCGCCGGTGGCCTCCGCGAAGAGATCGATCCGCTTCTGGTCGACGTCCAGCCAGTCGGTGTACCCCAACTGCTCGCCCACCGCCGCCTTCAGGTCGTCGGCGGACGTGAAGATCCTCGGCTCTGCCATGTCTGTCGGCCCTCTCGCGTCACTAACTGCCCGGTCACCATGTCATAGGTCTAAGCAACTGCTTAGCATGGTCGGCTGTCGAGTCGATGTCAACGGACCCGGGTCTGCGGCGGTGGGTAGGGTTCGAGGGGTGCCGCAGATTCCCGAGAAGATCCACGAGCTCACGGTCGGCCAGCTCGCCGCGCGCAGCGGCGCCGCCGTCTCCGCCCTGCACTTCTACGAGTCCAAGGGCCTGATCAGCAGCCGCCGCACGACGGGCAACCAGCGCCGCTACCACCGCGACACACTGCGCCGCGTCGCCTTCGTCCGGGCGGCGCAACGGGTCGGCATCCCCCTGGCCACCATCCGGGAGGCGCTCGCCGAGCTTCCCGAGGAGCGGACCCCGACCCGCGAGGACTGGGCCCGCCTCTCGGAGGCATGGCGTGCGGAGCTGGACGAACGCATCAAGCAGCTCAACCGCCTCCGCGACCACCTCACCGACTGCATCGGCTGCGGCTGTCTGTCCCTCGCCACCTGCGTCCTCTCCAACCCGGACGACGTCTTCGGCGAACGGGCCTCGGGCTCACGCCTGCTGGTGGAGCGCAAGGCGGGGACGGTGCAGGGCTGCTCGGAGCGGTGAAGGGCCGCTCGGGGGCGGCGAAGGGCTGCTCGGGGGCGGCGAAGGGCTGCTCGGGGGCGGCGAAGGACTACTCGTACTCCGTGCCGCCCTTGCGGGTCAGATACGCCCCGCTCACCGCCTTGGCGATCGCCCGTCCCCCCGTCACCGGGCTGTACCGCTCGACGGCCGGCCGGATCACCACGCCCTCGCGCAGATGCAGCTCACGTCCGGACACCGTCTCGCGGCCGGTCGCGATCTCCAGGACCCGGCCGCTGTCGTAAGGCCCCTCGAACAGGCGGGGCACGAGGGGCAGTCGGCCCTCCAGCAGCTCCGCCGCGTCCAGCCAGTGCAGCGTCCCGTCGATCTCCGCGGACACGTCGAACACCGCGTATCCGAGGGTTTCCCGTCGCCCGTCCGCGCCGTACGTCAGGTCCTGCACGCCCGCTCCGTACACCTCGCCGAAGATCCCGATCCGACGGGCGCCCAGTCGCTCGGCGAGCCCGGCCGCCGCCTCGGCGACCCCGTGGCCCCGCACGGCACGCCAGTACAGGTTGCGCGGGTCCTCCGCCAGGGCGAGGGACTTCGCGCCGAAGCCCTTCGAGGAGACGTACACCCGCTCCTCGTCCGCGACGTATGTCAGCAGGCATGCCGTGCCGTGCAGTTTCTCGGTCAGGACCACCGGCTCGCCGGGTTCGAAGATGCCGGGGTAGCGCTGGATGTTCTCGATGTCCACCCACGGCAGCAGATCCAGGGCCGCCTCGACCTCGCCGCTCATGGTCGGCGGGATCGGCGGCACCCACTTGACGATGCCGAGCCGCTCCGCGAAGTCGGCGCCCTCGGCCGCGGCCAGCGCCAGGTCGACGTCCACCAGTGCCTTCGGGCGGCACACGATCCCCTGCGACAGCTCGCCCCGCAGCCGCACCGCCTTCACCCGGTCCGACCTGCTGCCCGCCAGCCGCCCGGTCAGCCCCAGCTCCTCGACCAGCTCGGCCGGGAGCACCGACTGCTCGGGGATGTAGAGGGCGGCCTCGCCGGTTCGGTAGGCGCCCTTCGCGACGACGGCCCGATACAGGCCGACCTGGGCCAGTTCGAGGGCGTCCGCGCCCGGGTGTTCGTGGATGGTCAGCACTTCGGCGGTGACGCGCAGCGTCGACATGAGGGCTCCTTCAGGGCCGGGTACGGCTTCCTCGGCTGGGTTTCATCCCCCCGACTCTGCCCGCCGGGAAACGGATGGAGCGACCCGTTTAACCCCTGGTAACGTCCCCGCCCACGCCAACTGACCGTCGGACACGGCCTGTTCCGGACCTGCCGGGTCAGCGCCCCTCGGCGCGGCATCCCGTGGCCCCGCGCCCGTCGGCTCGGCATCCGCCGGCTCGGTATCCGTCGGGTCGGTATCCGTCGGGTCGGTATCCGTCGGCTCGGCTGAGTGGCTCGTGAACGTCTCGGTGGAACAGGGGGTGCGGCATCCCCGGCGCACCCCCGTCGTACTCTCAGGTCGGCCGTGGGCCGACCTTGGGCAGAGCATAGGGCCGGTGTCAGGGCCTCAGGCCGACACCAGCAGCCGCCCGCGCCTGGCGTAGGCCAGGGCTTCGGGGGTGAGCACCGGGCGCGGTACGAGGATTCCGCAGTCCGCGCAGACCGGGCCCGCCGACGGTTCGTGATCCAGCTCGTACTTCCACGGGAGCCGCTCGCCGCCGCACACCGGGCAGCCCGAGCCCGGTTCCCGCTTCAGCGCGGAGATCAGCCTGCGCAGTACCTCGGCCAGCGACTCACGGGGGTGAAGTCGCGGGTCGTCGCACCAGGCGACGCCGAAGCCGCCCCAGGTCAGCCGGTGCCAGTCGTCCACACTGCCGGGCCTGCGCAACCCGCCGTGCTTCTCCTTCCTGCGGCGCGCGGCGAACTCGACCTCATAGGCCAGCCACACCGCGCGCGCCTCCTCCAGCTCGTCCAGCGCGGCCACGAGCCGCGCTGGGTCGGGGGAGCGGTCCTCCGGACCGAACCCGGCGCGTGAGCAGAGGTGGTCCCAGGTCGCCCTGTGCCCGTAGGGGGCGAACCGCTCAAGGCACTTACGCAGCGAATACCGCCGCAGCGCCAGATCGCACCGAGGGTCTCGCACCTGTCTTGCCAGACTTCGGAAACCCGCCATCGCCTTGCACCTCCGTCACATCTGCACCTGTACTTCGGTCACTTCGGCGTCGTCGTACGGACGTCGTCGAATAGACGTATCGACATGCGATTCGGCTCCATCCGATTTTCCGATGACCTCCCCCTGCCGAAAACTTGACGCATGTTCATCTTCAAACCCGGGGATACCGCCGGTAACCTTCCGCCGACCCCCCTGTCGCTAGGAGCAGCCGATGCCACGGCGAACCCCCCGAACAACTCTCGACAGACTGAGAACTCCCGGCAGATTCCCCGGGTTCCTGAAGACCGCCTCCGTATGCGCGCTGATTGCCGGACTTTTGTCGCCGCTTTCCCAAACGGCGGTTGCCGCCGAGGTCACGGCGGCGAACGACTACTGCGGCGGACAGTGCTCCGACATCCTGCCGCCCGGCGAGAACGGCAACGCGACCCTCGCCCAGATCCTCCTCAACCAGGCCTTCGGCACCCAGCCCGAGCACGCCGAGGACCAGCTGGGCCCCTACGCCAACCTGGCCAAGGGCTACTCCACGCTCACCAACGCCACGATCAACACGTTCTTCAACGACGCGTCGTTCGGAGTCTCCGCCGATCAAGTCGCCTCCACCCTCAGTCCCGCCGGCCGTACGGACGTGACGATCGTCCGGGACAAGAAGACGGGTGTCCCGCACATCACCGGTACCACCAGATACGGCACGGAGTTCGGCGCCGGATATGCGGCCGCCCAGGACCGGCTGTGGCTGATGGACGTCTTCCGCCACGTCGGCCGCGGCCAGCTCACCGCGTTCGCCGGCGGCGACCCCTCCAACCAGGGTCTTGAGCAGCAGTTCTGGCGCAACGCTCCGTACACCGAGGCAGACCTCCAGGCCCAGATCGACAACGCCGTCGCGAACAACGGCACCCGCGGCCAACAGGCACTCGCCGACGCCAACGCCTATCTGGCCGGCGTCAACGCCTATATCGACGCCTCCGACAGCGGCCGCTACTTCCCCGGTGAATACGTCCTGACCGGCCACAAGGACTCAATCACCAATGCAGGCACCATCGATCACTTCAAGATCACCGACCTGGTGGCGCTGGCCTCGGTCATCGGCGCGCTCTTCGGCTCCGGCGGCGGCGGAGAGGTCAACAACGCCATCTCGCTGCTCGCCGCACAGGAGAAGTACGGCGTCACACAGGGCACCCAGGTCTGGGAGGCGTTCCGCGAACGCAACGACCCCGAGGCCGTCCTCACCGTCCACGACGGCCAGAGCTTCCCGTACGCCGCCAAGCCCGCGAGCCCGCAGGGCGCGGCGCTGCCCGACGCCGGCTCGGTGACCACGGAGCCGCTGATCTACGACGCCACGGGCACCGGCGGCGACGCGAGCGCGAGCGCCGCCTCCGCCACGGCGACCGCGACCGCCCTCAGCTCGGCCAAGCGCGGCATGTCCAACGCCCTCGTGGTGAGCGGCAGCGCCACGGCCAGCGGTCACCCGATCGCCGTCTTCGGACCGCAGACCGGCTACTTCGCCCCGCAGCTGCTCATGCTCCAGGAGATCCAGGGTCCGGGCATCAGCGCCCGCGGCGCCTCCTTCGCGGGGCTGAGCATGTACGTCGAGCTCGGCCGCGGCCAGGACTACTCGTGGAGCGCCACGACCTCCGGCCAGGACATCATCGACACCTACGCGGTCGAGCTGTGCCAGGACGACTTCCACTATCTGTACCGCGGCGTCTGCACGGCCATGGACGTGGTGGAGCAGAAGAACGCCTGGAAGCCGACCACCGCCGACGACACGGCCGTGGGCTCGTACACGATGCGGGTCTACCGCACCAAGTACGGTCCCGTGGAGTACCGGGCGACCGTGGGCGGCAAGAAGGTCGCCTACACCACCCTGCGCTCCTCGTTCATGCACGAGGCCGACTCGATCATCGGCTTCCAGATGCTGAACGACCCGGACTACGTCAAGAGCCCGCAGACCTTCCAGAGCGCGGTGCAGCACATCAACTACACCTTCAACTGGTTCTACGCCGACTCCACCCACACCGCGTACTACAACAGCGGCGACAACCCGGTGCGCGCGAGCGGCGTCGACGCCGAGTTCCCGGTGTGGGCGCAGGCGGCGTACGAGTGGAAGAACTGGGTGCCGGCCACCAACACGGCCGAGTACACGCCGGCCTCGGCGCACCCCAACTCCATCGACCAGGACTACTACATCTCCTGGAACAACAAACAGGCCCTGGACTACTCGACGGCCTCCTGGGGCGACGGGTCGGTGCACCGCGGCAACCTGCTCGAGGACCGGGTGAAGAAGCTGGTCGCGGCCGGCGGCGTCACGCGCGCGTCCCTGACGAAGGCGATGGCGGACGCGGCGCTCGCGGACCTGCGCGCCGAGGACGTCCTGCCGGACCTGCTGAAGGTGATCAACAGCTCCACGGTCACGGACACCACCGCGGCCGCGGCCGTGACCAAGCTCCAGACCTGGCTCACGGCCGGCGGCAAACGCACCGAGACCACGGCGGGCTCGAAGACCTACGCCAACGCCGACGCGATCCGCATCCTGGACGCCTGGTGGCCGCTGCTGGTCAAGGCCGAGTTCGAACCCGGCCTCGGCACCGCCCTGTACACCGCGTTCACCGCCAACCTGCCCATCGACGAGGCCCCGTCCGCGGCCCACGGCCCGACCGGGGCGCACGCCGGAAGCTCCTTCCAGTACGGCTGGTGGAGCTATGTCGACAAGGACATCCGGGCCGTGCTCGGCGAGTCGGTACAGGGCGGGCTGCCGCAGAAGTACTGCGGCGGCGGCACCCTCACCGGCTGCCGGGACGTCCTCATCAGCACCCTGAAGACGGCGGCCGGCCTGACCGCGGCCCAGGTCTACCCGGGCGACGACCTGTGCGCGACCGGCAACCAGTGGTGCGCCGACTCGATCGTTCAGCGCACCCTGGGCGGCATCAAGCACGGCAACATCAGCTGGCAGAACCGGCCCACCTTCCAGCAGGTGGTGGAGTTCACCTCGCACCGGTGAGCCCGTGAAAGACGGCGGCGGACCGCGTCCTCAGCGGACGTCCTCAGTGGATGCGGCCCGCCGCCAGCACCACCCGCGCCAGCTCGGGGTGCACGATGTCACTGTGCGCCCCGGCCGGCGCCCCACCGCGGCGGACCACCGCGGACGCGTCGACGTTCACACAGCCCGCGGCCGGCAGTCGTCCGGCCAGCGCCTCGGCGAGCGTGCACGCGCGCGTACCCGGCACCGCCTGCACCCCGTCGTGCCCCATCGCACCCCACTTGGCGCCCAGCACGCTCCCGACGCCGAACTCCGCGACCATCCCCTGTGCGTCGCCCGCCATCCGGGAGGCCAGCGGGTACATCGTGCTCAGCGCCTGGTCGAAGGAGGAGTAGCAGCACACCAGAGGGCCGTCGATCCGGTTCTGCTGCCCCTGCAGCACGCCGCCCGCGCGCGTGTCGTGCGGCAGCCGCGCGGAGAACGCGTAGTGCGAGAAGGCCCCTTGGAGCAGCGTGACGGACTTCACCGTGCGCACGCCCTCCGGCAGCCCGCGCAGCGCGAACGCCACCAGCCGCCCGCCGAAGCTGTGCCCCACCAGATGCACCCGCACGGCGGGCGCGACCTTCGCCAGCCGGCCGACGAACGGCCCGAGCCCGCGCTCGCCGACCGTCCCCGCGCGCCGCTTCATCGCGTAGTACGTCGCCTGCCGCAGCAACTCGTGCGCCCCGTCCCACGGGTTGGGAAGGCCGAACCCCTCGACACCCGAAGGGGATTCGAGTCCGGCCAGGGCCCCCGCGAACTCCTCGCAGGCCGCCGCCGTCGACCCGGCGAGCATCTCCGGCTCGTCCTGCGGCACCCCTTCCGCCAGCGTGTCCGCCGCGAACGGCGCCTGCGGCCCGGGCGGCACCACGTCCACCAGCAGCCGCACCAGCCGTCCGAACTCCTCCAGTTCGGCCTCCTCGGGCGGCCGCTGCTCCAGCATCCGTGCGATCTGGTCGACCACGGTGGCCCGGCCGGGGAAGGTCTCCAGCAGCGCGTGCCGGGTGTCCTCGTCGAGCGCCGGCCGCCGGATCGCCTCCGCCGTCCCGGCCGCGACGGACCGCGGGAAGTCGGGGATCGGCTCGTCCGAGAACCGCATCGACGGCCACACCACGCCGACGTAACCGATCTTCGCCGCCGGGACCAGACCGGGGATCGGGGCGAAGAAGCGGCTGTAGAGGCGGGTCGCGCCGGAGCGGTCGCTGTTCCAGCCGTGCGAGAAGACGATCAGATCCCGGACGCCGCGCCGCTTCACCTCGGTCAGCAGCCGGTCCCGTCGCGCGCCGTCGACGTCCCCGTCGGCGTCGAAGGTCAGTTCCCAGTAGGGAGTCACACTCATCGCCGGATCCGCCATGACAGGCCCCCTCGTCCCCCGAAGCGGTGCGCCAAGTGCGCGCATCGTCCCGCCAACGGGCGTAATTGGCCATACGTCACGGCTCATCCGTACAAAAGACAATCCTGTCGCGCACGCCGGAACGCGGTCGGCCCCGCGCGTGCGGTGCGCCGCCTTAAGGTGTCGCCGTGGCTCCGTCTCCCTTTCGTCAGACATACCGACCGGTTAGTCTGGCGTCGGAGCCGATTCGTGCCGCAGTCGCGTCGAAGGAGACCGATGGTGGAAGCCGTGCAGGATGCCGGAGTGGTCGTGACCGGAGCGGGGGGCGGCATCGGGGCCGCGCTGGCCCGCCGCTTCGCCGCCGAGGGGGCCCGGGTCGTCGTCAACGACCTGGACGCGGACCGGGCGCGGGCCGTCGCCGACGAGATCGGCGGCATCGCGGTTCCGGGCGACGCCTCGGCGATCGTCGAGGCGGCCCGGGAGGCGCTCGGCGGCACGGTCGACGTGTACTGCGCCAACGCCGGAGTCGCCTCGGGCGGCTCGGAGGCGGCCGGGGAGGCAGTCTGGGCGCAGGCCTGGGACGTCAACGTGATGGCCCATGTCCGTGCGGCGCACGCGCTGCTGCCGGACTGGCTGGAGCGCGGCCGGGGCCGGTTCGTCTCCACGGTCTCCGCGGCCGGGCTGCTCACGATGATCGGCGCCGCGCCCTACAGCGTCACCAAGCACGGCGCGTACGCCTTCGCCGAGTGGCTGTCGCTGACCTACCGGCACCGGGGCATCAAGGTCCACGCGATCTGTCCCCAGGGCGTGCGCACCGACATGCTGGACGCCACCGGCAGCGCGGGCGACCTGGTGCTCAAGCCGACCGCGATCGAGCCGCAGGACGTGGCGGACGCCCTGTTCAAGGGCATCGCCGAGGACCGCTTCCTGATCCTGCCGCACCCCGAGGTCGCCGGGTACTACCAGGTGCGCGCGGGCGACCCCGACCGCTGGCTGACCAACATGAACCACCTCCAGCAGAAGTGGGAGGCCGCCGAATGAGCTCGCCCGACCTCACGCCCGGCCCCGCGTCCGGCCCCGCGTCCGGCCCCACGCCTGCCTCCCGCTACGCGGCCAAGCCCTGGCTGGACCTTCTCGACGACGCCCAGCGCGCCCCGATCGATCCCGCCGACTCCCTGGTGCACGCCTTCCGCAGGTCTGTCGCCGAGGCTCCCGACCGCACCTGTCTGGCCTACTTCGACGGGCGGCTCAGTTATCGCGAGGTGGACGAGCTGAGCGACTCCGTCGCCGGTCACCTCGCCGCCCGCGGCCTGGAGCCCGGCGACCGGGTCGCCGTGCTGCTGCAGAACTCCCCGCTCTTCGTGGTCGCCCTGCTGGGCGCCTGGAAGGCGGGCGCGACGGTCGTCCCCGTCAACCCGATGTACAAGTCGGGGGAGGTCGCCCATGTCCTGCGGGACGGCGAGGTCGCCGCGCTGATCTGCTCCGACCGGGCCTGGGAGTCGTATCTGCGCGACACGGCGGCCGACTCGCCGGTGCGGATCGTGCTCACCGGCTGCGAGCTGGACTTCCAGACCCGCGGCGACGCGCGCGTGCTGGCCTTCGAACGGCTTGAGCGGGCGTCCGACGCCGACGACCTCACCGCCGTCGCCCGGGCGGGTCACCGCCCGCCGGTTTGGGGTGAGTTGGGCGCGGTGGTACCTTGTGCGGGCCCCAACAGGGGTGTTGCGGCAGGGCCTGCCGGAGGGACGACACCGTGTATGCGGTCGAGCGTCCGTGAACTTCAACCTACTGGGTTGGAATCCTCGTGCTTCGGCGTGAGGAGGAGGTCAAATCACCGGCATGGTCTGCCAGTTCGCGGCGTGCCTCAGCAGTGTGGGCACAGTCGTGATGCACCGCTTCGAGAGGATTCCCGTTCTCGACGCGTACGCCGAATGCGGTCCGGCCTCACGGTCGGACCGTCGGCGGTTTCCGGGGCGTCGGATGCCCGTCCTGTCGGCATCCGCGACCACCTCTCCTTGTTGTCGGAGATCTCGGCGAGCCGCGCCGCCGTGTGGCCCGTGCTGGTGGAGAAGTTCCGCGCCGGTCCCGGCTCGTACATCGGCAACCGTTGCAACCTCGTTGAGTCCGCAGCCTTCTGCGCTTCCGGCCTGCCGCAGTACGAATCACCGGTCGACCCAGTCGGGAACCCTCGCCGTGGGGCCGAGGCAGACATGGTCGTACGGACCAGTGATCAGGGTGCTGAGGTCCCGTTCGGCGAGCCGAGTGAGATCGTCGTACGTGGGCCCGTCGGCCTCGGCTACCGGCGGCGGTCCGGTCGGCTGTACGTCGTCGACCGCAAGAAGGACATGATCAACGCGTCCGCCGGGGGTCTGGGGGTGTCCCCCAGAAGGAGGGGCAAGGTCTGGCCGCGTGAGGTCGAGGACGTGCTGTACACCCACCCGGCGGTGCGCGAGGCGGCCGTGGTCGGGGTGCCGGACGGCTATCGCGGGGAGACCGTCAAGGCGTACATCAGCCTGCGCCCCGGCTCCGACGCGGATGCCGATACGCTCGCCGCCTACTGCAAGGACAGACTGGCGGCCTACAAGTATCCGCGTCAGGTGGAGATCCTGCCCGACCTGCCCAAGACGGCGAGTGGGAAGATCCTCCGTCGGGAACTGCGTTCCCGCGCGCACGACAGCCGGTAGAGACGATGCGAGAGGTGGCGGCAGTGCCCAGGACGACGGACGGCGACGGGACCCCCGTGCCGCAGCGGCTGCTGGCCGCGGCCACCCGGCTCTTCGCCGAGCAGGGCTACGACCGCACCTCGGTGCAGGAGATCGTGGAGGCGGCCGGCGTCACCAAGGGGGCGCTGTACCACTACTTCGGCTCCAAGGACGACCTGCTGCACGAGGTGTACGCGCGCGTGCTGCGCGTCCAGCAGGAGCGCCTGGACGCCTTCGCGAACGCCGACGAGCCGATCGAGAAGCGGCTGCGGGGCGCGGCGGCGGACGTGGTCGTCACGACGATCGAGAACCTCGACGACGCGATGATCTTCTTCCGGTCGATGCACCATCTGAGCCCGGAGAAGAACAAGCAGGTGCGAGCCGAGCGGCGGCGCTATCACGAACGGTTCCGCGCGCTCGTCGAGGAGGGCCAGGAGGCCGGTGTCTTCTCCACGGCGACCCCGGCCGACCTGGTCGTGGACTACCACTTCGGGTCCGTGCACCACCTGTCGACCTGGTACCGGCCGGGCGGGCCGATGAGCCCCCAGGAGGTCGCCGACCACCTGGCCGACCTGCTGCTGCGGGCGCTGCGTCCGTAGCGGCGTGCGTCCATGCGTGCAGCGGTAAGGGGCGGTCGCCCATGGCGACCGCCCCTTACCGCATGCCATGCCCCTACAGGTACTTCTTCAGCTCCCGCCGCGCCAGCGACCGCTGATGCACCTCGTCCGGGCCGTCGGCGATCATCAGGGTGCGCGCGCTTGCGTACAGCTCGGCCAGCGGGAAGTCCTGGCTGACGCCGCCCGCGCCGTGCAACTGGATCGCGCGGTCGATGATGTCGACGACCGCGCGGGGCGTCGCGATCTTGATGGCCTGGATCTCGGTGTGGGCGCCCCGGTTGCCGACGGTGTCCATCATCCAGGCGGTCTTCAGCACCAGCAGCCGCAGCTGTTCGACCGTCACGCGCGCGTCCGCGATCCAGTTGTGGACCACGCCCTGCTGCGCCAGCGACTTGCCGAAGGCGTCCCGGGAGACGGCCCGCCGGCACATCAGCTCGATCGCCCGCTCCGCCATGCCGATCAGCCGCATGCAGTGGTGGATGCGGCCGGGGCCGAGCCGGGCCTGGGCGATGGCGAAGCCGCCGCCCTCCTCGCCGACCAGGTTCGTCACCGGCACACGCGCGTGGTCGAAGAGCACCTCGGCGTGGCCGCCGTGGGAGTGGTCCTCGTACCCGAAGACCTTCATGGCGCGCTTGACGGTGACACCGGGCGTGTCGCGCGGGACCAGGATCATGGACTGCTGGCGGCGCGGGTCGGCGCCGTCCGGGTCCGTCTTGCCCATCACGATGAAGATCCGGCAGTCCGGGTTCATCGCCCCGGAGATGTACCACTTGCGGCCCGTGACGACGTACTCGTCGCCGTCCCGCTCGATGTGCGTGGTGATGTTGGTGGCGTCGGAGGAGGCCACGTCCGGCTCGGTCATCGCGAACGCCGAGCGGATCTCACCGGCGAGGAGCGGCTCCAGCCACTGCTTCTGCTGCCGCTCGTCGCCGAACTGCGCGAGCACTTCCATGTTCCCGGTGTCCGGCGCGGCGCAGTTCAGGGCCGTCGGCGCCAGGTGCGGGGAGCGGCCGGTGATCTCGGCCAGCGGCGCGTACTGCAGGTTCGTCAGGCCGGCGCCGTGCTCGGCGTCGGGCAGGAAGAGGTTCCACAGGCCCTGCCTGCGCGCCTCCGCCTTCAGCTCCTCCACCACGGCCGGGGTGTCCCACGGCGAGGCCAGCAGCGCACGCTGCTCCTCGGCGACGGCCTCGGCCGGGTAGACGTACTCCTCCATGAAGGCGAGCAGCTTGGCGCGGAGTTCCTCGGTGCGGGCGTCGAACGCGAAGTCCATGCCGGTCAGCCTTCCTGGAGAGTGGTCGTGCCGTGCGCGATGAAGACGGGGACGAGATCGCCGATGCGGTCGAAGCCGCGCCCGACGGTCTGGCCCAGCGTGTAGCGGTAGTGGATGCCCTCCAGGATCACGGCGAGCTTGAACCAGGCGAACGCCGTGTACCAGGAGACCGCCGAGACGTCCCGCCCGGAACGGGCCGCGTAGCGCTCGATCAGCTCGGCCGCCGACGGGTGTCCGACGGCGGTGGCGGTCGTGGAGACGGGGGAGTCCGGCAGCTCCAGCGGCACGCTGTACATCACCAGCAGGCCCAGGTCGGTCAGCGGGTCGCCGAGCGTCGACATCTCCCAGTCGAGGATCGCCTTGATCTTGTCGTCGGCGCCGATCAGGACGTTGTCGAGCCGGTAGTCGCCGTGCACGACCGCCGGGGCGGGGGAGTGCGGCAGCGCGCGGCCGAGCGCCGCGTGCAGCTCGTCGATCCCGGCGAGGTCGCGGCTGCGGGAGGCGTCCAGCTGCTTGCCCCACCGGCGCAGCTGCCGGTCCAGGAAACCCTCGGGACGGCCGAAGTCGGCCAGGCCCACCCCGGCGGGGTCCACCGCGTGCAGCTCCACCAGCGTGTCCACCAGCGACAGCACCGCGTCCCGGGTGCGCTGCGCGCCGAGCGGGGCGAGGTCCTCGGCCGTGCGGTAGGGGGTGCCCTCGACGAACTCCATCACGTAGAAGGGCGCCCCGAGCACCTCGTCGTCCTCGCACAGCAGCACCGGGCGCGGTACCGGGACGCTCGTCGGGTGCAGGGCGCTGATCACCCGGTGCTCGCGCTTCATGTCGTGCGCGGTGGCCAGGACGTGCCCGAGCGGGGGGCGCCGGACGACCCACTTCGCCTCGCCGTCGGAGACCGCGTAGGTGAGGTTCGAGCGCCCGCCCTCGATCAGCCGGCCGGTGAGGGGGCCGTCGACCAGACCGGGGCGCTCGCGTTCCAGCAGGGCGCGCAGCCGGTCGAGGTCGAGTCCGGGCGGGTGATCGGGGCTCATGCGTCGCTCCTACGGACGGGACGGGTGGACGAGTGCTCCGCACCATGATGCCGACCGGTCGGTATGTCGTCCAGTGGTCGCGTCCAACGTGATCTGGGCCACGATAGGGCGACGGCTCCCCGGGGCGAACCCGGGGAGCCGTCGGCAGGCGGTTTTCGGCCGCGTAGGCAGCCGCGTCAGAAGTCGCGTCAGTGGTCGTCCCAGTGACCGTCGTGCTCGGCGTGCCGATGGCCGTCGTGCAGGTAGTCCACGTGGTCGCCGTGGAGCACGCTCGGGTGCCCGCAGTCCGCGCCGTGCCGGTGCTCGTGCCCGTCGTGGGTCACATGCCCGCCGGGCTCGCACTCGTCCCAGTGGCCGCCGTGCTCCCGGTGCAGATGTCCGTCGTGGGCGTAGTCGACATGGTCGCCGTGGCTCACCCGGGTGTGCCCGCAGTCCGGGCCGTGGCTGTGCGGGTGGGCGGGGTGTTCGACGTGCAGGGTGGTCATGCGGTGCTCGCCTTCGAAGCTGCGGGGGGTGACGACGTCGGACAGGTTGCCACGCGAACTGCGCGCAACGGGTCATTCGGCTTGCGTGGCGTCCGGGTACCCCGGAGGGTCGGACCCATGAAGGCCATCAGCTACTCACGCTACGGCGGGCCGCAGACGCTTCGCTTCGGGGACGTCCGGGACCCCAAGGTCGGTCCCGACTCGGTGCTGGTCAAGGTGCGGGCGGCGGCCGTGAACCCCGTCGACTGGAAGTGCCGCGAGGGGTATCTGGACCCGATCCTCGACGCGGTCTTCCCGGTCGTTCCCGGGTGGGACGTCTCGGGGGTCGTCGTCCGGCTCGGGGTGTCCGTCGCGGAGTACGCGGTCGGCGACGAGGTCATCGGCTACGTCCGCGAGGACTTCCTCTCGCGCGGCACCTTCGCCGAGTACGTCGCCGCCCCGGTGCGCACCCTGGCCCGCAAGCCGCGCAACCTCACCTGGGAGGAGGCCGCCGGCCTGCCCCTGGCCGGGCTCACCGCCTACCAGGTGCTGACCAAGGCCCTGCAGGTGAAGCGGGGCGAGACGGTCCTCGTCCACGCGGCGGCGGGCGGCGTCGGCTCCATCGCCGTGCAGCTCGCCGCCCATCTGGGGGCCCGGGTGATCGGCACGGCGAGCGAGGCCAACCACGACTTCGTGCGCTCACTGGGCGGCGAGCCCGTGACCTACGGCGAGGGGCTGTCCGAGCGGGTGCGCGGACTGGCCCCCGAGGGTGTGGACGCGGCCTTCGACACGGTCGGCGGCGACACCCTGAAGGTCTCCGCCAATCTGCTGGCCCCGGAAGGACGCCTGGTGTCGATCGCCGACGGGGAGGTCGTCGGCTACGGCGGCCGGTACTGCTTCGTCCGGCCCGACGCCGCGGACCTCACCCGGCTGGCGGAACTCGCGGAACAGGGCGTGGTCTCCGTGCACGTCTCCGACACGTTTCCGCTGGAGCGCGCGGCGGACGCCCACCGGCTGAACCAGGAGGGCCGCACCCGCGGCAAGATCGTGGTGACGGTCGACTGGGCGGACGAGAACGCCGAGTAGGGTCCCCCGGCCGAGGAGGAGGCCGCTAGACGACGAGGGCCGCGGCGCACACCGCCGTGGCCACCGCGCACAGCGCCGCCGCCGTGGCGTGCCGTGGGGTCAGGGCTGCCGGGCTCGCCGTGGCGGAGAGGGTGCGGATGCGCCGGTGGGCCAGCAGCAGGAAGGCCAGCCAAAGGCCGCAGACCAGCGCGCAGGCGATGATCGCGGACGCCGACGGGCCGCCGTGCAGCGCGGTCTTCAGGCCCAGCACGGCGGCGACGGTGCCCGCCAGCGTCGTCCGTCGCCAGGCGAGCCGGGTCCGCTCGGGCTGCAGACCGGGGTCGCGCTCCGGCGGCGCCGCGCCGCTCATCCCTCCCACCCCACCAGCACCACGACGGCCATCGCCAGGGCCACCACCGCGACCAGCACGCCCAGCAGCGCCGGGAAGCGGGACACCGGCAGATCCTCGCCCCGGCGCATGGCCTGCTCGCAGCGCACCCAGTGGTTCACCGCGCGCAGCGAGCACAGCACGCCCGCCGCGAGCAGGGCGAGCGCGAGCCCGACCCGCCAGCCCCAGCGCAGGTCCGGCAGGAACTGGTCCACCGCGAAGCCCCCGCCGATCAGCGCGAGCGCGGTGCGCAGCCAGGCCAGGAACGTGCGCTCGTTCGCCAGCGAGAACCGGTAGTCGGGTGTGGTGCCCCCCTCCCGCACCTGCGCGGGCGCGAACCACAACCGGACGTTCCGTACCAACTCGATCACCCGCAGGACCCTACCCGTCGCCCCGGGCCCGGAACTCCCGCAGCCGCTCGTACGCGGCCAGCCCGTCCGGCACCCACTCCCACTCCGGCAGCCGCCGTTCGAGCTCCTCGTCCGGGAGGAAGTCGTGCCAGGCCACCTCCTCCGCCTGGGGGTTCACCGGCAGTTCGCAGCGGACCTCGTAGACGGCCGACCACCAGCTCCCGGCGGGGCCGTCGTAGCGGAACTTGAGGACGAACTCCGGGCGGGGCAGACCGCTCACGCCCAGCTCCTCCTCGGCCTCGCGCAGGGCGGCGTCGTCGTAGCTCTCGCCCGCGCCGACCACCCCGCCGACGAACATGTCGTACAGGGAGGGGAAGACCAGCTTGGTCGGGGTGCGGCGGTGGACGAAGATCCGGCCCTCGGCGTCCCTGGCCCGGACGAAGACGCAGCGGTGGCGCAGGCCCTCGGCGTACGCCTGCCCGCGCGGGAGCCGTCCGACCACCCGGTCGTGCTCGTCGACGATGTCGAGGATCTCGTCAGCAGCGCTCATGACCCCATCCAAGCAGGCCGTCCGGGCCGACTGGTCGGGCAGGCTGGTCGGGCAGGCCGCTACTGGGGCTGGAGGTCCGGCACGCGTTCGCGCGGCGCCGTGCCCCGCGGCATCGCCGGGTGGAGTCCGAGGAGCACGATGCCCGCGACGATCGCCGCCAGCCCCGCCGCCTCCCAGGCCAGCGCGCCGGTGTCGGTGCGCAGCCGGTCGCCCAGGAAGCCGACGCCGCAGATGATCCCGGCGAGGGGCTGGGCGGCGGTCAGCGCGGGCAGCGACATCCGCAGGGGCGCCGTCTCGAAGGCGCTCTGGACCAGTACGAGTCCGGTCACGCCGAGCGCGAGCACCGCGTACGGCTGCCAGCCGGTCAGCATCTCGCCGAGGCCGCCCGCGGAGAACCGCTGCCCGCTGACCCGGGTCAGCGCGTCCTGGACGCCGTAGAGCAGACCGGCCGCCAGCGAGAGCAGGACCGGGCCGGAGCTCAGCCGGGAGCGCTTGGCGTACGTCGTGAGCAGCAGGGCCAGTCCGACCATCACGCCGATGATCAGCCAGTGCCGCAGCGGATCCGTGAGCGCGCTGCCGCCGCGCGGCTCGCCCGCCACGATGAAGGTGGTCACACCGCCCGCGAGCAGCAGCAGGCCCGCCCAGCCCTGGCGGCCCAGCGGCTGCTTGGTCTGGTGGCGGGAGAGCGCGAGGGCGAACAGCAGGTTCGTCGCCAGGAGCGGCTCCACCAGGGAGATCTCGCCCTGGCCGAGCGCGACCGCGCCCAGCGCCATGCCGGCCACCATGAGGCCGATGCCGCCGAGCCAGCGCGGCACCTTCATGAGGTCGAGCAGCAGCCGCGGCGAGAGGAAGTCGCCGAGCGGCGCCTTCTGGGCCGCGTTCTGCTGGAGCACGAACCCGAAGCCCAGACAGCAGGCGGCGCTCACGGCGAGAACCAGAACCAGAACCGACACGCTGCGTACCTCGCTCATCCGGTCGGACCACGGACGGGGTGCGTGGTGGCCGACTCTAGCGTCCCTCTACGGCCATGGTGTGGGCTCCGGCGAGGCCGCGCCATGGCATACGCCACACCGGTTCTTCGAAGCGGCGGCCGCAGCGGCTCCCACCAGGGCCGGACCGTCGCCAACTTCCCTGTGTCGTAAGCCGGTTGACACCTGTCACGGTGACCCGGGCCTTGACGGTGAGCGTCGGCCGAGGGTTGACTGCGCGTGATCGGCCGATCGCGGGCCGATGTCACAGTCGCCTCCCAGGAGGATGAGGAAGTCCCGCGGTGCCCCCACCCCCGCTCTCCCTCGGCCGCGCCCACGAGCGCGTCCGTCCGACCCTCGCCCCGGTCCCCGCCCCCACACCCGACCCGGCGCTGGACGACAGCCAACTCGTCGTCGCGCGCACCGCGTTGGTGCAGGGCCGACGGCAGCCCGTCCGCGCCCTGCTGGCCCGCACCGGCGACGACTGGGACCGCCGCGCGCACCGGGTCGCCGTCCTCGCGCTGGAGCCGTACGCGGCCGCCTGGGCCCATGAATGGCTGCTCGCCGAGCCCGGCTGCGCCGACGCCGCCGTCCTGCACGCACTGGCCCGGGTCCGCCGGGCGCTGCGCGGCAAGGACGACCCGGCCGTGGCTCGGGCGGCCTGCCGGTCGGCCGCCGCGCTCGCGCCCGCCGACCCCACCCCCTGGCTCGGCCTGCTCCAACTGGAGCAGGACGCCGGGGCGGCGGCCGTGCGGATCTTCGAGGAGGTCCGGTCCCGGCACCGCGACCACCACCACGCCCACCACCTGATGGTCGCCCGGCTCGCGGAGCGTCGGGCGGACGGCGGCCCGGACCCGCTGCACGAGGTCTACGACTTCGCCGCCTGGGCCGCCGAGCAGGCGCCCGCCGACTCCCCGCTGGCCGTCCTCCCGGTCGTCGCGCACGCCGAGCGCTACCGCGTCCTGGCCGCGCACGGCTTCGCGCCCGCCGACCCCGTCGCCTCCGGGCACTGGCAGGACGGCCGGGCCCGGGACGTGCTGAAAGCCGCCTTCGACTGGTGGCTGGAGTGGGAGGAGTGGGAGGGCGACGGCCACCCCCGCCGACTGCTCGACCTGAACTTCCTCGCCCACGCCACGTTCTGCGAGGGCCGGGGCGCCCAGGCCGCCGCCCTCTTCCGGCGCATCGGGCGGCACGCCACTCCCGAGCCCTGGTCCTACCCGGCCCGCGACCCGTACCAGGCCTTCCACGCGGCCCGTGCCGGTGCGCTGGGGTCCGATGCGGAGCCCATGGTCTGAGAGCGGGGTAAGAAGTGCGACGGAAGTCCGACGGCCGCCCGGGATCCCTGGCCCCGCCGGGCCCCGAGTGTTCGAATGGAAAGGTGAACCCCGAACCATCCGGACCGTCAGAGCCATCCGGACCGTCAGAGGCGTCAAAGCCGCCCGAGCCGCCCGGCGAGCGCGGCGCACCCGGCGAACGAGGCGCGCCCGTGGGCCGACGGATCTTCCTCGGCACGCTCGCCCTCGGTGCGCTGGGCGTCGTCGCCGCGCCCCCGCTCCAGCGCGGCATGGAGGCCTTCCTGGCCGGCGCCGCCGACAAGGACCCCACGGGCCTCACCGGTCTGCTGCCCAACGGCGGCGGCTTCCGCTACTACTCGGTGACCTCGTCGGTCCCGCACAAGAACGCCTCGAACTACCGTCTCACCGTGGACGGCCTGGTCGACCGCCCCGGCAGCTACACGCTGGCCCAGCTCAGGGCCATGCCCCAGACCCGCATGGTCAAGGACGTCCAGTGCGTCACCGGCTGGCGCGTCCCCGGCACGCCCTTCGAGGGCGTCCGGCTCTCCGCGCTCCTCGACGCGGCCGGCGTCCGGGCCGAGGCCGGCGCGATCCGCTTCACCTGCTTCGACGGCGCCTACACCGAGAGCCTCACCCTCGCCCAGGCGCGCCGCGCGGACGTCCTCGTCGCGCTGCGCATGCAGGACAAGGATCTCGGCCACGACCACGGCGGCCCGGTCCGCCTCTATGTGGCCCCCATGTACTTCTACAAGTCCGCCAAGTGGCTCTCCGGCATCACCGTCACCGAGAAGGTGAAGCCCGGCTACTGGGAGGAACGCGGCTACGACGTCGACGCCTGGGTCGGCCGTTCGAACGGACGGGACGATGAGCCTACGAGCTGAGGCGCCGCCGGCCGCCACGGGCATCCGCCGGTTCAGCCGCGCCGAACGGTGGGTGCACCGCGCCACGGGTGCCCTGATGGGCGTGTGCGTGGTGACCGCGGCCTGCCTCTACATCCCCGAGTTCGCCCAGCTCGTGGGCCGCCGCGAGCTGGTGGTCCGGATCCATGAGTGGGCGGGTCTCGCCCTGCCCGTCCCGGTGCTGGCGGGCCTCGCCTCCCGCGCCTTCCGCGCCGATCTGCGGCACCTGAACCGCTTCGGTCCGCACGACCGCCGCTGGCTGCGGGCCGCCCTGCGCCGCGACAAGCGACGGGAGTCGCGTCCGGCGGCCAAGTTCAACGCCGGGCAGAAGGTCTACGCGGCCTGGATCGCGGGGGCGACCCTGGTGATGCTCGGCACCGGTCTGCTCATGTGGTTCACCCACCTCACCCCGATCATGTGGCGCACCAGTGCGACCTTCGTCCACGACTGGCTGGCGCTGACCATCGGCGTCGTCCTCGCCGGGCACATCGGGATGGCCCTCGGCGACCCGGAGGCCCGCCGCGGCATGCGCACGGGCACGGTGAGCCGGGAGTGGGCGGAGCGCGAACACCGCCTGTGGCGTCCGTGACGGATCTCCGTCACGGACGCCACAGGCGGGTGCCCGGGCGACGGGCTGTATGGCCGTTGAAGACCGGTTATATGACCAGTGAGAGGAGCAGGACCAGACCGCCGGCGACCACCGAGATGATGGTCTCCATCACCGACCAGGTCTTGATGTTCTGGCCGACGCTGAGGCCGAAGTACTCCTTCACCAGCCAGAACCCGGCGTCGTTGACATGGCTGAAGAAGAGCGAGCCGGCGCCGATGGCCAGGACCAGCAGGGCGGTGTGCGTGGTCGACATGTCGGCCGCGAGCGGCGCGACCAGGCCGGCCGCCGAGATCGTCGCCACGGTCGCCGAACCGGTCGCCAGCCGGATCGCCACCGCGATCAGCCAGGCCAGCAGCAGGGCCGGGATCGACCAGTCCTCGGAGATGTCCAGGACCATCTGCCCCACGCCGCAGTCGATCAGCGTCTGCTTGAAGCCGCCGCCCGCGCCGACGATCAGCAGGATGCCCGCGATGGGCGCGAGACCCTTGTCGACGAGCTGGGAGATCCGCTCCTTGCTGAAGCCCGCGGGCCGGCCCAGCGTGAAGATGCCGACGAGCACGGCGGACAGCAGGGCTATCAGGGGCGAGCCGACGACGTCGAAGACACGCTGCACGGTGTTCTCTTTGTCGTCCACGACGATGTCGACCAGCGCCTTGGACAGCATCAGCGCGACGGGCAGCAGGATGGTGGCGAGCGTGGCGCCGAACCCGGGCCGCCTCTCCAGATCCTCGGACGGGCGCTGAGGGATCATGCGGTCGGGGGCCGGGACGTCGACCCAGCGGGCGGCGTAGCGCGAGAACAGCGGGCCTGCGATGACGACCGTCGGGACGGCGACGAGCACGCCCAGCGCCAGGGTGACGCCCAGGTTGGCGCCGACGGCGTCGATCGCGACCAGCGGGCCGGGGTGCGGAGGCACCAGCCCGTGCATCACGGACAGACCGGCCAGCGCCGGGATGCCGATCCGCATGAGCGAGTAGTTGCCCCGCTTGGCGACCATCAGCACCACCGGGATCAGCAGCACCACGCCGACCTCGAAGAACAGCGGCAGTCCGATCACCGAGGCGATCAGCACCATCGCCCACGGCATCGTGCGCCCGCTCGCCTTGGAGAGGATCGTGTCGACGATCTGGTCGGCGCCGCCGGAGTCCGCGAGCATCTTGCCGAGGATCGCGCCCAGCGCGATCAGCACGCCCACGCCGGCGACCGTGGCGCCGAGTCCGGTGGTGAAGGAGGCGATGGCCTTGTCGAGCGGGGCCCCGGCGAACGCGCCGAGCGCGAGCGAGCCGATGGTCAGCGCCAGGAAGGCGTGCAGCTTGAACTTGGTGATGAGCAGGACGATCACGGCGATGCCCGCCAGAACGGCGATGCCCAACTGCGCGTGGCCGGCCGAGGTGATGGGCTCGGCGGCGTCCGCTGCCAGCGCCTCGACACTGAGTCTGGTCACGGGTGTCCCTTACAGGTCATGGGGTTCGGGATGGAGGTGGAGCCGGGGGTGGAGAGGGGGAGCGCAGGAGTTACGCGGCGGCGTCGGGGAGAGCGGCGAGCGCGGTCATGGCCCGCCCGGCGATGTCCTCCGGGCTGCCGGAGACGTCGACGACGACGCCCGCCTCGTCCGCCTGGAGAGGCTGGAGCGTGGCGAACTGGGAGTCCAGCAGGGCCGTCGGCATGAAGTGACCCTGCCGGTGCGCCATGCGGTCCTCGATCAGCGCACGGTCGCCCGCCAGGTGCACGAAGACGACACCGGGGGCCGAGGCCCGGAGCCGGTCGCGGTAGGACCGCTTCAGCGCCGAGCAGCTGACCACTCCGCCGAGCCCGGCGCGCCCGTCCGCCCAGGCGCCGATGGCGTCGAGCCAGGGCCACCGGTCGTCGTCGTCGAGCGGGGTGCCGGCCGACATCTTGGCGATGTTGGCCTGCGGGTGGAAGTCGTCGCCCTCGGCGTAGGGGACGCCGAGCCGGGCGGCGAGCAGGGGACCGATGGTGGTCTTGCCCGTGCCGGCGACGCCCATCACCACGACGACGTGGGGGGTACGCATCTCTGCCTCGCTGTCTTCCTCGACACCTGACGTCAACGGACGCCGACGACACTGAAACCGATTAGGTACGACTAATTCAAGAGTCTGTGACATATAAGTCTGACTTTTTGGCTCCGTGATCTACCCCGTACTCTGTGTGCATGACCACTCCGGGCCGGGGTCTGCACGGCCAAGTACTGGACGCCCTGGGCCCCTCGATCACCGCGGGTGAGTACCCGCCGGGCAGTGTCCTGCGCACCGACGAACTCGCCCAGCGCTTCGACGTCTCCCGCTCGGTCATGCGCGAGGCGGTCCGCGTCCTGGAGTCCATGCACCTGGTCGAGTCCCGCCGCCGGGTGGGCGTGACGGTGCGGCCCAAGGCGGAGTGGAACGTCTACGACCCGCAGGTCATCCGCTGGCGGCTGGCCGGCGCCGACCGCCCGCACCAGCTGCGCTCGCTCACCGTCCTGCGCTCGGCGATCGAACCGGTCGCGGCGGGCCTGGCGGCGCAGCACGCGACGGCGGAGCAGTGCGCGGAGCTGACGGAGTGCGCGCTCGGCATGGTGGCCAACTCACGCGGCCACCGGCTGCAGGGCTACCTGGACCACGACGTGGCCTTCCACCGGGTGATCCTCACCGCCTCGGGCAACGAGATGTTCGCCCGTCTCGGCGACGTGGTCGCGGAGGTCCTGACCGGCCGCACCCATCACCAGGTCATGTTCGAGGACCCGGCCCCGGCCGCCGTCACCCTGCACGTCCAGGTCGCGGAGGCGGTCCGCGAACGCGACCCGGCCCGGGCCGAGAGCCTCACCCGCGAGATCACGCTCGGCGCGCTCAAGGAACTGGACATCCTGGCGCCGTGAAAGCGGGTCAGCCGGGGAACTCCCCGTCCACGTACACCCAGGCCCCGTCCACCCGCTCGAAGCTGCTGCGCTCGTGCAGCGCCCCGCCCCGGTAGGACGCCCGGAACTCCACGACCCCACTCGGGTGGAACGCGCTCCCGCCGACCGTGGCGAGGATCTCCAGCCCCGTCCACCGCATCCCCGGATCGAGCTCCAGCCGCTCCGGCCGGGTCCGCGGATGCCAGGTCCGCAGCAGATATCCCGCATCGCCCTTCACGAACGCGCAGTAGCGCGAACGCATCAGAGCCTCGGCGGTGGGGGCGGCGTCACCGCCCGCGTGAAACCGTCCGCAGCAGGCCTCGTAGGCCGCGGGCAGTCCGCAAGGGCAGCCGGCCGGGACGGCGGCGGAGGTGCGCTGAAGCGGGCGAGCGGTACGTCGAGCCATGGGCCCATTGTGCCCCGTGAGGGGCGCGGAGAACTGCGCGATCACCGCTGTCACAGCGGAGCGTCACGCCGACTCCGCGCCCGCGCTGCGGGCCGGCGTCAGCACCGGCAGCGGAGGCAGGGCCGTGCGGTACACCCAGGCGTCGAACAGGTCGTCCAGCGGTTCCGGGGCGAAGCGGGCCGCATGGGCGACGAACGTCGACGTCGTCACCGATCCGCCCCGGTGCAGCCCGAGCCAGGCCCGCAGCATGCGGAAGAACGCCTCGTCGCCCAGCGCGCAGCGCAGCGCGTGGACGGTGAGACCGCCGCGCTCGTAGAGGCGGTCGTCGAACATCGACTTGCGGCCGGGGTCGGCCAGCCGCAGATCCTGCGGACGCGAGGACAGCAACCGGTGGGCGACCGCCGCGAGTTGCTGCGCGCCTCGGCCGCCCGACCGCTCCGACCACAGCCACTCCGCGTACTTCGCGAACCCCTCGTTGAGCCAGATGTGCCGCCAGTCGGCGATGGACACGCTGTTGCCGAACCACTGGTGCGCCAGCTCGTGCGCCACGAGCCGCTCCGAACCCCGCGCCCCGTCCACATGGTTGACGCCGAACAGCGACAACCCCTGTGCCTCGACGGGGACATCGAGCTCCTCGTCCGCCACCACCACCGCGTACTCGTCGAACGGGTAGGGCCCGAAGAGCTGTTGGAAGAGATGCATCATCCCCGGCTGCCGTGCGAAGTCCCGGGAGAACTCCGCCAGCAGGTGCCCCGGAATGTGCCCGTGCTGCGGGATGCCGCCGAGCCCCGGATCGCCCAGCAGGACGGTCTGGTACTTGCCGATCGACAGGCCGACCAGATAGCTCGACGTCGGCGCCGACTGCTCGTACACCCAGGTCGTCGTCGAGGCCTTGGTGGTCCGCGTCAGCATCCGGCCGCCGGCCACCACCGAGTACGCCGACGGCACCGTGATCGATATCAGGTACGACGCCTTGTCCGCGGGCCGGTCGTTGCACGGGTACCAGGACGGCGCTCCGACGGGCTGGCTCGCCACCAGCGCCCCGTCGCCCAGCTCCTCCCAGCCGAGACCGCCCCACGGGCTGCTCACCGGCTTCGGATTGCCCGACCAGTGCACCTCCACGGTGAAGGCGGCACCGGCGCGGATCGGCTTGGCGGGACGGATCCGCAGCCGCCCGCCGCGATGGGTGTAGTGCGTCTGCCGGCCGTCCACCCGAACCCGGCCGATCTTGAAGTCGGCCAGGTTCAGCTGGAACTCGCTCAGCGGCGAACGCCCCGCGATCGCATTGATCCGCGCCGCGCCCGACAGCCGGTTCGGACCGGGCCGATAGTCCAGCGTGAGCTCGTAGCGGTGCACCCGGTACCGGGAGTCACCGTTGGCCGGGAAGTACGGATCCGGCCCGACCGTCTGCTGAACTGCCACTACCCCGTCCGCTCCCTGACCTGTACTCGAACCACCCGCCGCCGGGCCCCGCCTGCTGCCCCGCCCGCCGGCTCCCAGCGGCCCGCTCTCAGGGACGCCATGCCTCGATCGGGTTGCCGAGCCAGCGGGTGTCGTCCGGGACGGACTCCGCGGCCATGACGAGCGACGCGGGGCCCAGGGTCGTACGGGCCCCGATCGTGCTGCCGGGCAGCACGATCCCGCCAGGACCCAGCGTTGCGCCCTCACGGAGGACCACAGTATCCGTCCGCAAGATCCGGTCGTGGAAGAGGTGAGTCTGAAGCACACAGCCCCGGTTGACCGTGGCCCCGTCCCCCAGTGTCACCAGGTCCGACTCAGGAAGCCAATAGCTCTCCGCCCACACGCCCGCGCCGATCCGCGCACCGAGCGCGCGCAGCCACGCCGTCATCACCGGCGTGCCCGGCACAGCGCCCGCCAGCCACGGCACCGCGACCACCTCGACGAACGTGTCCGCCAGCTCGTTGCGCCACACGAACCCGCTCCACAGCGGGTGCTCACCGCTGCGGTGCCGGCCCACGAGCAGCCACTTCGCCACGACGGACAGCAGCGCCGCCGCGACTCCGGCGCCGAGCAGCACCAGCCCGGACAGCAGCGGCGCCCAGGCGCCCAGCGCGCACAGCGCCGCCACCGTCAGCACGGCCAGCCCCGCCGAGCAGAACACCGGCACGATCCGGCACAGCTCCACCAGGGCGCGCGCCCACAGCAGCCGCGCGGGCGGCTCGTACGTCCGGCTCTGGTCGCCGTCGGTCGTGTTCCGCGGCAGCCTGACCGGCGGCAGCCCCAGATACGAGCTGCCCTTCTTCGCCTTCTTCGGCGTCGCCGACAGCACGCCCACCAGGCCGCCGTCCGGCACGCTGCGCCCCGGCGCGGTCATCCCCGAGTTGCCGAGGAAGGCCCGCCGCCCGATCTCCGCGCGCCCGATCCGCACCCAGCCGCCACCGAGCTCGTACGGCGCGGTCAGCGTGTCGTCGGCGAGGAACGCGCCCTCGCCGACCGTGGTCAGGCTGGGCAGCGCGAGGACCGTGGAGACCTCGGCGCCCTTGCCGATCCGCATCCCGAGCAGCCGCAGCCACACCGGCGTGACCAGCCCGGCGTACAGCGGGAACAGGGTCTCGCGCGAGCGGTCCATCAGCTGCGTCACGGTCCAGGCCTGCCAGCCGATCCGGCTGTGCGTGGGATGCGTGCCCTCGCGCAGGCCGATGCTCAGCAGCCGTACGGCGACCAGCAGCACCACGGCGTACGCCAGCCCGAAGGCCAGCGTGGCCGGGACCAGGGCGAGCGCGGCGCCCCGAAGGGCCTCGCCGAGCCCGTCGCCGGACGCCACGAACAGGCTCGCCACCAGCAGCGCCGCCCCGGCCGCCAGCACCGGCAGCGAGGTCAGCGCGAAACCGGTCAGGCCGTACATCACCCGCCAGTACGTGCCCCGCGCCGGCCGCTCCTTGGGCCAGTTGCGCTTGGCCTTGCCCAGCTTGACCGCGGGCGCGCCCGCCCACCGCTGACCGGTGGGAATCTGGCCGGTGACGGCCGAACCGGGCGCCACCTCGGCCCGCTTGCCGACCCGCGCGCCCGGGAAGAGCATGCTGCGCGTGCCGACGACCGCGTGCGCGCCGACCTTGACCGCGCCGATCTCCAGCCGGTCGCCGTCCAGCCAGTGGCCGGACAGGTCCACCTCGGACTCCACGGCCGCACCCCGGCCCAGCTTCAGCATGCCGGTCACCGGCGGCAGCGAGTGCAGGTCCACGTCCGGCCCGACCTTGGCGCCCAGGGCCCGCGCGTACCGCTCCAGCCAGGCTCCGGTCAGCGAGGTCGCCCCGATGAACTCGGCCAGCCGCTCCGCCGTCCACAGCCGCAGATGGACGCTGCCACCGCGCGGGTACCGGCCGGGCTGGACGTCACGCAGCAGCAGCCGCGCCCCGCCCGCGGCGATCGCGAGCCGGCCGGGCGGGCTGAAGAGCAGCAGGAGCCCGGCCACGATCAGCCACCAGGGGGCGGTCGGCAGCCAGGCGTATCCGGGCAGCAGGTTCCCGATCAGGGCCAGCGGCACGGTCCAGCGCACCCCGCGCAGCGTGAACAGCGGCAGGAGCAGCAGGAGCTGGATCGCCTTGGCGCGCGTCGGCACCGGGGCGATGACCCGGGCGGAACCGTCGCCCTGCGCGGACTCCTCCAGGTGCCGGGCCAGCTTGCGCAGGGTGGGCTGCTGATAGATGTCGAGGACGGCCGCGCTCGGGTAGCGGGTGCGCAGCCGCGTCGTCAGCTGGGCGGCGGCGAGACTGCTGCCGCCGATCGCGAAGAAGTCGTCGCGGGCACTGCCGACGGGGATGCCGAGGACTTCCGTCCACTGCTCGGCCAGCCATGCCTCGGTGCCGTAGAGCTGCTCGGCCGGGCCGGCCGTCTCCAGGCCCTCCAGGGGCCAGGGCAGCGCATTGCGGTCGACCTTCCCGGACGTCCGGGTCGGCAGGTCCTCGACGGGCGCGAGCAGCGGCACCAGGGCGGCGGGCAGCTCGGCGCGCAGCCGCTCCACGGCCGCCGCCTGGTCCCAGCCGTCCTGCGTGACGACGTACCCGACGAGGAGCTGGTTGCCGCTGCGCGCGGTCCGCACGGCGGCCGCGGCCCCCGCGACGCCCGGCAGCGCCTGCAGCGCCGAGTCCACCTCGCCCAGCTCGATCCGCCGCCCGCCGAGCTTGATCTGCTCGTCGGCCCGTCCGAGGAAGACGAGCCCCTCGGCGTCGGCGCGCACCAGGTCACCGCTGCGGTAGGCCCGCTCCCAGCCCAGCGACTCCAGCGGCGCGTACTTCTCCGCGTCCTTCTCGGCGTCGAGATACCGCGCCAGTCCGACCCCGCCGATCACCAGCTGCCCGCTGGCGCCCATCGGCACCGGCTCGCCGGCCTCGTCCACGACGGCCAGTTCCCAGCCCCGGAGCGGCAGCCCGATCCGGATCGGCTCCTCGCCCGACATCAGGGAGGCGCAGGCGACCACGGTGGCCTCGGTCGGCCCGTACGTGTTCCAGACCTCCCGGCCCTCCGTCACCAGCCGCTGCACCAGCTCGGGCGGACAGGCCTCGCCGCCGAAGATCAGCAGCCGCACCTCGTTGAGGGCCTCGGGCTCCCAGAGCGCGGCCAGCGTCGGCACGGTCGAGACGACCGTGATCTCCTGCTCGACCAGCCAGGGCCC
The DNA here is from genome assembly GCF_053592635.1 of Streptomyces sp. NPDC002623. Taxonomy (NCBI): domain Bacteria; kingdom Bacillati; phylum Actinomycetota; class Actinomycetes; order Kitasatosporales; family Streptomycetaceae; genus Streptomyces; species Streptomyces sp. NPDC002623. The sequence continues at coordinate 238,938 of NZ_JBSFWB010000009.1, read as the reverse complement.
GAGGTCGGCGCCGCTCCTGACCTGCGACCGGGGCACGGGCACCAGACAGGCCCCGTACCGCCAGGCCAGCCACATCTCCTCGCAGGAGGCGTCGAAGGCCACCGAGAGACCGGCCATGACCCGGTCGCCGGGTCCGATCGGCTCCTCGGTGAGGAACAGCGCGGCCTCGGCGTCCACGAACGCGGCGGCGCTGCGGTGGGTCACGGCGACGCCCTTGGGCTTGCCGGTGGAGCCGGAGGTGAAGATGATCCAGGCGTCGTGCTCGGTGCCGGGCCGCCCGGCGCCAGCCGCGTCCGCGGAGCTGTCATGGACGGTGATCTCGTGCCCGGCGCCCACGACGGCCCGTACGTCCGCCTCGCCGAACACCAGCTCGGCCCGCTCGTCGGGGTCCTCGGCGTCCACCGGGACGTAGGCCGCGCCGACGGCGAGGACGGCCAGGATCGCCACGTAGAGGTCGTTGGTGCCGGACGGCACGCGCACGCCCACCCGGTCGCCGAGTCCGACCCCGGCGGCGGCGAACCGGCGCCGGAGGCGCTCCACCTCGACGGCCAGGGCCCGGTAGGTGAGGGGCGTGCTGCCGTCGTCCAGGGCGAGCTCGTCCGGGAACGAACGCACGGCCGCGTCGAAGATGTCGACGAGGGTGCGGGGAGAGGCGGCGGGGCCACCGGAGAAGCGTGCGGTGTCGCCGAGTTGTACGCGGATTTCTTCGTCGAGCAGGCCGAGAGCACTGCTCTCGTGAATGGCTGCCATCGGTCCTCGCGTCTCGATCCCGGAAGCCTCCGGGGCGCCGGCGGGCCCGCAGGTCTGCCTGGGGTTGTCCGGTCCAACGCCGTAACAAGCCGGAAATTTTAGTACGACGCTAGGCTCGCCCGCTCGGCCCGGCCACTCGGGACGGCCGTCCGGGTGTACGGAATTGATCATCGGCAACGCTCTGACCTGGGTGGTTCGCGAGCCCGCGAGACTTGCCCCACATCGGTGGGAACAGCCTCCCAGTCGTCCGGATGTCCGTTTTGGCGTGCCACCATCACCCTACCTCGACCAGTAATCACATGGCTCTTCGCTCTTCGCTCCTACCGCGGGAGGAGGCCCGGATGGCGCTGACGAACCGCACCGAGCCCTTTCTGTACGCGCTGGCCCGACCGCTGCGCGAGGACCTGCTGCGGCAGGGTGCGGAGCGCCCCTTCGCCCCGGGCGAGCATCTGATGCTGGAGAGCGAGCCCGGCCGGCATGTCGTCGTCCTTCTCGACGGCTGGTCGGCCGTCTCGATGCGCACCGGCCGCAGCTCCTACCGGCTGCTGCTGGCCCTGCGCGGGCCGGGTGAACTGGTGGGGGAGATGGCGATGGTCGACGGCTCGCCGCGCAGCGCCACCGTGACCGCGCTGGGGCAGGTGCGCGCGGTGGTCATGGCGAGCGACCGCTTCCGCCGCTTCATCACCGCCCACCCCCAGGCCGGCGGCCTGGTGATGGCCCAACTCGCGGCCCGGCTGCGCGGCGCGGACGAGGAACGCCGTTCGCTCGTCTCGCTGACGGTCCTGCAACGCCTCGCGGCCCGGCTGCTGGAACTCGCCGAACTCTCCCTGCGGGGCGGCGGAACGGCGGGCGGTGGCACGGGCGTCGGCACGGGTACGGGCACGGGCGCGGGCACGGGTACGGGCTCGGACGAGGGTGCGGGCGGGGTGCTGCCGGTCGATCTGGCGCAGCACGACCTCGCCGACGCCGTCGGGGCGACCCGCGAGGCCGTCGCGAAGGCGCTGCGGCCCCTGCGGGACGCCGGTGTGGTGCGGACCCGGCCGCGCAGGATCGAGATCCTGGACCGGACCGTCCTGGAACTCCTCGCGGCCGGCGCGAGCCTGGATTCCTGAAGATCCCCGAAGTGATCCTCGCCCGTCACGCAAGGTGATGAAATGCGTGCACAGTGTGCTGCTTTATGTCTCTTTTGGGGGGCGTGAAGTGGTGAAAAAGGGATGACTTCGTGCGCCTGGGGCGCACGCTTCCCGGCATGCTCCCGCTCGAGCATCGCAATGTGTAAACGGCTACATCCAGCCCCTCCGGATTCCGGAATGCTGATGCCCATTCACGCAGCACGGGGGGCGATGCGGGTGGCGGGCAGTGCTATCTACAAGTTCTTGATGAGTGTGGACGTCCGGGGATCGGGGGGTCTGCGCGATGGCGCGAAACTGCGCATGCGCCGGGACGTCTACGAACTGACCGACAAGGCCTTCCACGCCGTGGGGGTCGGCCCGGCGCTGATCCACCGGGAGGACCGGGGCGACGGCTTCATCGCCGCCCTCGACGCGAGGGTGCCGCCGGCCCGGCTGATCGGGTCCTGGCTGGCCGAGGTCCACCAGGGGCTGAGACCCCTGAACGAGGAGCGGAGCCGGCCGCTGGCCCTGCGGGTCGCCATGCACGTCGGCCCGGTGGCACAGGACGACAACGGCCTCGCCGGCGAGGCGATGGACCTGGTCTGCCGACTCGCCGACGCCGAGGCCACCCGGGCGGTGCTGGAGCGCTCCGGGCGGGAACTGGTCTGCGTGGTCACCGAGCGGCTGTACCAGGACGTGGTCAGGCACGGCGGCCGCTTCATCGAGCCCCCCGCCTACCGCGCGGCGCCCGTCACCCTCAAGGAGGGCCCGACGACCGCCTGGTTCCACATCCCGGGCGAGCCGCGCCCCGTGGTGCCGGGCGACGAGGGGTTCGCGGGCAAGGGTGCCGATGCCGATGCCGATGCCGATGCCGATGTCGAAGCCGCGCCGTCCCGGGCGAGCCGGGCGCCGGAGCCCGACCGCCCCGAGGGCGCGGGAGGTGCCGGCGGCGCGGGAGGCCGGTTCGACATCGACGTCGACGGCGACAGCTATGTCGTCACCGACTCCGTGCTGCACGGGCCGACGCACTTCGGGGGACGCGGAACCGGCGACGGAGCGACCAGGTGAGCCCGGAGGGCCTCGCCGGAGCGCCGCCCGCGGACGTCGGCGCCGCGCAGCCGCCGCAGCCACAACCTGCCGACCGGGCCCGAGGCGAGCGGGACCGGGTGTCCGGCGACCCCGAGGACAAGGCCGACGCCAAGGCCCACCTCAAGGACAAGGCGAACGCCAGGGACAGAGCCGACGCCAACGCCCAGGACAAGGTCAACGAGAAAGCCGACGACAAGGACGACGCCGCCGCCCGGCGGGCCCGGGCGGAGTGGGAGGAGAAGCAGCGGCGGGAGGGCGAGCGCTTCAGGGAGGCCATGCAGGATCCCGTCGCGGCCGACGGCGCAACCGGCGGCTCGCGGGCCGTCAACCGGTCCCGGTCCGAAGGGCGGGCCCGGTTCACCGTTCGCGGCAACAGCAGCGTGTTCGACCGCACCAGCTTCGGCCACGCGCACTTCGGCAACGTTTACCTGGGCGCGGGCGACGCCGGCTCCGCCGTCCTCGGCGAGGTGCCGGAGGACGAACTCGTCCGACTCAGCCGGAGCTACTGCGCTCCCGACGGCTACCAGACGCTCAAGGAGGTGCTGCGCGAGCGCAGGGTGCTCGTGGTCGTGGCGCCGCCCGGCACCGGACGCCGGACCACCGCGCTGTGCCTGCTGGAGGAGCTGACCAGGGACGTCCGCCAGCAGGCCCGGAACAAGCCGGCCGACGACACCCACGAGGAGGACGACGCCCCGGGCGAGGACGCCGACCTCGCTCCCGGCCAGGTGACCCGCCTGGACGCCTCGTCGCTGGACCACATCCTCCGCGACCCCGCCACCGTCGCCGCCCGAGTGGCCCCCGGCGGGGGGTTCGTCCTCCAGCTGCCCGACACCCCGGGCGACTGGACCGCGCCGAGCGAGGCGCATCTGGGTGCCCTGGCCGCCGCCCTGGCCCGGCGGGACGCGTACGCCGTGCTGGTCGCCTCCCCGTCCACCCCGGCCGGCGCCCTGCTGACCGGGCGCCACGCCCTGCGCTGCCCGGCGGCGCCCGCTGCCGAACTGCTCTCCTGGCACCTGCTGCGACGCCTCGCGGCCGTCGAAGCGGAAGCGGGCCCGGACGCCCTCGACAAGGGCGAGCGGATCCTGCGCCACCCGCTGCTGCGCCAGGCGCTGGGGATCGCGCTCGACGATCTCCGTCCCGCCGAGACCGACGCCCTGGCGGCGCTGGTCGTACGGCACCTGCGCGGTGCACTGACCAGGGACCGGCTCCTGGACCGCTGCGGCGAGGTGGCGCGCGCCCAGGTCCGGTCCTGGTTCGCCGGGGGCAGGGAGGCGGAGGCGACGACCGAGGAGGCGACCCACGCCCTGCTGCGGCAGGCCGCGTTCCGGGTGGCCCTGGCGGTCCTGGACGGCGAGGCCTTCAGCTCGGTCGCCGACGCGGCCGACCTGCTGGCCCGGGAACTGCTGACCGCCCGGACGCCCGGCAAGGAGCCCGGACGTCCGGTCTTCGCCGAGGACTGGGACGGCCTTCTTGCCGCCGCTCGTGCCGAGTTCGGGAAGACCGAGGACGAGAGCCTGGCCGGGGTGCCGCTGCCGGTGCGCACCGTCCGCTACCAGGGGGACGCCTTCGCCGGCGCGGTCCTCGCCGAGGTGTGGCAGAGCCACCACGCGGCCCGCGCGCCCGTCGTCCGCTGGCTGCGTGCGCTCGCCGACGACCCCCGGCCGCAGGTCTGGGTCCGCGCCGCCCTGGTGGCCGGCGAACTGTGCACCGCCGACCCCGGGTACGGCTTCGTCGAGCTGGTGGCCCCGCTCGCCTCCGCGCGCTCCACCCGCAGGCGGTACGCCGCCGCCACCGCCCTGGACCAGGCAGCGCGCCGCGAGCCCTATCGGACGGCGGTCCGGGCCGTCGTCGAGGAGTGGGCGCACGCCGACGACGCGGGCCTGCGCTGGACGGCCGCCCTGACCCTCGGCCACGGCCGGGTCGAGCCCGACACCCGCACCGCGGTGGAACTGCTCGGCCGCCTCGGCAGCAGGGACGAGGGCAGGCACCTCCAGGTCGCCTCCTACGCCCTGGCCCGGCTGGCCGCGGGCAGCAGGGCCGCCGAGGCGCTGACGCTGCTGGGCGAATGGGCGGCCGAAGCCGCCGGAGACCGCCGTGACCTCGCCCTGCTGACCGGGGTACGGCTGTGCACGGCCGTCGGCGACGACTACTGGGAGCCCGAGAGCCCCGACGCGGACGGCGGTGACGGCGGTGACGGCGACGGCGGCGAACCCGCCGACCCGGAAGCCCGGACAGAAACCGCCGGTGAGGCCCGTACTCCTCGACGCCCCGGCCGGGTGGGTGCGGCGTCGTCGGCGGGCCGGGCGTCCCCGGCCGTCCGTCTGCCCGGCCTGTGGCGGACGGTCCCGGGCCGTCCGGCCGTGCCCCGGGCGGACGTCGCGGCCGTCGACGCGGAGCTGGGCCGGCTGCGCGACTGGCCGCTGGTGCTCGCGATCGCCGTCACGGTGCCGGCGGCGGCCGGTCCGCTGGCCGGACTGCTCTGGCGGGTCTTCGACAGTCATCTCTCGGGCGAGCGCGCCCTCGACGGACTGTCCTCGTGGCTGCGCGCGGCGGAACAGGACGCGGCGCCGACGGCGGCCGCGGCGGCTACGGCGGTTGTGGCGGACGCGACGGATGCGACGGATGCGGTGGACGGCGAACTGCTGCGGGCGCTCGTGTGGTTCCTCCCCCTCCTCGTCCGTGAGGAGCGGGACTGGCAGCGGCTCGGCTGGGTCCTGGAGGCGATGGCCGCCGACCCGGGAGAGCCGATGGACGAACGCTTCGTCGGCCATGTGCTCGACGCGGTGGGGGCAGGCCTGCGCGGCCGAGGAGAGGGACAGCAGTGAGCGACGAACCGCAGCCGGAGCCGACCGGTCTACCGGACACCGTCACCGGGCCCTATCTGCGTGAACGGGTGTTGCAGGGAGCCAAGTTCCAGCACACGAGTGCCGAGATCGCCTCGATCGTCTACTACGACGGCGGCGGCTGCAGCCTGGTCACCTCGCAGGGCACGGAGCACCTCGTGCCCCGGCGCTACTGGGCCCGTCCGGTCAGCGTCTGCGAGATAGCCCGCGGACGGCACACCACCGTCTTCACCGTCGACCTGCCGACGGCGAACGGGGCCACCTTCTTCCCGACGAAGGTCACCCTGCGCTGGGAGGTGACGGACTGTCAACGGGTCGCCCATGTGCGCCTGGCCGACATCGAGAGCGACCTGGGCCCGGAGATCGTCTCCCGGCTGCGGCAGGTCTCCGGCCTGTTCGCGGTGGAGGACGTGCAGCGGGCCAACCAGGCCATCCTGGCGGAGATCGAGACCGACCGCTGGGCCGACTTCGGGGCCGATGTGGGCCTGCACACCCGGCTGTTCGTCGAGGTGGACACCGACGAGATGCGCAAGCGCCAGGTCGCCGAGGCGCGTGAGGAGGCCGCGCAGCGGGACGCGGTGGCCCGCCGGCTGGAGGAGTTCGCCCATCTGCCGACGGGGTCGGCGGAGGGCCGGCTCACCTATCTGATGGCCATGGGCGACCGGGAGGACGTGGCCGACGTCATCGCCATGATGCGGGAGGACGAGGCCCAAGGCCGGCGCGAGACGCAGGAGTTCTTCCTCCGCATGCTGGAACAGGGCCGGATCACCAGCCCCGAGCTGGAGGCGTTCCTGCGGACCAGGGTGCTCGCCTCCCTGACCCAGGGTGGCTACGCACCCCCCGCCGTGCCCGGCCCCGCGGTTCCCGGCCCCTTCGTGCCGCCGCCGAGGGAGCTCCCGATGCCGCAGCCCCCGCCCCGCGCCCGCCGTGAGCCGGAGCCCGAGGACGCCGTGCCATGGCCGAGGTCCGACGTGCCGGAGTCCCACGCCCCGGACCCGCACGAACCGCCGACGTACCGGCCGCAGCCGTACCAGCCCGAGCCGCACCGCCCGGAGCCGCACCGGCCGCAGCCGTACCAGCCCGAGCCGCACCAGCCCGAGGAATACCAGCCCGAGGCGTACCAGCCCGAGGCGCACCGGCCCGAGGCGTACCAGCCCGAGCCGCACCGGCCCGAGCCGCACCGTCCGGAACCGTACCGGCCGGAACCGTACGCCCCGGAGCCGTCCCCGCCGGACGGCACCCGGCGGCGGCGACGCGACGACGACTACTGGAACGCCGCTCCGGAAGGGCCGGACGGCGATGGCCGGTGAGGGCGAGGCGCAGTTCGTGGCGGCACGGCTGCTGGCGGTGATCCGGGAGGACGCGGGACGCGCCGACGCCAAGGCGTCCTTCCTGCTCACGCTGGTGATCGCGCTGCCCACGCTGCTCCTGGGCATCACCGGGCTGCCGCACTGGCGTACGAACACCGCGCCGGTGCTGTTCGCCCTCGCGGTCGCCGGATGGCTGACCGGCGTCGGCGCGCTGGTCCACGCCGTCCTGCCGCGCAGCGGCACCCGGCGCAGCGGCCCGGGGCTCACCTACTACGCCGACGTCCTGGCCCTCCACCGGGACGACGGCATCGAGGGGATCAGAACGGAGGCGGCCCGGGCGGGCCGGGATCCGGTGGTCTGGCTGCTGACCCAGGCGGTCGACGTCAGCGCCATCCTCGCCGCGAAGTACCGGTGGATCCGGTGGGGGATCCTCTCGGCGCTCACGGGGCTGGTGTGCGCCACGGTCGGGTTGCTGGTCGGTTGATCATCCGGTCCTGGACAGGGTCCGGGACCGAATCGGAAGGCGAAGTGGGAAGCGTGGGGAACGTGGGGAATCCATCCAACAGTGATGTCCGGTATATGGGCAAATGTTCGAGACCTTTTCGTGCGCGCCGCTCCACCGCGCGTACGCGTGCCCGGGCGGCGGCCGCGCTGATCACGGCGGCGCTGCTGATCGGCGCCGCCGGTCCGGCGCCCGGCGCCGCCGACGCGGGCCGGGCCGCCGCTCCGGCCGCGCCGGACCCGATCAACCTGGCCGTGGCGGTCGACGAGTCGAACAGCCTGAGCGCCGACGACGTGGAACGCGAACGGGACGCCGCACAGCGCATCGCGCTCGGCGAGATATCCAGCGGCTCGCGGCTGACCGTGCTCGGCTTCGCCAGCGCCGACAACGACGCACAGCAGGCCGTCGACGAGGTGTGCCCGACCACCGCCCTCACCGAGGTGGCCCGCGAGAAGATCGCCGCCTGTGTCGGAAAGCTCGACCGGCGGGGCAAGGGCGAGGGCACCGGCACCGACTTCCCGGCCGCCGTCCGGCAGGGCATCGCCCGTCTCTCCGAGGGGTCGGTCACCGGCCCACGGATCCTCTTCCTGCTCACCGACGGCGTCCTGGACGTCTCGGACAGCCCCGCCTACGGCGCGGACGAGGAGAGCAGGAAGGCCAACGGCGAGCGGGAGCTCCAGCGGGCCCTCGCCGAGGCCAGGCAGGCCAAGGTGCAGATCTGGCCGCTCGGCTTCGGCTCGCCCGACCCGGACGCCCTGCGCGCCATGGCGGCCGGCGGCTACCAGGGCGCCTGCGTCGACCTGCCGCAGGCGAAACCGGCCTCCCGGGTCGTCGCGGACTCCGCCGCGCTGGGCGCGGCCGTCCAGAAGGCGTTCGCCAGCGCGCGCTGCCTCATCTCCGGTCCCACCCACCAGGACACTCCGCCGGCCGAGTTCAAGCTGCGGATCTCGCCGCTGGCCACCCTGGCCACCATCGTGGTGTCCAAGGGCGACCCGGCGGTGAAGGTGCGCATCCTGGCCCCGGACGGCGAGGAGATCGACGGCACCCGCGACGACGGCGTGTCCTCCTACCGGCTCACCGGCGCCGACCAGGAAGTGGAGTCGCTGCGCATCGTCGCCCCGCGCCCCGGCACCTGGACGGTGGACCTGAGCGCGCCGGAGGGCCATCGCGACCAGCTGGCCAGCGTGGGCGTGCAGTGGCGCGGCGCGCTGCGCTCGTCGATCGTCATGACGCCCGCCTCCCCGCGCCCCGGCGAGCAGGCCACCGTCGGCCTCCAGCTCCAGACGTGGAACGACCGGCCGGTCAGCGACCCGGCCGACCTCGAAGTGCTGAAGGTCTCGGCCACCCTCGACGGCACCGGCTTCACCCCCCAGGGCGTGCCGCTCGCCGACGACGGGCGCGGCGAGGACGCACGCGCGGGCGACGGCCGGTTCACCGGCACGGTCACCGTCCCGCGGACGGCGAAGGACCGGCTGAAGGTGACCGGCGTGCTCACCGCCGTCGGACTCACCGCCGACCACCGGCCGTTCGTCACCGGAGTGGCCGGGGTCAACGCGCAGGTGCAGGCCCATCTCGGCGTCTCCGACGCCACCCTGCACCCGGGCGACAGCGTGCCGCTGACCCTCAAGGCGTCCGACGACTCCGCCTCGGCACGCGTCCTGCACCTGATCCTGGAGGACAGCTCGCGGGGCGACCTCACCGTCACCCCGGCCCGTGTACGCCTCGAGCCGGGGCAGACCCGGACCGTGCGCGCCGAGGTGCGCGTCGGGACCGACGTCGGTCCCGGCCGGCTCTCGGCCAAGATCGTGGTGTACGACACCGGGCAGCCCGCACGCGTCCTGGACGCCCGGCTGCTGACCCTGCGGGTGACTCCGCCGCCGAGCTGGCCCGAGGAACACTGGGTCCTGCTGCTGGCCCTCGGCCTGCTGCTGGCCGCCGCGACCGCCGTCACCGGCTGGCAGCTGCTCGAACGCAAACGCGTCCACAACGTGCGCGGACTGGTCCTCACCCTCCTCGTCCCGGACGAGGACGGACAGGGCGAACGGCCCGTCAGCACCATCCAGGTGCGGACGGACGGCCCCGAGTACCGCTTCGGCGTGGTCGCCGGCAGCGGCACCGACCCCCGGCTGGTGCCGGACCGGCAGGGCCGGTTCGCCGTACGGCGGGACGCCCAGCGCATGGCCCGGCTGCGGACCCCCGAGACCTCCGCCATCGCGGTCGCCTACGGCAGGACGACGCCCCTCACCGGCGGGCTGCGGTTGAAGGTCGACTCGGCCCGCGGCCGCGTCCGGCGACCCACGCTCGGCGCCGGCCTGCGCCTGCCCCGCCTGGCGCTCCCGGGGCTCACCCGCGCCGACCGGCCCACCCGGCCCGGCAGTCCGGGCCGTACGACGCCGGGGCCGCGCCAGGACGCGTCCGGGCAGAGCGGCGCGCGCACCGTCCACGACGACACCACCCGGGTGCCCGCCGCCGGAGGCGACGCCTACGACCCCGATCTGTGACCGGACGGCGGGGCCCGGACACCACCGCGGCCCCGCCGTCGCGCACACCTCACACCACCGGCCCGCCCCGGAGGGCCGGGCCACACGGACACGCTGCCGGGCCGCAAGCCGCCGCCCGGGCAGAGGGGATCGCACCGATGAAGATTTTCCAGCCGATGCTGTTCGTCGGCCTGGGCGGCACGGGCGGCCTGGTAGGGGCCGAGCTCGAACGCCGTCTGCGCGCCGAACTCTGCGGGCCCGACGGCACCGCCCTCACCGGGGACGGCCGCCGGCTCCCGCACCAACTGCCCGACTGCGTCCAGTTCGTGTACGCCGACTACAGCGAGGCCGAACTCGCCAAACTGCCCCACCTCAGCGCCGACCCGGCGGTGCGGCAGGCGTACTCCCGCACCGCGCGCGCCACCCACGACCTGCTGCCCGCCGAGTTCGACAGCTCGCCCGAGGTCACCCAGATGCTCCGGGCCGTGCTCCGCACCGAGGTGGCCGGCTGGCTGCCGCCGGTGGACGACGAACCCAAGGTCACCCCGCTGCGCAGCGGCGCGGGACAGCTGCCCACCGTCGGCCGCGCCGCGCTGTTCGCCACCCTGCGCGACGGCCCGGCGCCGGTGCTCGACCCGCTGCGCCGGGCGATCGACGCGATCGGGCTGTCCGGCGGCGAACTCAGCGAGCTGGGCGGCGGACCCCTCAACGGCTGCGACGTCTTCGTCGCGTTCTCCGTGGCGGGCGGCACCGGCGCCGGGATCTTCCTGGACTATCTGTACCTGATCGGGCAGGTCTTCAAGGAGAAGCGGCTGTCCGCCCGGGTGTACCCGCTGGTCGTCATGCCCAAGGCGTTCCCGCCGGGCAAGGGCGGCGGCCGCCGGGCCGAACTCAACGCCGCCCGGGCCGTGGTGGACCTGTCCCGGCTGGTGGACGAGCAGAACGTGCCGGACCCCAAGGCCAACCTGGGGGACACCGGCCGACCCGACCCGACGGCCATGCGCTACCCGCAGATGCACCCGGTGCGGCTGCGCACCGGCACCGTCCCGACGGCGTTCCTGTTCAGCCCCACCGCGGGCATCCGCCCCGACGACCTGCGCCGCTCCATGGTCTCCCTGGTGATGTCGCTGATCGGCACCGACCTGGGCGAATCGGCCAGGGGCACCGACCACGACGACCAGACATTCTCCTCCAACTTCATCAACGCCGAGGTGGACCGCCGCACCCGCTCCGCCACCGGCATCGGCCACCGGGGCATCTCCACCAGCCTGGTCGCCGCCATGACCTCCCCGCTCGACGAACTCGCCGAACTGGTCGCGGCCCGGATGCTCGCCCTGGCCGTCCGCCGGCTCACCGACACCGCGTCCCACACCTCCCTGGACGTCCGCGCCCTGGTCCAGGAGATGTTCACCGCCGCCGGCATCGCGCCCGTGTGGCGGCGGGAGGCGCTGCCCGTGCCCGACCCGGACCCGGTGCCCAAGGGGACCTCGGAGATCCAGCAGGCGCTGCGCGACCGGCTGGAGGAGATGCAGCGGCTCCTCGGCGACCTGGAGACCCGCCTCAAGCGGCAGGCGCCCGCGCTGGCGGACGCCTTCGTGCCGCGGGTGGCCGCCGAGCAACTGCTGCGCAGGGTCGACCTGTTGAGCCTGGAGGCGGTCGTCAAGGGCGTGCCCGGCCAGACCGGCGCCGTCGGCCTCGGCTTCCTCGGGATGCTGGAGAACCGCCGTCAGGAACCGGCCCGCCCGCCCGGCGTCGACGTGCAGCCGCCGTCCGTGCCCCGCATCCACCGCCGGGCCGGCGGTCTGTCACGGGCACGCTGGGGCGACGAGGAGGTCCGCGCCGCCCTCGACGAGCAGGACCGCTGGTACGAGTGGCGGGCCAAGGACATCTGGCACCGCGCCTGGGACGAACAGGAACCGCGCTGGCGCCGCTCGGCGGAGGACCTGCGGCACGACATCGGCCAGCTCGCCGAGGCCTTCGACAAACACCTGGAGGAGGAACCGCGAGCCTGGGCCGCCGGATTGAAGGAGCTGTACGGCGACCGGGCCGGCGTCTCCTACCTGCTGCCCCCGCAGAACAGCCTGCGCGACTTCTACGAGGACCTGATCGACCGTCTCGTGGAGAGCGCCCAGCTCGGCCGCGGCGGCGACGAGGCCGACCTGCTGACCCATCTGGTCTCGGCCGACCGCTGGGAGGCCGCCTTCACCGCCGGCCGCCGCAACCCGGCCGCCGCCGTCTCGGAGGTCAAGACCGTCCTGCAGAAGCGGGTCGAGCAGCTGTTCGCCGAGCCCGGCGCCCAGCAGCGGGCCCAGCCCCTGCTGCCCAGCATGGGCACGCTCCTGTCCGCGGCCGTCGGCGACGGCCAGGCCGCCCGCAGCGTCAGCAAGCCCGCGCTGGAGCAGTTCACCTACAAACTGGCCGGCCTGCTCCCGGCCGGCTTCACCCCCGAGGGCAACGGCCCCCTGAAGATCCTCATCACCTACCCCAGCGCCCTCGGCGGCCGGACCGCGGTGGAGGACTACCTGGAGAAGGCCCTCCACCTGCCCAAGGGCCGCCGCAGCATCGTCTTCCGGCCCGTGGACACGGACTCGATCACGGTCGTGCTGTTCCGCAGCGAGATGAGCCTCACCGAGGTGCCCGGCGCCCGCGAGGTCATGCGGCAGTGGGCCCGCGCCCAGGAGGACCGCCGCGACGACGACGTCCTGCGCTGGCGCCAACGGCTCGGCTACCAGGACGACTGGCTGGCCTGCACCCCCGACGACCGCCGGCACATCCTCCAGCGGCTGCTGTGCGTCATCTGGAACGGCCGCGTCGACATCCAGGGCGACCCCGCGTCCCCGCAGCGCGTCACCCTGCGCCTGCACGACGAGATGGGCCCCGAGGCCCCCGGCCTCACCCTCCGCCTCGACGACCACCGCGACGGCGTGTCCAGCTGGGCGAGCCTGCTGCGCGCCTACGAGCGCTGGGCGCTGCTGGAGGAGGACGCCATCGTCGAGGACTACTGCCGGGTCCTGATGAACACCCTCCCCAGCAATCTCGCCACCTCCGGCAGCCGCCCGTCGCCCCTCTACCTCAAGCTCGTCCACGAAGTCGCGCCGCGTCAGCTCGAGCTGCTGGCCGAGCGGGAGCGGATGTACGGCGGCCGGATCGCCGAATGGCTGCGCCCGCTGCGCGAGTTCTGGTCCCGGTCGCTGCCCGGCGCTCTCGACCTCGCGTTCCCCAACGAGGAGCGCGCCGTCCAGTCCACGCTGCGCGCGCTGGAGGAGTGGACCCGGATCGGCGGACCCCCCGGCGCCCCGCAGCCCCAGCCCCCGGCCCCGCCCCGGCGCGCACGCCCCGGCGAGGCGCCGGCCGCCGGCCCGCCCGACCACTCGCCGCTGCCCGGCGGCGGACCCGCGCCCGCGCCCCCGGACCCGTGGCACCGCCCCGTCCCCGCCGAGACACCGGGCGGCGCACCCCCCTGGCCCGGCGCGGCCAACGGCGACCCGTCCCGCAGGCCCGCCGCGGCGGCCTCGGACGGGCCGACGAACGGCACGCCCTGGTGGCCCGCCGCGGCGACGGGCACGGCAGCCCACGAACCGGGCCCGCCGCCGGGCGGCGCCGGGGCCGAAGGAGCCCCGCCCCCCTGGCCCGGCCCCGAAGCCGCCCGCCCGGAGCAGCACGGCGGCCCCCTCGGACCGACGCAGGTGCCCACCGCGGGCCGTACGGTCCCCGTCTCCGAGCAGCCCGTCGGCTACCCGCCCTACCCGGACCGCGCCCCCGCCGACCCGCCCTGGCCCGGCGCCGACCCCTCGACACCCTGGGGGATCGCCGACAGCGACGGCCAGGACGACTGGAACGACGCGGGCGAGCACGATCCCTGGAAGGGAGACCCGCGGTGACAGACCTGAGGCCCGGCGACGCCGACGCCGACGGCGTCCGCGTACTCGACCTGCGGCCGCCGCCGGGCCGCCCCGCCGATCCGGACGCCGCCGAGCGGACCGTGCAGGAACAGCTCGCCCGGGCCGGCCTCGGCGGGCCCGGACCGCTGCGCCTGCTGATCCTGGACACCGCCGTCGGCCTGACCGCCCACACCGCCGCCTACGAACGCGTCATCGGCCACCCGGCCCCGTCGGCCCCACAGGTGCTGTGCGTCGCAGTCGGCGACGTGCCCCCCGCCGCGGCCGAACCGGGCGGCGCGACCGACCCGCCCGGGGCGGGCCGCCGACTGCGGCTGCCCACCGTGCTCGGCACGGCCGGCGCCGCCGTCCTGTGGGTCTCCGACCCGAGCTGCGGAGCGCAGGAGCCGGACCGGCGCTCCGTCGGACGCCGGACCGCCGAGCGCGAGGCGGCCGTCGCCCTGCTGGTCGAACTGCTGCGCCCGCCCGAGCTGTTCGACGAGGTGCTGGACAAAGCCCTGCGCTGCCCCTCCGCCACCGCCGCGCTCTCCGCCCACGTCCTCGCCTACGACCTGCCCGCCGAGGCCCGCGACCGGGCCTGGCACGCGGCCCTGGCCCGGTTCGCCGGCGATCCGGCCGCACAGGCCACCGCCGTCGAGGCCGCCCCCGCACCCGAGGACCTGCCCAGGGCCCTGGCCGAACTGCTGCCGGACGGCGCCGCCGCCCCCGCGGAGCGGATGCTGCGCCCCGACGGGCCGGTCGCCGCGGAACGCGACGCCTGCGTCCGGGCCATGGACGCCGCCGACACGGCCTGGTCCGACCTCGCCCGGCCGCTCGCGCTGCTCACCGGCAAGGCCGCCGCGCAGGCCCTGCCCCGGGCCGTCGAGGACGCCTCCCGCGGCCTGCGCCGCTACCGCGACGTCGTCGCCCGCGTGCTGCGCGAGAGCGGGGCGCCCGGCATCCCGCCCGCCGAGTCCGCGGCCCTCCTCGACCGGCTGGGGGTCACCCCGCCGGCCGGCGCGCGCTCCACGGCGCGGCCCGAGCGGGCCGCCGAGGAGGAACTCGGCGCGTTCGCCGTCGGCCTGCTCTCCCGGGGCCTGGCCCTGCACACGGTGGCCGGCCGGCTCACCTCGCTGTCCGAACAGGTCGCCACGGTGCCGGCCGCCGGCCTGGCCGCCCGCCTCGACCGGCGCTGCCCGACCGAGCTGCCCGGCCGGGTCAGCGTCTCCCACCCCTTCGGCTTCGCCTCCGCCGGACCCGGACGGCTCGCCGGGCTCGCGGCGCTCATCGCCCTGGCCGGGCTGGGCCGTTGGCCGGGCATCCTGCTGGCCGTGGCGCCGGTCCTGGTGCTGCTGGCGGGCGGCGCGCTGGCCGCCGGCCGCCGCCCCGCCCCGGCCGTGCGCGGCCCGATCCGCCACGCCGCCGGACCCCGCACCCTGGCCGTCGCCCTCGGCGCCACCGGCGGGTTCCTCCTCGGGCGGCTCCTGGAACCGCCCCTGTGGATCGGGGGGATCGGCGCGGCGGTGGCCGCCTCGGCCTGTCTGCTGATGGTCTGCTCCGACTGGGTGCGGGCCGTGGACGAATGGTGCGAGGGCACCGGCCTCGCCGTGTTGCACCAGGGCCTGCACGGGGTCGACGCCGTCCTGGCCGACGCGATGCGCCGGCAGTGGTGGGCCGCCGACGAACGCACCCGGTGCGCCGACTCCGCCCGCGCCCTCGCCGTCGTCCTGCGCCGCAGCGCCGCCGAAGCGCACGGCAGCCGGACCGCGCACCCCCCGACCGTCCCCGGCCGGTCCGCCGCCGACGCGTATCCGCCCCAGGACGGCCCCGCCCGCGCGGCCCGGACCGGCGACGGCTGGCCCGCCGACACCTGGTCGGACGAGGACTGGTCCGAGGACCCCTGGAGCGAGCGCCCCGCCGACCAAGGCCCCTGGGACGACGTGCCCCGGCGCAAACACCCCGCCTTCGACAAGCCACCGCCCTCTTACGAGCCGCCGGAAGCCGACGCCGACGGCCGTCCCGCGTCCCCCGACGCACCGCGCTGGCTGGTGCACACCGCCGCCGACGGCGGCCCCGAGCTGCTGACGACGCTGGTGGCCGACCTCGCGGACGCCACCGTCGACGCCCTCCGCCGGTTCTGGGGCGCCGCCGGACCGGCCTCGACCGCGCACCGGCCCGCCGACACCCTCGCGCAGGCCGTCCGCGACGGATTCGGCACCGCCCGCCGCCACCTCGAACGCTGCGGGGTGATGGCCGTGCCCCCCTTCGCCCGGCACGGCCGCCGCCGCGGCGACGCCATGGCCCTGCTCGGCAGCGGCCTGCGGCCCCTGCGGGACGCGCTGACCCCCGAGGCCGCCGACCGGCTGCGCTCGCTGTGCTCGACGGCCCAACTGCCGCTGCTCAGCCGGGACCCGGCAGCCATGCACCTCATCCGCTTCGCACCGCGGGCGGTACGCACCGCGCTGGGCACCGCCCCGGCGCCCGCGCCCGACGACGCCGTCTGGATGTCGTCCGGCCGTTTCGTCGGCGCGATCAGACTGACCGCCCTGCGCCCGGGGGCGGTCGAGACGGTACGGATCCGTGTGCGGGCCGCGGACGACGACAAGGCGGACAGCCGGATGTCGCACGGCGACAGTGGGGGACCCTCATGGTGAACGACGACAACGCCCGAGCCGGCGGCGAGTTCGAGGAGCTGAGCATGATCTCCCCGCAGGGCGCCCCGCTGCGGGTCAAGGCCCGCTTCGGACCCGACCTGCCGCGCCTGGTCCGCCCGCCCGCGGTCGGCCGGCGCGTGCAGTTCGAGGACGAGCGGACCGGCCTCCAGGTGCGGCTGCCCGAGGCCGAGTCGGGCAACGAGACGGCGCAGACCGCCATCGAGGCGGAGACCGCGGCCGTCCTGACCGTGCACCGCGCCTACTCCGGAACCCGCTACAGCGGACTCTTCCCGGTACCCATCGGCTACGACATCAACGCCGCCGAACCCTTCATCGTCTACGCGGCCCCCCGCGGCCGCTCGGTCGCCGCCCTCGCCCAGGGCGTCTCCACCAGCCAGCAGCGCGTCATCGAGCGCGATCTCGTCCTCGCCGTACGGCTCATGGAGGCCGTGGGACTGGTCCACCAGGGCCTCGTCCCGGCCGCCGTGCGCTGGGACGACCATGGCATCCAGCTCTGGGACCTCGGCTCCGTCACCCACCTCGGCCGCCCCCGCAGGCCGTACGGCATCCCGCCCTACGCCGCCCCCGAACAGCGGCACGGCGAGGGCCTGACCGACGCGCGCGACGCCCTGTGGAGCGTGGGACAGATCATGCACCAACTGGTCACCGGACGCCCCGGACATCCCGACGGCCCCTCCGCCGACCTCCCCGCGCACCCCTCCCTCGCCCAGACCCTCGCCCCGGTCTTCGCGCCCCACGCCACCGACCGGCCGCTGCCCGGAACGCTGCTGCAACTCCTCATGCCCGGCGCCGGAGCCGACTTCCCGGCCGCCGCCCAGCCCGACCCGCTCGACCCCTACCGGCGCGACTTCGACGCCGCGATGCGCCGCAAACGCTCCTCCCTGCGCCGCGCCCCGCTCCCGCCACCGCCGTCCGCACCGCCGTCCGCACCGCCCTCGGAGCCGCCCTGGCGCGGCGAACCCCGGCCGCCCGCCGACACCGGCGAGGCCACGAGCACCTGGCTCTACGGCGGCAGCACCGTCCACGATCCCGAGACCGCAGGCACCGAGAGGGGTGGCTACCGATGAGCCCGTTCACCGCCGGCACGACCGGCCGCGACATGCTCTGCCCCTACTGCCTGGAGGTCGTCTCCTACGACGACCGCCATCTGTTCGTCCGCGACGAGCGCCAGCAGTACCAGACCCTCGACCTGAGCGGCCAGACCAGCCCGCTGCGCCGGGCCGACACCCTGCGCTCCGCCTACCAGCGCTGCCGCAACACCGACGGCGTCACCCCGCACTACATCCCCGTCCCCTACCTCACCAACGGCAGCCCGCTCACCGTTGCCATGGTCGGCGACTCCGCGACCGGCAAGACCCACCTGCTCACCCAGATGATCGGCGAGATCACCGACGGCGGCCTGGAGCCCTACGGCATCACCTGGCAGTCCGTGAACCCGCAGGACCACCGCGAGTTCATGGAGGAACAGGTCGACGTGCTCCGCTCGGGCCGGATGCTGGAGCACACCCCGCAGCTGGAGACCTCCGCCACCTTCGAGGAGGCACTGCTGCTCACCGGCGCCGACGGCAGAACCCGTCCGCTCGCCTTCTTCGACCTCAGCGGCGAGGACCTGCGGCGCACCGACGCCCTGCTGCGCTTCATGCTCGGCGTGGACGCGCTGATCTTCGTCGTCGATCCGCTGCGCGCCCTGCCGCACGCCCAACTCGACCCGCTGCGCGGCGCGTTCCACTACACCCGCGGCGGCGACCCGGCCTTCCAGACCGTCCTGGACCGGCTGCCCCGCAACGGCACCTATCTCGGGGTCGCCGCGGCCGTGGTGATCAACAAGTGCGATCTGCTGCGCTTCGAACCACCGGTCGACCGCTGGCTGTCCCGACCGGCCATGCCCCAGGTCTCCGCCGCCGGCTTCCGCGCCGAGAGCTGCGACGCCTACGCGTTCCTGCGCCACTACGCGGGACCCGCCTGGGTCCGGCCGTTCGACACCGTGCTGCGCTGCACCCTGCACTTCGCCTCCGCGACCGGCAGCCAGTACCGCGACGACCGCTTCGTGCACGGGGTCCGGCCGCGCCGCGTCCTCGAACCGCTGGTCTCCGTGCTCTCGATGTGCGGCATGATCGCCGACACCGGCGCCGACGGTCCCGCCGAGGTGGGGATGTGAGCGACGGGATCGGCGTGGTCGACCAGATGGTGTTCCGGTGGGCGGGCAACCGGGGCCCCACGCGCGGCGCCGGCATCACCGCGGTCGCCTACTCCTGCGACGAACGCATCGCACGCGACCTCGTGGAACAGCGCGGCTCCGTGCTGCGGGTGAAGGGCGGCGGCGGGCGCACCAGCGTGGTGCGGCTGATCCACGGCGACCGGGCGGTCCTGCTGCGCAGGATGCCCGACACGGACGGCATCAGCCGCGACAACACCGTGTGCCACGCCCTCATGGCGCCGGCCGCCACCCTGACCGCCCGCCTCTGCCTGGCCCTCGGCTCCGGGCCCTGGAAGGAGGACGGCTGGCTCGACGAGGCCCGGGGCTCGATCCCGCGCATGGACCTCAAGGCCGTCCAGGAGCTGGCGGACCGGCGACAGGGCCCCCTGAAGGACGGCGTCCTGTTCATCCAGGAACCGCTGGTCCGTCTGGTCGCCGAGCTGCTGCGGACCCCGGCCGGGCGCGTGTCGGCCCTCGTCGGCGAACTGGAGTCGGCCGCCGACGCCGCCCGCGGCGAGCGCGCCGAGACCGACGAAGCGCCCCCCGACCCCGCGCTGTCGGCCCTGTGGGCCCTGTGCGACATCTTCGGCAACTGGCTGGGCAACGACGGCTGGACGTACGCCACCTACGACACCTCGGACGCTCATCCGCACCGCGTGGTCTTCGTCCCGGACTGGCGCCGCTCCCACACCCAGGACAACGACCTGCGCCGCATCAAGCTCACCGACACCGACCGGGACCGCGCGGTCGAGCTCGCGGAGCTGCTGGTCACCCACTACCGCAACTGGCTCACCACCCGCTCCCAGGACGAGTACCGACGCCCCCTGCAACGCGTCCCCGACGCGGCGTCCCTCCCGGAGGAGGACCGCTACGACGTCATCGAAGGCGCCCTGACAGGCCACCTCCGCCACCCCCGCCTCCACCCCCGCCCACCGGTCCCGTCGGCGGTAGCCCCCGTCCCCTCCCCTCCGGACGTGAACCCCGGCGAGGACGAGCCAGGCCTCTGGGTCGATGAACACCTCTGGACCGAGCCCGCGCCGACGGCAGAGCCGAAGCCGGAACGACGCGACACTCCGGCCCGCAGCGAGAGCCCACACCGCGAGAGCCCGCACCCGGAGATCGGCGACCCGGGCGGCCCCGAGACGGCCACTACGCCGCCGGACCCACGCGAAGACTCCTGGCCGAGCGTCGCACCCGCCGTGCCCGTCAGCCCGACGGTGGTGCCGCCCACGGAGCCACCACCGCCTCCTCCTCCAACGCCGGTCCCCGCCGCACCGACGAACACAGCGCCCACCGTGGCCGTCCCGCCGCGGCCCGAACGCCCGCCCGCCGTCGGCGCCGCGGACTCCTACCGGCAGGACGGCCCGCGGCTGTCGCAGCACGAGCGTGCGGCGATCCTGGAGGAGGCGTTCGACATCCCCTTCCTGGACGTCCTTCCGCAGCCGAAGCCCAAGAAGCGCCTCAAGGCGAGGCCGCCGATGGAGCACAGGGTCCGCAAGGAACTGGTGAGACAGCTGATGGAGCCGCACCCCCCGCACGCCGACGAGCTGCGCAAAAACCTGAAGAACAGGCTCCTGAACGAGGCGACGCTGACCGACCTCGTGGACATCCTGGGGGCGCGGCTGAACTGCCAGGCCCAGAACCTGGTCCTGGCCACGCTGGGGGAGCGTGACTACACGGACGCGGAGATGGGCGAACTGTGCAGGAGCCTGCTCTACGAACGTCTGCTGCTGCGGCCCCGGCCCCGGCACGTCGACCCTGCCGTCGAGGAAGGCATGGACACCCGGGCGGTCCAGGTGGCCCTGTGGCTGCTGCACTGGCTGGTCGCGCCCAGGGCCGCACAGCTGCTGCCCACGCTGAACAACTTCCTCGCCCAGCTGGCGGCGTCGGAGGAGTTCGTCGACCGCCAACTCCTGCAGGACATCCTCGTCCGGGACTGGCCCGCCGGAGTGCCCGAGCTGCCCCACACCGCGTTGCGGGTGGCCGTGCGAGGGTTGTACAAACACCACGGTCTGTGCGTCACCGACCCCGAGTGGCCGGCCTGAGCAGGCAGGCCCGAGGGGCAGGTCAGAGGGGGTCCACTTCTTCTGCACACCGGGTTCCTACGCTCCCGAGGCATCGTCCACCCGACACAGGGAGCCGTCCGTGACACTCGTCATCGCCGCCGCCGCACCGTTCCACGGCCATGTTCAGCCGGTCCTCACCGTGACCGCCGACCTGGTGCGGCGCGGGCACGAGGTCGTCGTGCTGACCGGGGGCCGGTTCGCCGAGGACGTACGGGCCGTCGGCGCCCTGCATGTGGCGGTGCCGCCCGAGGCGGACTTCGACGACCGCAAGCTGGACCTGTACTTCCCCGAGCGCGCCGCCCTCCCGCCGGGACCGGCGCAGCTGGCGTACGACCTGAAGCACATCTTCGGCGACCCGACCGCCGCCCAGTACCGCGCGCTCACGACCCTGCTGGCCCGCCGGTTCCCGGCGTCCGTCGTGATCGGCGACCCGTACTTCTGGGGGACCACGGCGCTCTCCCTGTCCGCCGCGCCAGGGCATCGGCCGGTCACCGTCAGCCTCGGCATCACCCTGCCGACATGGCTCAGCGAGGACGCGCCCCCCATCGGGTTCGGGCTGCCGCCGCTGGTGGGGGAGGACGCGAAGAAGCGGCACCGAGAGATGAACGACCAGGTCAGAGAGGTCTTCGCCGACACCCAGCGGCATATCGAGGAGAACTTCGGAGAGAGCGGCGTCGAGCTGCCGGGCTTCTTCCTCGACGCTCTGGTCACCGCGCCGGACCACTACCTCCAGCTGACCGTCCCGGGCTTCGAGTATCCGCGCGCCGATCTGCCGCGCTCGTTCCGGTTCGTCGGACCGCTGCCCGCCACGCCGCCTCGGCCGCAGCCGCTCCCGGACTGGTGGGGGGAAGTGAAGTCGGCGCGGCGGCCGGTCGTCGTCGTCACCCAGGGGTCGTTCGACAACCGCGACCTCGGGCGGCTGGTGCGGCCCGCGGTCGACGCGCTCGCCGGTGAGGACGTCCTCGTCGTCGCCGCCACGGGACGCGCGGACGGGCCCGCCGAGATCCATGCCGCGGGGCCCGTGCCGGCGAACGCCCGCATCGGCGGATACGTCCCCCTCGACGCGCTCCTGCCCCATGCCTCGGTGCTGGTCACCAACGGCGGGTACGGCGGTGTGCACGAGGCCCTGCGGCACGGGGTACCGCTCGTCGTCGGCGGGGACGGGGAGGACAAGCCGGAGGTGGCGGCCCGGGTCGAGTGGAGCGGGGCCGGGCGCGATCTGCGGACCGGCCGGCCGTCGCCCGAAGCCGTGCGGGACGCCGTGCGGACCGTGCTGGCCGAGCCCGGACACCGCAGGCGGGCGGCCGAGTTGCAGGGCGAGTTCGAGCGCCATGACGCGCTCGCGGCCATCGCGGAGGTGGTCGAATGGGCGTAGGCGTACGCATACACGTACGCGTGGACGTTGTCGCGCCGCGCCCGGAATGTCCTGCCCCGTGAGAGCCGGCCCCGCCGCTGCCTAGCATGAGCCCCCGCTGGCTGACGGGTGCGGAGGGGTTCATGTCGCCGATGCCGTTGAGGTTCACGGTCCTCGGGGAAGTGCGGGTCTGGCGGGGCGGGGCGGAGGTGGATCCGGGCCCGCCGCTGCGCCGTACGCTCCTGGCGCTGTTGCTGGCCAGGGCCGGTTCCCCGGTTCCGCTGCCGGAGATCGTCGAGGCGCTGTGGGCGGACCCGCCCCCGGCCCGCGCGGTGAACATGGTGCACCGTCATGTCGGGGAACTCCGGCGGCTGTTGGAGCCCGGACTGCCCAACCGGGCCGAGGGCAGCCTGCTGTTGCGCGGTACCGGCGGCTACCGGCTGTTGGCGCCGCTCGACGCCGTGGACCTGCTGATCCTCCGTCAACTGGTGCACACGGCACGGGAGTCACTGCGGCGCGACGATCCGGAGCAGGCGGTCGAGATCTTCGCCGACGCGCTCGCACTGCGCCGTGGCCCGGCCGCCGGCTGCCCGGCCCGGGCTCCTGCGCATCCCGTCTTCAGGGAACTGGACCGCGAGTACGACGCCGTCGTGCGCGAGGCGGCCGACGCGGCGCTCGGCTGTGGCCGGGCGGACCGTGTTCTGCCCGCGCTGTCCGGGAGCGCGGCGCGGCACCCGCTCGACGAAGGACTTCAGGCTCTGCTCGTCCGCGCCCTCGCGGCGACCGGCCGCCGGGCCCAGGCGCTGGAGGTGTTCCGAGCCACGGCCGCCCGGCTCAGCGACGAGCTGAGCGTCGACCCCGGACCCGAGCTGATCGCCGCCGGCCGCCGGGCTGCCGCCCCGGAGCCACAGACTCAGCGAGCTCAGCGAGCGCAGGGAGCGCAGGGAGCTCAGCGAGCTCAGGGCGACACGGAGCCCGACGCGGTTCCCCCGGGCCGGCCCGCAGCGGCGGCCGGTCCGGCCGCCCTGCCCTTCCCACCTGCCCAACTCCCGCCCGGCATCCCGGTCTTCGCCGGCCGGAGCGCCGAACTGGAGCGGCTGCGCACCCTGCTCGCCGACCCCGGCGCACCCGCCGCTGCACCCGCACCCGCACCCGCCACCGTGATCGGCGTCGTCCGCGGACCCGCCGGCGTGGGCAAGACCGCTCTCGCCATACGCCTGGCCCACGAGGTGGCCGACCGGTTTCCCGACGGGCAGCTGTACGTCAACCTGCGCGGCTTCGACCCGACCGCACCGCCCCTGAGCCCACAGACCGCCCTCCGGGGCTTCCTGGACGCCCTCGGCGTACCGGCCGCGCGCATGCCCGACGGACTCGACGCCCAGGCCGCCCTGTACCGCGCTCTGCTGGCGGGCCGCAGACTGCTCGTGCTGCTCGACAACGCCCGTGACGCCGCTCAGGTCCGGCCGCTGCTGCCCGGTGCGCCCGGCTGCCCGGTGCTCGTCACCAGCCGCGACCGGCTCTCCGGCCTGGTCTCCGCCGACGGCGCCCGTCCGCTCACCCTGGACGTGCTCACACCGGCCGAGGCCCGCTCGGCGCTGGCCCTGCGGCTCGGCGCGGCCCGGGTGGCCGCCGAGCCCCGGGCGGTGCGCGAGATCGTCTCGCTCACCGCTGGGCTGCCCCTCGCCCTGGCCATGGTCGCCGCCCGCGCCGCCACCCTTCCCGCCTTCGCGCTGGAGACCCTGGCCGAGCAGCTGCGCGCCGCGCACGGCGGTCTGGAGGCGTTCCACGACTCCGACCCCGCGACCGACGTGGAGGCGGTCTTCTCGTGGTCCTACGAGGCCCTCGGGGTCGCCGCGGCCCGGCTCTTCCGGCTGCTCGGACTGCACCCCGGGCCCGAGTTCACCGTGCCCACGGCGGCCGCCCTCGCGGGCGAGCCGGTCGCCGGGGCGCGGGTCCTGCTCGCCGAACTCGCCGACGCCCATCTGCTCGCCGAGCGCTCGCCCGGCCGGTACGCCTGCCACGACCTGCTGCGCGCGTACGCCACCGAGCTCGTCCACGCCACCGAGAGCGCGGGCGAACGACGAACCGCCGTCCGCCGGCTGCTCGACCACTGTCTGCACACCGCCCATGCCGCCGCGCTGCTCTTCGACGCCCCGACGTCCGTGATCACCCCCGTCGCACCGGCCGAGCCGGCCCTGCCGTCCGTACGACCGCAGCCGCTCGCCGACGAGAGCGCCGCCCTGGCCTGGCTCACCTCCGAGCGGCCGGTCCTCCTCGGCGCCCTCCGACTGGCCGTGGACCACGGACTCGACGCCCATGTCTGGCAGTTCGCCTGGACCCTGGAGCGCTTCCACGAACGCTGCTGCCACTGGCCGGAGTACCTCGCCCTCCAACGCACCGCCCTGGCGGCCGCCCGGCGCCTCGACGACCCCGTCGCCCTCGCCCAGACCCACCGCGCGCTCGGCCGCGCCTGCATGATGCTGCGGCTCGAGGACGAGGCCCTCGACCATCTGCGGGCCTCGCTCGACGAGTCGGCCCGGGACGTCAACCAGCGGGCCCAGTCCCATCTCGCCCTGTGGGCCCTGCGGACCCGCCAGGGCCGGCACGCCGAAGCCCTCGACGAACTCGCGCCCGCCCTCGGCCTGTACGAGGCGTCGGGCCTGCGCAGGGGACAGGCCGACGTCCTCGTCGCGACGGCCTGGGGACAGGCCTGCCTGGGCGACGGCCGGCGCGCGCTCACCCTCGCGCACCGCGGGCTCGCCCTGTTCCAGGAACTCGGCATCCGCCTCGCCGAGGGATACACCTGGGACGCCCTCGGCCACGTCCACGGCCAACTCGGCCGGCACGAGCGGTCGGTGACCTGCTACCGGCGCGCACTCGACCTGTTCCGGGAGGTCGGCGACCTCTACAACGAGGCCTGTGTGCTCGACCGGCTCGGCGACGCCCGGCTCGCGGCCGGCCGGCCCGGGGACGCGCTCGGCGCCTGGCAGCGGGCCCGGGACGCCTTCCAGGACTTCGACCCCGTCGCGGCGGCCGAGGTGCGACGGAAGATCGAGCGCCATCAGCCCCCGCCCCCGACTGCCGCCCTGGTCACAGCCCCGTTCACAAGCCAGGCACACTTCGTCCACTGCGCCCTGCCTACGCTCCCGCCACCTCCGAGCGGCCAGGAGAGTCCATGAGCCGCCGAGGAGCAAGGAGCACTTTTCAGTGACGTACAACATGATCAACGGCAACCGGCTGTTCCACACCGACGAGGGGCCCGCCGCGGACCGCGCGGGCGAGACGGTGCTGCTCGTGCACGGCGCGACCTGTGACTCGCACGACTGGTCGGCGCAGATCGGGGCGTTCTCCGCGCGGCACCGGGTGATCGCGCCGGACCTGCGCGGCCATGGCCGGTCCTCCGGGCTGACGGGCGGACAGCGCCCCCGCGACTTCGCGTCCGACCTGGCGGAACTGCTGGACAGCGTGGACGCCGGGCCGGTCGTCGTCGTGGGGCACTCGCTGGGCGCGCTCGTCGCCTCGGTCCTCGCGGTCGAGTATCCGTCCCTCGTGCGGGCCGTGGTCGCGGTCGACCCCGCGTACGGATTCGAGGCGGAGTTCGCGCCGCAGCTCGCCGCCGCCTTCCGGGTCCCGGACCCGGTCGGGACCGCCGCGGCGGTCCTCGGCGGACTGGAGAACACCGCCGAGGCCGGACCCGAGGCGGAGGCCCTGCGCGTCCAGCACCGCAGGCGGGTCCTGGCCATGGACCCGATGACCGTACGGGACGTCTTCCACGGCCTGTTCGACGAGGCGGCCACCCCGCTGACCGTGCGGCCGGGCGTCGAGGCGTACCTGTCGCGCCGCACCTGCCCGGTGCTGTCGCTGTCGGCCGCCGACTCCCTGAAGGCCAAGGGGATCGACGGGGACTGGGAGGAGTCCCTGACCCGGCATCCGCACAGCGCGTCCGTGGTGCTCGAAGGGGTCGGCCACTGGCTGTTCCAGGAGCGTCCGGCCGAGTTCAACGCGCTGGTACTGGGCTGGATCGACGGGCTGCCGACCGCCTGAGCGAAGACGGGCGGCACACGGGGACGACGTACACACAGGGCACACAGGGACAACGGTGACGATGCGGTTCGCGGTCATGGGGGCGGTGCGGGTCTGGCAGGGCGACGGGGAGATACGGCTGGGGGCGGCCCAGCAACGCCTCCTGCTGGCCCTGCTGATGGCGCACGCGGGGCGGCCCGTGCCCATGGAGGAGATGCAGCAGGCACTCTGGGGAGAGACGCCGCCGGGCTCGCCGACGAACGCCGTGTACCGGCACATCGGAGTGCTGCGCCGGCTGCTGGAGCCGGGGCTGCCGCTGCGGGCCCCCGGCAGGTGGCTCGTCAGGGACGCGGGCGGCTACCGGCTGAACGCGTCGCCCGAGACCCTGGACGTACTGCGCTTCCGGGAGTTGACGCAGCGGGCGAGGGAGGCCGAGCGGGCGCGCGGCGGCTCCGCGGGCTCGGCCGAATCCGCCGTGCCGCTCTACGTCGAGGCACTGAGCCTGCGCACCGGGGCGGTCGCCACCGGCGTCCCGGTGGAGGCGCGGTCCCACCCCGCCTTCAACGCGCTGGAGCGCGAGCACCTCGCGGTGGTGAAGGAGGCCGCCGACGTGCTGCTGGCGGCGGGCTCGGCCGGACGTCTGCTCGCCGCCCTGCACCGCGCCGCCGCCGAGCATCCGCTCGACGAACAGCTCCAGGCCCGCCTCGTGCGCGTCCTGGCGGCCACCGGGCAGCGGGCCGAAGCGCTCGACACCTGGCAGCGGATACGCGCCGGGCTCGTGGCCGAACTGGGCGTCGAGCCCGGCGCCGAACTGCGCGCCGCCCAACGCGACGTCCTGCGCGAGGGCACGCCCGCCCCCACGACGTCCGCCCCCACGACGTCCGCCCTCACGACGCCCGGACGGACGGAGCCCGTCGAGCCGTCCCCGCGGGGTCGTACCGGGGCCGCCCGGCTGTTCGTGGTGCCCGACGGGCCGGGGCGGACGCTGCCGTCGCGGCAGCGCACGGCGGCCCCGGCGACCGAACCCCCCGATCCCTTCGTACGCCCCGCCCAACTCCCCGCCGACCTGCCCGCCTTCGCGGGCCGACGGGCCGAACTCGCCCGGGTGGCACAGACGTCGACGACCGAGACGCCGGGGATGCGGATCGCCGTGATCAGCGGGATGGGCGGAATCGGCAAGACCACGCTGGCCGTGCGCTGGGCGCACCGGATCGCCCACCGCTTCCCGGACGGACAGCTGTTCCTGAACCTGCGCGGCTTCGACCCCAGCGGCGCCGTGACGGATCCGGGGCAGGCCCTGCGCGGATTCATCGAGGCCCTCGGGGTGCCCCCGCAGCGCATACCGGCCGAGCCGGACGCCCAGACCGGGCTCTACCGCAGCCTGCTGGCCGGGCGCCGGGTCCTGATCGTCCTCGACAACGCCCGGGACGCCGAACAGGTGCGCCCGCTGCTCCCGGGCAGCCCCGGCTGTCTGGTCGTCGTCACCAGCCGCGACCGCCTCCTCGGCCTGGTCACCGCCGAGGCCGCCCGCCCCCTGACCCTGGACCGGCTGCCGGACGCCGAGGCCCGCGAGTCCCTGACCCGCCGCCTCGGCGCCGACCGCGTCCTGGCCGAACCGGCCGCCGTCGACGAGATCGTCGCCCGGTGCGCCGGGCTCCCGCTCGCCCTGGCCGTCGTCGCCACCCGGGCCGCCGCCCATCCGGACTTCCCGCTCGCCGCCATCGCCGACGAACTGCGCACGACCCACGGCAGCCTCGACGCGTTCACCGACGCGGACCCGGCCGGCGACGTACGGGCGGTGTTCTCCTGGTCGTACCGGGCGCTGAGCCCCGGCGCGGCACGGCTGCTGCGCCTGCTGTCCCTGCACCCGGGCCCGGACGCCACGCTGCCCGCCGCGGCGGCCGCCACCGGCGACGACCCGGACGAGGTCCGAGGCCTGCTGGCCGAGCTCACCCGGTCCCATCTGCTCACCGAGCACGCACCCGGCCGGTACGTCTGCCACGACCTGCTGCGCACCTACGCGACCGAACGCGCCGTCGAGCAGGACGGCGCGGACGAGCGGGAAGCCGTCCTGCGCCGTCTCCTCGACCACTACCTGCACTCCGCGCACGCCGCCGGCCACGTCTACTCGCCCTTCTGGCGGCTCCATCCGCTGCCCGCGGCCGCCCCTGGGGCGCGTCCCGAGTCCTTCGCCGACGACGCGCAGGCGCTGCGCTGGTACACGGCCGAGTCACAGGTGCTGCGCGCCGTCGCCGAACGGGCGGCGACGCGCCGGGACGACGCCCATGTCTGGGGCCTGGCCTGGGCCCTGGAACGGTTCATGGACCGGCAGGGCCACTGGCACGACTCCGCCGCACTCCAGTGCGCCGGTCTCGAGGCGGCCGTCCGCGACGGCCACCGCACCGCACAGGCCCATCTGCACCGCGGCCTGGCCCGTGCCTCGGCCCGCCTGGAGCGTCACGACGAGGCCCGGACCCACGTCCGGCACTCCCTCGACCTGTTCGCCGAACTCGGCGACCGGCTCGGCCTCGCCCACGCCCACCGCAGCCACGGCTGGCTGCTCGACCGGCTCGGCGACCACGACGGAGCCCTCGACGCGGCCGGCCGGGCGCTCGCCCTCTACCGGGCCCTCGACGACGGGGTCGCGCAGACCAGCGCGCTGCACGCCCTCGGCCGGACCCATCTGTCGCGGGGCGAACACCGCAGGGCCGCCGCCTACTTCGAGGAGTCCCTGACCGGCCTCGCCGGACTCGACGGCACCCGGTATGCCGAGGCCGGCGCCTGGGACAGCCTCGGCATCGCCCGCCACCGCCTCGGCGAACACGCGCGGGCACTCGCCGCCTACCAGTGCGCGCTCCGGCTCTACCGCGAGGTCGGCGACACGTTCAGCGAGGCCGGGACGCTGTGCCGGCTCGGCGACACCTACCTCGCCACCGGCGACTCCGGATCGGCCCGGACGGTCTGGGAGCGCGCGCTGCGGTTCCTGGCCCGGACCGACCCGACGGCGGCCCGGGAGATCCGCACCAGGCTGTCCGCCCTCGGCGACGAGGTTCCCGCACCGCGGATCGCTGCCGTGTCCGCAGCGGCCGAGATCTGATCCACCCGATCCGCCCTTCCCACTGCAAGAAGTTTCCGATGCAAGGAGTTTCCGAGATGCGCATAGGCATCGCCGTACCGCAGTACGGCTTGTTCGCGACGCCCGAGGCGATCGTGGAGGTGGCCCGGGCCGCCGAGGGGCTCGGCTTCGACAGCCTGTGGGCTGCCGACCGCATCCTCACCCCGCACGAGCCGAGCGACCCGTACCCCGGCGGGGACGGGACCATGCCCGCGGAGTACCGCACCTTCCTCGATCCGCTCACCGTCCTCACCCTGGCCGCCGGCGCGACCCACCGCGTCCGGCTCGGCACCAGCACCCTCAACGCCCTGTGGCACGCTCCGGTCCTCCTCGCCCGGACCCTCACCACGCTGGACGTGATCAGCCACGGACGACTGGACGTGGGCATCGGACTCGGCTGGCTGCGCGACGAGTACCGGGCCGTCGACGTGCCGTGGGAGAACCGCGGGGGCCGCCTGGAGGAGTGGCTCGACGTGGCGGAGGCCGTCTGGACCGAGGAGAGCGTCCGGCACGACGGCGAACGCTGGACGATCCCCGCCTCGCACATCGGTCCCAAGCCGGTGCAGAGTCCGCGCCCGCCGCTCCTCCTGGGCGGTTTCTCCCCCGCCGCCCTGGAACGGATCGGCCGCCGCGCCGACGGCTGGCTCGCGGTGGGGCTGCCGGTCCCCTATCTGACCGCGATGTGGAACACCGTCCGGCTGGCCGCCGAGGCCGCCGGCCGCGACGCGTCCGGGCTGCGCATGGTCCTACGGGTCAACCCGACGGTGACCGCCGACGAGGCCCCGTCGGAGGAGGTGCCGAACCGGGGAACGGTCGCCCAGATCACCGACTACCTCCTCAGCACGGCCGAAGCGGGCGCGGACGAGGTGCTGATCGACCTCCAGCAGACGACGACCACGACCGCCGAACTGCTCGACCTGGCCGAAGCGATGATCAAGAGGCTGCGGCCCTGACCGGCCCGCACGCAAAAAAGCTTGTGCGGGCCGAGCATAGGCTCGACCCGCACAAGCGGATACATTCAGTGTCCGAGGGGGGACTTGAACCCCCACGCCCGATAAAGGGCACTAGCACCTCAAGCTAGCGCGTCTGCCATTCCGCCACCCGGACAGGGTGTGTGCCGTGCGGGGTTTCCCCCGCGGCGACGTCGTAAACATTACCAGGCTTTCCGGAGTGCCCGATCACGGGCGGCCGTCCCGGGAGCGCGCCCCGCGTTAACGGCGTGTGACGGGCGGGCACCGGTCTTGGGCCTCGGCCCGGGGGAGAGGGAGGATGAGCGAGACCCACCAGCAGTGACAGCGGGAGGAACCTTCAGTGAGCGCGACGGACGACACGGCCAGGGGCGTCACCGGCGAGGACGAGGTCGTGGACCTCTGCCGCGAGCTGATCCGGATCGACACCAGCAACTACGGCGACCACTCGGGACCGGGCGAGCGCAAGGCGGCCGAGTGGGTCGCCGAGAAGCTCGACGAGGTCGGGCTCGAGTCGAAGATCTTCGAGTCGCACCCGGGCCGCGCCTCCACCGTGGCCCGCATCGAGGGCGAGGACCCGTCCAGGCCCGCGCTGCTCATCCACGGCCACCTCGACGTCGTACCGGCCAACGCGGTCGACTGGACCCACCACCCCTTCTCCGGCGAGGTCGCGGACGGCTGCGTGTGGGGCCGCGGCGCGGTCGACATGAAGGACATGGACGCGATGACGCTGGCCGTCGTCCGCGACCGGCTGCGCTCCGGGCGCAAGCCGCCGCGCGACATCGTCCTCGCGTTCCTCGCCGACGAGGAGGCCGGCGGCCTGTACGGCGCCCGGCACCTCGTGAACAACCACCCCGACCTGTTCGACGGCGTCACCGAGGCGATCAGCGAGGTCGGCGGGTTCTCCTTCACCGTGAGCGAGGAGCGGCGGCTCTACCTCATCCAGGCGGCCGAGAAGGGCATGCACTGGATGAAGCTGACCGTCGCGGGCACCGCCGGGCACGGCTCGATGATCCACCGGGACAACGCGATCACCGAGCTGTCCGAGGCCGTCGCGCGGCTCGGCCGGCACACCTTCCCGGTGCGGGTGACCAAGACGACCCGCGCCTTCCTCGACGAGCTCGGCGACGCCCTCGGCATCGAGCTGGACCCCGAGGACATGCAGTCGACGCTCGCCCGGCTCGGCGGCATCGCCAAGCTGATCGGCGCGACCCTGAGCAACACCGCCAACCCGACCCAGCTGGGCGCCGGCTACAAGGTCAACGTCATCCCGGGCGAGGCCACGGCACACGTCGACGGACGGTTCCTGCCCGGGCACGAGGAGGAGTTCCTCGCCGACCTCGACCGGATCCTCGGCCCGAAGGTGCGCCGCGAGGACGTGCACTCCGACAAGGCGCTGGAGACGTCCTTCGACGGGGCGCTGGTCGAGGCGATGCAGTCCGCGCTGCTCGCCGAGGACCCGACCGCGAAGGCCATCCCCTACATGCTCTCCGGCGGCACCGACGCCAAGTCCTTCGACGACCTCGGCATCCGCGGCTTCGGCTTCGCCCCGCTGAAGCTGCCGCCGGAGCTGGACTTCGCCGGGATGTTCCACGGCGTCGACGAGCGGGTCCCGGTGGACGGGCTCCAGTTCGGGGTGCGCGTGCTCGACCGCTTCATCGACGCGTCCTGAATTCGGCCGCCTGTACGGGCGCGACTGGGAAGAGTGAATGCGCCGATAAGCGCGTAGCCCCATTAATTCCGCCTCGTTACTGGTGATGCGATCCGCTGCTTGGGGTCGCTTTGCCAACAAGGAGGAATAATGATCAAGAAGGTCGTCGCTGCTGCGGCTGCCACTGGTGGGCTGGTTCTCGCGGGAGCGGGCCTGGCCGTCGCCGACGCCGGTGCCCAGGGTGCCGCGGTGCACTCCCCGGGTGTTGCGTCCGGCAACGTGATTCAGGTTCCCGTGAACATCCCGGTGAACGTCTGCGGCAACACGATCTCGGTGATCGGGCTGCTGAACCCCGCCTTCGGCAACACCTGCATCAACAAGTGACGTCGACCCGCTGAGGGGTCGTCTTTCGCCGTCGGCCCCGGAGCGCACGCCATGCGCTCCGGGGCCGACCGGTCTTTTTCCCGGAAGAGATTTGAGAGCAGGGATTCAGCAATGCGACAGGTCACCCGCAAAAGCCTCATGACCGTGGCGGCGGCGACGGGGGTGATCGCCGCCGCAGGCGGCTACGCCCACGCCGACTCCGCCGCGAACGGGTTCGCCACCGACTCGCCCGGCGTCCTGTCGGGCAACTCGGTGCAGGCGCCGGTCAACGTCCCCGTGAACGTCTGCGGCAACACCGTCGACGTCGTCGGGGCGCTCAACCCGAGCTTCGGCAACTCCTGCGCCAACAAGGGGGGCGGGGCGTCGTCGGGCGGATACGGCGACCACAAGGGCGGCGGTGGCGGCCATGCCGGGAACCACGGCGGCAACCACGGTGGCAGCCAGGGCGGCAACCACGGCGGTCACCACGGCGGCGGTCATGGCGGCTCCGGGGCACACGGGGGCTCCGGAGGCGCGCATGCGGGCGGGCACACCGGCGGATCGCCCGGTGTCGGCTCCGGCAACCAGGTCCAGGTCCCCGTCGACGTGCCGGTGAACGTGTGCGGCAACAGCGTCGACGTCGTCGGGATCCTCAACCCGTCGATGGGCAACGACTGCGCGAACGACAGCGGTTCCGGCGCGCACACGCCGCCGTCCCATGGCCACGAGACGCCGGGCGAGCCCGGGAACCAGGGCCCCGGCAAGCCGGGCGAGCACGGTCAGTCCAACCCGTCCAGCCCGTCCGGACCCGAGGGCGTGCCGTCCACCCCGGATCAGGTGACGCCGGCCGGCGCCTCCTCCGTCCACGGGTCCCCGGCCCACGCCCCGCAGCTCGCGCAGACCGGAAGCGAACTGCCGATCGGCTTCGCCCTGCCGGCCGGCGCGGGTGCGCTGCTCGCGGGCGCGCTGATCTACCGCAAGGCGCGCGCCGCCGCGTAACTCCACAGGGCGCCGCACACGACGGAGCGGGCCCCGCCTCGGCGGGGCCCGCTCCGTTCTTCGTCTCATCTCACCACGTGGCACGCACCTGGCGGATGATGCGCCGGCGCAACCGCACCCTGCGGCTGCCGTCACGCAGCAGACTCAGGCGGTCCAACTCCCAGTGTCCGTACTCGGCATGGTCGGTCAGCAGTCGTGTCGCCTCCTTGCGGGAGACCCCGCGCGGTACGTAGACGTCGACAAATTCGTATTCCGGCATCGCATCTATTGTGCGGGCTGGGGCCCGGTACGGATAGCGTCTGCACTATGTCTGATGCTGCGCAGCCCACCGCTGCCGAGGTACGAGCCGCCGCCGAGGCGGTCAAGACCGCGCTCGACCGCCACCTGGCGGCGGTCGAACGCAGGACGGGAGAGGACGACCCGACCGTATACGAGGCGTTCAACGAGCTGGCCGCGGCCGCCGAGGTCTACGACGAACTGCTCTACGACCGCTACGACGAGGTCACGCCCTTCGAGATCCCCGGCGCGGAGGACTCCCTGCCGCCGTACGAGGGCCCCGAGGAGCCGAACGCGCTGAGCGTGCTGATCCGCCGCGACTACGCCGTCGCGGAGCCGCAGCGGCTGATGGCGCAGGCCCAGCGGGTGGAGGCGGCGGACGACGACGGAGCGGGCGCGGAGGTCGCGGGCACCGTGCACGGTGCGCTGGGCATCCTCTTCGGCGAGTTCGAGGCCGACGAGATCGCCTCCCGGCACAAGGAGTTCGGCCTGGAGGAGGGCGACTCCACCCTGTGGGTGCTGGCCGCCGAGGAACCGGCCGAGCCGGGCGAGTGGCTGGAGACGCCGTTCGACCAGGCCGACCCGGGCCGGGTGGTCTGCCGCTTCGACGTGAGCTCGGTCTTCGACGAGCTCGACGACGACGGCGACGACGGTGAGGACGGCGAGGACATGGTGGACGACATCGAGGACGAGGAACTGGAGCCGCTGGACGCCGACCGTTAGCCGCCCGCCGGTGGCCCGGTAGGCGGTGGCGGGCGGCTTCCGAGACGTCATGACGGCGGTGGCCGCGAAGGGAGACCCTTCGCGGCCACCGCCGTTCGCGCTACTCCGCGGCCGGGACCTGGGCGCGCAGCAGCAGCGGCAGCCGGGTCGTGCGGGGCTTCGCCGGGACCTCGGCGACGGCTCTCGGCAGGGCCTGCTCGACACCGTGCACCACGGACAGATGGCGCTCCGCGCGGCCGAACGCCGTGTACACCCAGGGGCGGGAGAGGGCCTGCCCGGCGTCCCCGGGCAGCACCACGACCGCCGCGGGCCACCGACTGCCCACCGCCTGGTGCGCGGTCAGCGCCCATCCGTGCCGTACGGCCTGCTCCACCCGCTCCCTCGGGACGACCACGGAGGCCCCCTCGCACGACAGATGCAGCCCGTCCGCGTCGGCCGTCACCACCCGGCCCGGCACCGTGCGGCCCGGCACGGGGGAGTAGGCGACCCGGTCGCCGGGGTCGAAGCCGCCGAAGCGGCCCGGGCCCGGATTGAGCCGTTCCTTCAGCGCCGCGTTCAGCGCGCGCGTGCCGGCCGCGCCACCGTGCCCCGGGGTGATCACCACGGCCTCCTCGGGCGTGATCCCGAAGGCCCGCGGCACCGAGTCGGCGACCAGTTGCACGGTCCGGTGCACCGCCTCGCCCGCGTCCCGCACCGGCACGATCACGATCTCCTTGCCGGGCGCGTCGACCTGGTTCAGCTCGCCGATGCCGACGCCGGACACCAGCTCGCCGATCGGCCCCGGGTCGGGTGTGCGCGAGGCGACCTGCGGGCACACGCGCGCCGCGAGCAGGTCGGCGAAGACCCGGCCCGGGCCGGCCGACCACAGCACCGCCGGATCCCCGCTGAGCACCAGCCGCGCCCCGTCCGGCAGCGACTCCGCCAGCATCGCGGCGCTCTCCACGTCCAGTTGCGGCGCGTCCAGCAGGATCAGCAGGTCCAGGGCGAAGGCTCCGTCGCCGTCGCGTCCGGGGCCCTCGGCGCCGGAGAGCAGACCGGGGACGGTCACGACGGTGCCGTCCGCCCCGTCCTCCCCGTTCAGCAGGGCCGCGAACCGGCGCTGTCCGTCCGGGGTATGGCAGGCCGCGACGGCGCGCAGGCCCAGGGCGCGGGCGGCGGTGAGCAGGGCCGCCGGTTCGGCGCGGGCGGCCTCGCCGCCGGTGTGCAGCACCAGACCGTGCCCGGCGACCGCGCGGATCAGCTCGGCCGCGCTGCCGGACGCGGCTGCGGTGACCGACTCCCAGGGCGCGGAGGCCTCCTTGGCCAGGGAGTTGACCACACGGGCCAGCGCGTCGGCGAGACTCTCCTCCGCGAGCGCGTACCGCTCCAGACCGGCCAGGACCCGCACCGGCCGGGCCGCCTCGCCCTCCTCGCCCTCCTCAGCCTGTTCGCCTTCCGCCACCGGCTGTCCGGCCGCCGGCGCGTCCAGGGCGTCCTGGAAGACGAGGGCCTCGCCCTCGGCCAGCGTGCTCTGCACGGCCGCCTCCGCGTCCGGCACGGACTGCCGGACAAGGGCGGCGGTGAGCGTGGGCAGCTCCAGGGCGGTGTGCCCGGCCAGGGCGGCCTGCTCCAGCAGCCAGACCGTCACCGCGCGCCCGCGCCGCTCGTCGTCGGGGGCGCACTCCGGGCCGAGCAGCGCCCGAGCGAAGCCGTCGGCCTGCTCGGGCCGCACACCGGGGACGCGCAGCAGGTGCCACGGGTCCTCGCGCAGCACGTCCTCGGCGCCCTCGCCGAGGGCGGCGGCGGCCTGCGCCGCGAGCGCCTCGGGGGCGCCGCCGTCGGCCAGCACGCGCCGGACGCCCTCCACGGTGTCCGCCGCGGGCGCCGCCGTCTGGGCGGCCACCGGCTGCGGACGCGGTGCGGGCTCCGGGGCGGGGCGGCGCGGGGCGGGTTCCGGCTCGCCGAACACGGCGGCCGGGGGCTTCGCACCGCCCTCCACGGCGCGCACGGCGGCCAGCAGGTCGGCGGCCTTCCCGCTGAGCTTGGCCCCGGCGGCGATGGGCGCCGCCTTCTCGGCCTTGCGTCGCTCGATCCGCTCCCGCTCGAGCTTCTGCGCGGCGAGCTCGGCCTGCGCCTCGGAGACCTGCGCGGCGGTCTCCCCGTCACCGGCCTTCCCGCCGTCGGCCTTTCCGGCACCGGCCTCGTCGGTCGTCGGCGTGCTGTCGTCGGCCTCGGCCTCCGGGGCTTCCGCGGTCGTCCCCGGCTCCGCCGTCTCCGTGTCGTCGGGCGTTCCGGGTTCCCCGGGGGCGTCCGGTTCCGCCGGCCCGGCGTGGTCCGTGCTCTCCGGGGGATCCGGCTCCGTGCTCACAGCGTGCTCCAGTCGTGATCGGGATAGCGGTGCACGGGCGCCGACACATCGTCGAGGGCCCGGCAGATCTCGTCAGGAAGACTAAGCGCCTCCACTGACAACGCCGCCGTGAGCTGCTGCGAGTTGCGCGCGCCGACGATCGGTGCGGCCACGCCCGGCCGGTCGCGGACCCATGCGAGGGCGATCTGCAGCGGGGTCACCGCCAGTCCGTCGGCGGCCGTCGACACGGCGTCCACGATGCGGCTCGCGGTGTCGTCCAGATAGGGCTCGACGAAGCGCGCGAAGTGCTCCGATGCGCCGCGCGAGTCGGGCGGCAGGGCGTCGCCCCGGTACTTGCCGGTGAGGACGCCGCGGCCCAGCGGGGACGAGGGCAGCAGGCCGATGCCCAGATCCAGCGCGGCCGGCAGTACCTCGCGCTCGATGCCGCGCTGGAGCAGTGAGTACTCCATCTGCGTCGCCGCGAGCCGTGTCCGGGCGCCCGGTGCGGCGAGCTGCCAGGTGGCCGCCTTGGCGAGCTGCCAGCCGCAGAAGTTGGAGACCCCGGCGTACCGGGCCCGACCGCTCGCGACAGCGATGTCGAGAGCCTGGAGCGTCTCTTCCAGCGGGGTGTCCGGGTCGAAGGCGTGCACCTGCCAGACGTCGACGTAGTCCGTGCCGAGCCGGGCGAGCGAGGCGTCGAGGGCGGCGAGGAGGTGACCCCGCGAGCCGTCGAAGCGGCGGTCCGGGTCGGGCACACTGCCGGCCTTCGTCGAGATGATCAGGTCCCGGCGCGGCACCAGGCCCTCTATCAGCCGCCCGAGCAGGTACTCGGCATCCCCGTCGCCGTACACGTCCGCCGTGTCGACGAGGGTCCCGCCCGCCTCCCAGAACGTCTTCATGACGTCCGCGGCGTCGTGCTCGTCGGTGTCACGGCCCCAGGTCAGGGTGCCGAGCCCGATGCGGGACACACGCAGGCCGGTGCGGCCGAGATGCCTCTGCTCCATGGACGCCGAGATTACTGGCCATAACTGGGCGGTGGGTTGCCTGTGGATAACCGAATCTCCGGAACGGGAAGCCGACTTCCGCAGGCCGCGCCCCTCGGATCCGATCAGCGTGGCTCCCGCCTCCGATCCGCGCGACCCTCGCCACACCGCCCTCCCCGGTCGCCCGCCCCCGCGCTAAGGTCTCCGCAACAGCGTCGTTACTGATCAGTAAGGGGAATCGGCCATGCAGCTCGGTATCAACCTCGGCTACTGGGGTGCCGGAATGGACGGCGACAACCTCGCCGTCGCCCAGGAGGCCGACCGCCTCGGGTATGCCGTCTGCTGGGCCGCCGAGGCCTACGGATCGGACGCGGCCACCGTCCTCACCTGGGTCGCCGCGCAGACCGAGCGCATCGACGTCGGCTCGGCCATCTTCCAGATCCCGGCGCGCCAGCCCGCGATGACCGCGATGACCGCCGCCACCCTCGACTCCCTCTCCGGCGGCCGGTTCCGCCTCGGCCTCGGCGTCTCCGGCCCCCAGGTCTCCGAGGGCTGGTACGGCGTCAAGTTCGACAAGCCGCTGTCCCGCACGCGCGAGTACGTCGAGATCGTCCGCAAGGCGATGACACGGGAGCGGCTGTCGTACGAGGGCGAGCACTGGACGCTGCCGCTGCCGGGCGGACCGGGCAAGCCGATCAAGCTGACCGTGCACCCCGAGCGCGAGCACATCCCGCTGTACATCGCCGCGATCGGCCCGAAGAACCTGGAGCAGACCGGCGAGATCGCCGACGGCGCGCTGCTCATCTTCCCGTCCGCCGACCACCTCGAGGACACCGCGATCAAGCATCTGCGGGCCGGACGCGAGAAGGCCGGCAAGACCATGGAGGGCTTCGACGTCTGTCCGACGCTGCCCCTGGCGGTCGGCGACGACAAGGACGTCGAGCGACTCGCCGACACCTTCCGCCCGTACACCGCGCTGTACGTCGGCGGCATGGGCAGCCGCAAGCAGAACTTCTACAACCAGCTCGCCCGGCGCATGGGCTACGAGGCCGCGGCCGACGAGATCCAGGACAAGTACCTGTCCGGCGACAAGCAGGGCGCCGCGGCCGCGATCCCGCACGAGCTGATCGACCGGACCACGCTGCTGGGCTCGGTGGAGCGGATCGCCGACCGGATGAAGGCCTACGCGGCGGCCGGCGTCACCACCCTCACCCTGGCCCCCGCGGGCTTCACCCTGGACGAGCGCCTCGCCTCGCTGCGCGCGGGCACCCAGGCCCTGGAGCTCGCCGGACTGGCGTAGTCCGGGGGAGGGAAGAGGGGGATTTCAGCGGCCGTGGTGGGGGCTCGGGGGTCTTCCCCGCCACGGCCGTCACGGTTAACAACGCGCCGCGCGGCGCGTGGTTACGCCTGGGCGTCGACTCCTCGCATCCCTCTTTTGGCGGAGTTGTCCGACACACCTGTTGCAGTGCCTCCTGTGCCGCATTTGACTCGTTCCTTGCGGAATGCTGCGGAATCCTGCGCAATGCGGAGAGGTGGCCCACGATGCTTTCGGCCAAGAGTCTGTTCCAGGAGATCATCGACGACGACGAGTCCTTCGCGCTCTTCTGCTCCATCGCCGCGGGCGGTGAGTCGCAGGGCGGCTGGGAGAACGCCCGGATCGCCGCACTCGTCCCGCAGAGCGAACGCGCCCTCGCTCCCAAGATCACCCGTCATGGCGCCGACGAGGACAAGCACGGCCGGATCTTCAACGCGCTGATGCGCAAACGCGGCCTCGAACCCGTGGCCGTCCCGCCCGACACCGACTACACGATGCTCCTGGAGCGCGGCGGCATCGGCCTCGCGCACGACCGGCTCAGGACCGAGGAGCCGCTGACCGTGCAGGACGTCGTCACCTACCTCGCCCACAGCCGGGTCACCGAACAGCGGGCCTCCGAGCAGATGGACCTGCTGCGCAAGCACTTCGCCGACCACCCCGACATCGGCCGCGCGGTGAAGATGATCTCGAACGACGAGGACAACCACCTCGCCTACTGCCACGAGGAACTGCTGCGCTTCGCCCGCGCGGGGCACGGCCGCGCCATCCAGCGCACCCTGCGCGCGTGCGCGCTCGCCGAGATCCGGATCTACCGGGACGTCAGCCTCGCCGTGATGGCGAACATGGGCCGCATCCTCGGCTGGTCGAAGCCCAGGTCGGCCGTCCTCGCGGCCGGCATCCACGCCGTGTACGCGTGGGAGCGGGTCGCGGGCTGGCGGCGGATGGTGTCCCTGGAGATGCCCGAGCGCCGCGACGCGCTCGGCGGCCCGGTGACCGCCGCCCCCGAGTTCGCCTGAGCCCGGTTCGCCACGGACCGGGCGGGCCGCGGCCTCACAGCCAGCCGCGCCGCTTGAACAGCCGGTACAGCAGGACCTCCAGCACCGCCAGGAGCGCGATCACCGCCGGGTAGGACCACAGCCAGTGCAGCTCCGGCATGTGGTCGAAGTTCATGCCGTAGATCC
The DNA here is from genome assembly GCF_053592635.1 of Streptomyces sp. NPDC002623. Classification (NCBI taxonomy): domain Bacteria; kingdom Bacillati; phylum Actinomycetota; class Actinomycetes; order Kitasatosporales; family Streptomycetaceae; genus Streptomyces; species Streptomyces sp. NPDC002623. Next base: position 198,759 of record NZ_JBSFWB010000009.1, on the reverse strand, counting down.
CCGCGATCATCGTGGGGACCGCGGCCATGGCCGCCCAGGCGGAGATCTTGCGCATGTCGTCGTTCTGCCGGACGCTCATCTGCGCGAGGTGGGCGGAGAGGATGTCGGAGACCAGCCGGTCCAGCCCCTCCACGGACTCGTTCACGCGCGTGAGGTGGTCGCTGACGTCCCGGAAGAAGGGCCGCGCCCTGTCGTTCACGAAGGGCACGTCCGGGGCGAACCCCCCGGTGTCGCCGAGCCGGGTGAGCGGCGGCTCCAGCGGCACGGAGGCCCGGCGGAACTCCAGGAGCTGCCGTTTGAAGCGGTAGATCCGCGAGGCGGTGTGCCGCGAGCCGCCGCCCGTCGGGGAGAACACCTCCGTCTCCAGCTCCTCCAGGTCGGTCCCGAGCTCGGTGACCACGTCCAGGTAGTGGTCGACGATGGCGTCACCGATGGCGTACAGCACCGCCGTGGGCCCCTTGGAGAGCAGTTGCGGCTCGTGCTCCAGCCGCTGCCGTACGGCGGCCAGCGGCGCGCCCTCGCCGTGCCGGACGGTGACCACGAAGGCGTCGCCGAGGAAGACCATGACCTCGCCGGAGGAGACGGCGTCGCTCTCGGGCTCGTACACCACCGGCTTGAACACCATGAACAGCGAGTCGTGGTAGACCTCCAGCTTGGGCCGCTGGTGGGCGTTGAGGGCGTCCTCCACGGCCAGAGGGTGCAGCCCGAACTCCCGGGTGACGCGGTCGAACTCCTGCTCGGTGGGCTCGTACAGCCCGATCCAGACGAAACCGCCCGACGAGCGCGCCTGCGCCAGCGCGTCGGACAGGTCCTCCGGACCCTCCGCGCGGTGCCCGGCGCGGTAGATCCCGCAGTCGACGATCACGGAGCGTATTCTCCCTTCGCTCCGCCGCTTGCGCACGCGCGCGTACGCCTACCCTGGGCCGCATGCCCACCCTGATCCTCGTCCGGCACGGACGTTCGACCGCCAACACCTCCGGAGTGCTCGCCGGCTGGACGCCCGGCGTCGCCCTCGACGAGCGCGGAGTCGCCCAGGCAGCCGGGCTGCCCGGACGGCTCGCCGCGCTGCCGATCGCCGAGGTCGTCGCGAGCCCCCTGCAACGCTGCCAGGAGACGATCCAGCCGCTCCTGGACGCCCGCCCCGGCCTGCGCGTCCACACCGACGAGCGGATCGGGGAGTGCCACTACGGGGACTGGTCCGGACGCAAGCTCGCCGAACTGATGGACGAGCCCCTGATGGAGGTCGTGCAGACGCACCCCTCCGCGGCCGCCTTCCCCGGCGGCGAGTCCATGCGGGCCATGCAGACCCGCGCCGCCGAGGCGGTGCGCGAGTGGAACGCGCGCGTGGAGCGCGACCACGGCTCCGATGCCGTCTACCTCATGTGCTCGCACGGCGACATCATCAAGTCGCTCGTCGCCGACGCGCTCGGACTTCATCTCGACCTGTTCCAGCGGATCTCCGTCGAACCCTGTTCCGTCACCGCCATCCGCTACACCAGGATGCGCCCCTTTCTCGTGCGCCTCGGCGACACCGGCGACTTCGCCTCCCTCGCACCGCGCGAGGAGCCCCCGACCGGGGACGCCACGGTCGGGGGTGGTGCGGGCGCACCGTGATCGTCGGCCGCAGTAGGGTGAAGCGGTCCGCGTACGCGCGCGTACCCGTACGGACGCTTCCCACCCGGCGTTCCCGACCCACGATGACCCACGATTCCCATGGAGACAGGACGTGTCCCGTCAGGTGTTCCTCTACGACCCCCCGGACCGTTTCGTGGCCGGTACGGTCGGACTGCCCGGGCGCCGTACCTTCTTCCTCCAGGCCGTCGCCGGCTCCCGAGTGACCAGCGTGGCCCTGGAGAAGACCCAGGTCGCCGCGCTCGCCGAACGCATGGACGAGCTGCTGGACGAGGTCGTCCGGCGGAGCGGCGGCAGCGCCTCCGTGCCCGCCATGTCGCCCGCCGAGAACACCGACACGGCGCCCCTCGACACCCCGATCGAGGAGGAGTTCCGCGTCGGCACGATGGCCCTCGCCTGGGACGGCGAGGAGCAGCGCATGATCGTCGAGGCGCAGGCCCTGGTGGATCTCGACGCGGACTCCGAGGAGGACCTCGCCGAGGCCGAGGAAAGGCTTCTTCAGGACGAGGAGAACGGGCCCCCGATGCTGCGGGTCCGGCTCACCGGCGCGCAGGCGCGAGCCTTCGCCAAGCGTGCCCTCGACGTCGTCAACGCGGGCCGGCCGCCGTGCCCGCTGTGCAGCCTGCCGCTCGACCCGGAAGGACATGTATGTCCGCGCCAGAACGGATACCGCCGGGGGGCGTGAAGACCACCGACCCGGCCTCCGCCGAAGCGTACGAACTCCTCGCGCACGGCGAGCTCACCGTCCGCGGCCGCATCCGCGACGCCTCGAACGCCGCCCTGTACTGCACGGTCGCGCACGAGGGCCGGGAGGCCGCCTGCGTCTACAAGCCGGTGGCCGGGGAGAGGCCCCTGTGGGACTTCCCCGACGGCACCCTCGCCCAGCGCGAGGTCGCCGCCTACGAGGTCTCCGAGGCGACCGGCTGGGGCCTCGTCCCGCCCACCGTGCTGCGGGAGGGGCCGCACGGCGAGGGCATGTGCCAGCTGTGGATCGAGACGGCCCCGGAGGCCGAGCTGCTCGCCCTCGTGGACGCGGAGGAGCCCGCGCCGGGCTGGAAGGCGATCGGGTTCGCCGAGGTCGGCGAGGGCCGCACCGCACTGCTCGTGCACGCTGACGACGAACGGCTGCGCCGGCTCGCCGTCCTCGACGCGGTGATCAACAACGCCGACCGCAAGGGCGGCCATCTGCTGCCCACCGCCGACGGCCGGCTCTACGGCATCGACCACGGCGTCACCTTCAACGCCGAGAACAAGCTGCGCACGCTCCTGTGGGGCTGGGCGGGCGAGCCCCTGACCGGCGAGGCCGTCGAGGCGCTCAAGGCCCTCAGAAGCGCCCTGGAACCCGGCGAGCGGCTGGCGGTCACCCTGGCCGGGCTGGTCACGCCCGTGGAACTCGACGCCACGCGCGCGCGTGCCGACGCACTGCTGGCCTCCGGGAAGCACCCGGAGCCGAGCGGAGAGTGGCCCGCGATCCCCTGGCCGCCGGTCTGACGCCGGTCCGGCATCGGCCTGAGGCCGGTCCGGCATCGGTCCGACAGCAGTGTGACGTCCGTCTGACCCGGTCCGGCATGTTCCGACCCGGTTCGACCAGGTCTGACCGGCCCCTCTTCGGCCGGGACGCACACCGGCCGGAATCACACAAGACCGCCTTCCCGGCCATCCGGCCCGCTCCGGTTCGTATACGTAACTTCCGTCCGGTTAGGCTCATGACATGCATGCCTGGCCCGCTTCCGAGGTCCCCGCCCTGCCTGGTCAGGGCCGCGACCTGAGGATCCACGACACCGCGACCGGCGGCCTCGTCTCCCTCGACCCCGGTCCCGTCGCCCGTATCTACGTCTGCGGCATCACGCCGTACGACGCGACCCACATGGGTCACGCGGCGACCTACAACGCGTTCGACCTCGTTCAGCGCGTGTGGCTCGACACCAAGCGGCAGGTCCACTACGTCCAGAACGTCACCGACGTCGACGACCCGCTGCTGGAGCGGGCCGAACGCGACGGCGTCGACTGGGTCGCCCTCGCCGAGAAGGAGACGGCCCTCTTCCGCGAGGACATGACGGCCCTGCGGATGCTCCCGCCGCAGCACTACATAGGCGCCGTCGAGGCGATACCCGGCATCGTCCCGCTCGTCGAACGACTGCGGGACGCGGGCGCCGCGTACGAACTCGAAGGCGACACCTACTTCTCCGTCGAGTCCGACCCGAACTTCGGCAAGGTCTCGAACCTCGACGCCGCCGCGATGCGGCTGCTGTCCGCCGAGCGCGGCGGCGACCCGGACCGCCCGGGCAAGAAGAACCCGCTCGACCCGATCCTGTGGCAGGGCGCCCGCGAGGGCGAGCCCAGCTGGGACGGCGGCTCGCTCGGCCGCGGCCGGCCCGGCTGGCACATCGAGTGCGTCGCCATCGCCCTCGACCACCTCGGGATGGGCTTCGACGTCCAGGGCGGCGGCTCCGACCTCGCCTTCCCGCACCACGAGATGGGCGCCTCCCACGCCCAGGCGCTGACCGGCGAGTTCCCCATGGCCAAGGCGTACGTCCACGCCGGCATGGTCGCCCTCGACGGCGAGAAGATGTCCAAGTCCAAGGGCAACCTCGTCTTCGTCTCGAGGCTGCGCCAGGACGGCGTCGACCCCGCCGCCATCCGGCTCACCCTCCTCGCCCACCACTACCGGGCCGACTGGGAGTGGACCGACCAGGTCCTGACGGACGCCGAGGCCCGGCTCGGGCGCTGGCGGGCCGCCGTCTCCCGGCCCGACGGACCGCCCGCCGAGGCCCTGGTCGACGAGATCCGCGAGGCCCTCGCGAACGACCTCGACGCGCCCGCCGCCCTCGCCGCCGTCGACCGCTGGGCCGCGCTCCAGCAGGAGCGGGGCGGCACGGACATCGGCGCCCCGGGCGTCGTGTCGCGGGCGGTGGACGCACTGCTGGGCGTCGCCCTGTAGCCGTCCGGTCCCGATCCCCTGCCCGCGTACGACTTGAGGGGCGGTGCGCGCCCTATGGCGCGCACCGCCCCTCTTCAGTGCTTTCAGGCCGTTTTCGGGCCCTTTCAGTCCTCCGACGAATCGTTGTCGTCGGGGGTGTCGCCGCTCGCTTTCGGCGGTTTCGGGGGGCGTGTGCGCTCCCCGGGCCCGGGCGGTCCGCCGCCGTCCCGGCGCCGCAGATAGCGCTCGAACTCGCGGGCGATCGCCTCGCCCGACGCCTCCGGCAGCTCCGCCGTGTCCCGGGCCTCCTCCAGCGTCTGCACGTACTCGGCGACCTCGGTGTCCTCGGCGGCCAGCTGGTCCACGCCCACCTGCCAGGCACGCGCGTCCTCGGGCAGCTCGCCCAGCGGGATGCGCACGTCGATCAGGTCCTCCAGGCGGTTGAGGAGGGCCAGCGTCGCCTTCGGGTTCGGCGGCTGCGAGACATAGTGCGGGACGGCCGCCCAGAGGCTGACCGCCGGCACGCCCGCGTGCGTGCACGCCTCCTGCAGGACCCCGACGATGCCCGTCGGGCCCTCGTACTTGGTCTCCTCCAGGTCCATCCGCTGCGCCAGGTCCGCGTCGGACGTGGTGCCGCTGATCGGAACCGGACGCGTGTGCGGGGTGTCACCGAGCAGCGCGCCCAGGATGACCACCAGCTCCACGCCCAACTCGTGCGCGAAGCCCAGCAGCTCGTTGCAGAACGAGCGCCAGCGCATCGACGGTTCGATACCGCGTACGAGCACCAGGTCGCGTGGCTTGTCGCCGCCGACCCGGACGACCGACAACCTTGTCGTCGGCCACGTGATCTTGCGCACGCCGGCGTCCATCCACACCGTGGGGCGGTTCACCTGGAAGTCGTAGTAGTCCTCGGCGTCCAGCGCCGCGAACACCTCGCCCTTCCACTCCCGCTCCAGGTGCGCGACCGCGGTGGAGGCGGCGTCGCCGGCATCGTTCCAGCCCTCGAACGCGGCCACCATGACCGGGTCGATCAGCTCGGGAACCCCCTCGAGCTCGATCACCCAGCGCCTCCTTCCGACGTGCCCTCGCTTGACCACCCAACCTTACGGCGTTCTGCGGGGGCGCCCGCAGCCCCCTTGTACGGGGGAGTGACCGGATCACTGCCCCGTTCGCCACCCCCGAACACCCCCCACCGGCCTCGTCTCGCGACCTCGGCCCACAGCGAACTCACAGCATCGGACCCGGGGCGTCGGCCTCAGAGCGTGGACCGGAGCCACTGCTCGACGCTCGCGATGTGCACCGTCGCCCACGACCGCGCCGCCTCCGCGTCCCGGTCGCGCAGGGCCGCCAGGATCGCCCGGTGCTCGCGCAGGGTGCCGGAGACCGCGTCCTCCTGCGTCAGTCCGCGCCAGATCCGGGCCCGGGTGGTCGGCCCCGAGAGCCCGTCCAGCAGCGAGCACAGCACCGAGTTGCCGGCGCTCTGCACGATGCCCCGGTGGAACTCCAGGTCGCAGGCGACCAGTTCCTCCACCGACGGCTCGTCACCGAGCTTGTCCAACTGGGCGTCCAACGCGTCCAGTTGCTGCTCGCTGATCCGCAGGGCCGCCATCGCCGTCGCGGCCGGCTCCAGGATCCGGCGCACCGCGAGGAACTCCAGGACGGTGTCGTCGCGGTGGAAGTCGACGACGAAACTCAGCGCCTCCAGGAGCAGTTGCGGATCGAGGCTGGTGACGTACGTGCCGTCGCCCTGCCGTACGTCCAGGATCCGGATCAGCGACAGGGCGCGCACCGCCTCCCGCAGGGAGTTGCGGGACAGGCCCAGCTCGGCGGCCAGCTCGCTCTCCTTGGGGAGCCGGTCGCCGGGGCGCAGCGCACCCGAGACGATCATGCCCTTGATCTTCTCGATCGCCTCGTCGGTGACAGCCATGGCCGGCCTCCCTGTGGTTCCTCGTGGTTCCTTGTGGTGCCTCGCGGTTCAACGCCCATACATCGGATGTCTCAGCGCCATTATGGGGCCGGCTGAGGCCGGATGAGGCCTGATCAGCGGGCTGCTTCCAGATCCGCGATCACCGCACGCTCGTCGAGCGTCGTCAGCGTACGGTCGCGCATCAGCACCCGTCCGTCGACGACCGTGTCCCGCACGTCCGCCGAGTGCGCCGCGTATGCGAGCGTCGACCACGGGTCGTGGCGCGGACGCAGATGCGGTGCGTCCAGGTCCAGCACGATCAGGTCGGCCCGCTTGCCCGCCTCCAGCGAACCGAGCCGCTCCGCGAGCCCCAGCGCCCGCGCGCCCTCGATCGTCGCCATCCGCACGGCCTGCTCGGCGCCGACCGCCGTGGGGTCGCCGCCTGCCTTGTGCACCAGCGCCGCCTGCCGTACCGCCCCCAGCACGTCCAGCGAGTTGGAGCTGACGGCCCCGTCCGTGCCCAGCCCCACCGTCACACCCGCGCTCAGCAGCCGTGGGACGGGCGCGATCCCGCAGCCCAGCTTCAGGTTCGACACCGGACAGTGGGCGACGGCCGTGCCCGTGCGGGCCAGCGCCGCGATCTCCGGGCCGGTGAGGTCGACGGCGTGCGCGAGCAGCACATCGGGGCCGAGCAGCCCGAGCGAGTCCAGCAGCTCCACCGGCCGCTTCCCGTGCTGCACCTCGACGGTGGCGACCTCGGTGGCGTTCTCGGCGGCGTGGATGTGCACCAGCGCCCCGAACTCCCGGGCCAGCGCGAAGACCTCGATGAGCTGCTCGGGGGAGAGGGTGTACGCGGAGTGCGCGAAGACGACCGGGCGGCGCCCGTCCCGCGCGGTCCCGCGCTCCTCCAGATCCCGTCGCGCCCAGGCGAGCCGGTCCCCGTACGCGATGCCGTCCGGCGGTTCGGGCACGTCCATGAAGGTGGGCCCGGTGTGCAGCCGCCAGCCCGCCTCACGGGCCGCCCGCTCGGCCGCCTCGTGGAACCAGTACATGTCCAGCGCCGAGGTCACCCCGGCCCGCACGCTCTCCGCGACCGCCAGCCGGACCGCCGCCGCCACGTTCTTCGGCGCCAGCAGCTCCGCCTCCCACCTCAGCACCCGCTCCAGGAAACCCTGCAGGGTGACGTCGTCGGCGCGGCCGCGCAGCAGGGTCATCGCGAGGTGGGTGTGCGTGTTGATCAGGCCGGGCAGGACGAGACAGCCGTCGGCGTCGATCTCCTCGGCGGCGGTGTGGCGCTCGCGCAGCTCGGCGGCCGGCCCCACGGCGAGGATCTCGCCCTCGTGGACCGCGACCGCCCCGTCCGGCACGACCGTTCCCGCCGCGTCCACCGTCAGCACGTCACCGCCGTGCACCAGCAGGTCGATGCTCACGCCTGCCCGCCTTCCGCCAGCAGCCGCAGCGCCTCCAGGGCCACGACCGCGCCCCGCTCGACGCCGGCCGCGACGACCTCCCGGTGCGGGTCGTAGCCGCCGGTGGCCTGCTCGTCGACCAGTTCGTCGGCGTTCGCCCCGTCGATCACCAGCACGCCGCCCGCGACCAGACCGCGCAGCGAGGCCGTGACCAGCAGCGCGGACAGCTCCATCTCGATCGCGGCGAGCCCGGCGCCGTCGTAGGAGAACAGCGGGAGCAGGCCCGGCTGGAAGGCCGCCCGGGTCCACACGATGCCCCGGTGGTGCGGGGCGTCGGCCTCGCGGGCCGCGCGCAGGAGCGCGAAGACCGCCTCGGGCGCCGACACCGCCGGGTACTCCGGGGGCAGCAGCTGATGGGTCACGCCGTCGTCGCGGACGGCCGCCTCCGCGACGACCAGGTCGCCGTCGGCGATGCCCGGCTTCATCGCGCCCGCCGTGCCGAACCGCAGGACGGTGCGCACGCCCGCGTCCGCCAGCTCCTGGAACAGCAGGATCGCGCCCGGCCCGCCCACCCCGTGCGAGGCGACCACGACCGGCACGCCCTTCCAGCTTCCGCTGAACACCCGGTACTCGCGGTGGTACGACACCTCCTCGGCGCCGTCGAGGAGCGCGGCCACCGCCGCGGCCCGGGCCGGGTCGCCCACGACCACGGCGTGCGCCGGGAGTCCGGTGCGCGGTATGCGGGTGACGGGCAGCAGGTCCTGTGTCATCGGACGGCTCCAGTGGGACGGGGGCGGCGACGGCGGCGGGCCGTCGTGAGGAAGAGGGCGCCGAGCGTCACGACGTACGGCGCGGCGTCGGTCGCCTGCTGCGGCATGCCGAGCCCCTGGAGACGGAACCCGGCCGCCTCGGCGAGCCCGAACAGCAGCGCGGCGAGCAGCACGCCCAGCGGCGCGGCTCGGCCCAGCATGACGGCCACGACAGCGATCCAACCACGGCCCGCCGTCATGTTCTCCGTGAACAACGTGACGTTGCCCAGGGCCAGTTGGGCGCCCGCGAGCCCGCACAGCACGCCTGACAGCAGGATCGCGCCGTACTGGTACTTCGCCGGGCTCACGCCGAGCGTGGCCGCCGCGTCGGGCGCCTCGCCGACCCCGCGCAGCCTGAGCCCCCACACATGCCGGGACAGCAGCAGCGCGGCGACCGCGACCGCCGCCCAGGAGAGATACGCGAGCGGGGTGAAGCCGCCGATCAGCGGCAGCCCGGCGAGCGACGGATCGTCGAAGGTGCCCTGCACGCCGAAGACCGTCCGCAGCAGGAAACTGGTCAGGCCGACGGCCAGCAGGTTCATGGCGATGCCGAGCACCACCGCGTCCCCGCGCAGGGTGACGGCTCCCACGGCCAGGATCAGCGCGTACCCGGCCGCCGCGAGGGCCGCCGCCAGGACGCCGAGCCAGGGGCTGCCGGTGAACCAGCTAGTCGCCACGGAGGTGAAGCAGCCCATCAGCATCATGCCTTCGAGGCCGATGTTGAAGACCCCGGCGCGTTCGCAGATCGCGCCGCCGAGGGCGGCCAGCAGGATCGGGGTGAGGGCGCGCAGCGCCGACATGAGCAGATCGGAGTCGAGGAACATCAGACCGCCTCCCTTTCCCGGGAACGACGGGTGAACCACCGGCTCGGGAAGCTCAGCCGGGCCGCCAGGAACACGATCACGATCGCCTGCAGCACCTGCGTCAGCTCGCGCGGCACCTCGGTCGTCCGCTCCATCGCCAGTCCGCCGACCTGGAGGACGGCGAAGAAGAACGCGGCGATCACCGTGCCCAGCGGAGCCGCGGCGGCCAGCAGCGCCGCCGTCAGACCGGTCCAGGTGTAGCCGGGCGCGGTGAGCGAGCCGTCCACGAAGCGGTACGGGAAGCTCAACACCCCGATGGCGCCCACGAGTCCGGCGAGACCCCCGGAGACCGACATCAACTTCACTGTCAGGCCCCGGCGTTCCACACCCGCGTAGGCGGAGAAGCGGGAGTTGAGACCCGTCATGCGGATCTCGTAGCCGACGGCGGTGCGCCGGTCGGTGAACCAGTAGGCGGCCGCCGCGATCGCCACCAGGACGAGCCCGAGGGTGACCGTGGAGTCGCCGAACGCGGGCAGCGCCACCCCGTCCGGCAGCGCCCGGGTCTGCGGCAGGCTGGAGCCCGGCTCCTTGAGCGGATACCGCGCCAGGTAGGAGGCGAACGATATCGCCGGGTAGCTGAGCAGCAGGCTGCTGACCAGCAGCGGAACCCCGAGGTGGTTCTCGCACAGGGCGGCCAGCACGGCGTATCCGGCGCCCGCGGCCATCCCGGCCAGCAGGGCCGCGGCGACGGTGAGGGGCGCGGGCAGCGGCGAGTAGAGCCCGGTGACGGCGGCGGTGATCCCGCCGAGCACCAGCTGCCCGTCGCCGCCGAGGTTGATCAGCCCGGCCCGCAGCGGGATCGCCAGCGCGAGCGCCAGCCCGAGCACGCTGGTGCCGGTGGTCAGCGTCGAGCCGATGCCGTCGCCGCCGAGCGCGCCGGTCAGCACGGCCTCGTACGCGCCGATCGGGTCCGCGCCGGTGCCGAGCAGGAACAGCGCGCCGATGACGAGTCCCGCGAGCACGGAGAAGGTGAGGGGGGAGCGCAGGGCTCCGGATATCCGTGTCATGTCAGTGGGTGACCTCCACAGGGGCGCCCGCCATCGCGAGGCCCAGCGTCCGCTCGTCCGCCTCGCCCTTCGGGTACGACGCCGCGATCCGGCCCTCGTACATCACCAGGACGCGGTCCGCGAGCCCCCGGATCTCGCTCAGCTCGGCCGAGACGAGGAGCACGGCGTGGCCGGCGTCGCGGTAGGCGATCAGCTCGTCGTGGATGTTCTGGACGGCGCCGATGTCGACGCCACGGGTCGGCTGCTCCACGAGCAACAGCGGTGCTTCGTGGGCGAGTTCACGGCCGATCAGCAGCTTCTGCAGATTGCCGCCGGACAGCGCGGAGGCGGGGACCTCGACGGTCGCCGCCTTGATCCCGAAGCGCTCGACCAGCCGCCGGGCGTGTGCGCGGACGGCGGTCGGCGGCAGCAGACCGCGGGCGGAGAGGGACGTGCGGTGGTGGCCCATCGCCAGGTTGTCCGCGACCGAGGCGGCGGGGGCCGTGCCGACCGCGTGCCGGTCCTCGGGGACGTAGGCGAGGCCCTTCGCGCGTCGCTCGGTCGCGGAGGCGTGGGTGATGTCGTCGCCCTGGAGCGTGACCTGGCCCGCGGTGACCGGCCGCAGCCCGGCCAGCGCCTCGATCAGCTCGCTCTGGCCGTTCCCGGCCACGCCCGCGACGCCGACGATCTCGCCGGCGTGGACGGTGAGGTCCACGTCGTGGACGGAGTCCGTGCTGACGCCGGTCACCTGCAGCACCGCCGCGCCGGGGGTGCCCGACGGGTGGACGCGGTCCAGCTCCACCGCGCGGCCGGTCATCGCGGCGGCGATCGCGGCGGCCGTCGTGTCGGCGGTGACCAGCCGGGCCACGACCCGGCCGTCCCGCAGGACGGTCACCCGGTCGCTGCCCTCCAGCACCTCGCGCAGCTTGTGGGTGACGAGGATCACCGTACGGCCCTGCGTGGTCAGCGACTTGAGCACGGCGAACAGGGCGTCCGCCTCGGCCGGCGTGAGCACGGCCGTCGGCTCGTCGAGGATCAGCGTGCGGGCGCCCCGGTGCAGCAGCTTGAGGATCTCCACCCGCTGGCGCAGGCCCACCGGCAGCTCGCCGACCCGGGCGTCCGGGTCGACGTCGAGACCGTGCTCCTCGGCGAGTTCGCGCACCCGGCGGCGGGCCGCGGTCCGGTCCACCAGGCCGAAGCGGCGCGGCTCGGCCGCGTAGACGATGTTCTCGGCGACCGTCAGCGAGTCGAACAGCTTGAAGCTCTGGTGGACCATGCCGAGCCCGGCGGCCATGGCGTCCGACGGGCTCGTGAAGTGCACGTCCGATCCGTCGATCCGGATCGACCCGGCGTCGGCGCGCTCCATGCCGTACAGGACCGACATCAGCGTGGACTTGCCCGCGCCGTTCTCGCCCATCAGGGCGTGGATCTCGCCGCGGCTGACGGTGAGGTCGACGGCGTCGTTGGCGAGCGTGCCGGGGAACCGCTTGGTGATTCCCCGGAGCTCGACGGCGACATCCGTGTCAGGCGGCTGCGGGGTCATCGACCTTCAGCTCTCCGGAGACGATCTGGTCGCGCAGCGCCTCGACCTTCGTCAGCACGTCCTTGTGGTCGGCGATCACGCACTTCGACGAGTCGACGCCGTCCTCCAGGCCGGTCAGGCTGATGCCGCCCTCCTTCAGGCCGTACGAGACGGTCGTGCCCGTGGTGCCGCCGAGGACCGACTCGACGCCCTTCTCCACGGCGACGTCCGTACGCTTGATCACGTTGTCGACGACCGTGCCGGGCGCCGAGGGGCACTGGTTGACGTCGACGCCGTACGCGAACGCGCCCTTGGCCTTCGCCGCCTCGAAGACGCCGTAGTTGCCGGCCGCGGCGGCCGCCATGAGCTGGTCGTAGCCCTTGGCGAGCAGGGTGTTCGCCTGCTCCTTGGCACGGGCCGAGTCGTCGAACGGGGACTGGCCGCCGACGAAGCGGGTGGACGTCTCCGTCTTCGCGGCGACCTTCTTGGCGCCGGCCGCGAACGGGTCGCTGTAGCGCCGGAACTGGGGGGTGTCGAGCACGTCCACCGCGCCGACCTTGCCGGACTTGCTGAGCAGGCCCGCCTCGGCGCCCGCGAGGTAGACGCCCTCGTGCTCGCGGAAGACCGCGCAGCTGACGTTCTGATACGTCTTCGCGGTGCAGGCGTCGATGATCAGGAACTGCTGCGTGGGGTTCTTCTCGGCCTGCTGGGCAACGATGTCGGCGAACTCGAAGCCGACCAGCACGATGACATCCGGCTTGGCGTCCACGGCGGCAGCCACGTTCTGCTGCTGGGAGGCGGTGTCGGTGGACTCGTAGACCTTCTGCGTCCCGTCGTGCTGCTTCGCCGCGCTCTCGATGCCGGTGACCGCGAGCTTGAGGAACTCGTTCTGCCCGACGGCGTCGGGGGTGACGAGGGTGAAGGACTTGCCGCTGCCGCCGCTCGCGCTCGCCGCGGAGTCGTCCTTCTTCGCGGCGGCGTTGCAGGCGGTGGCGAGGAGCGCGGCGCCGGTGGTGAGCGCGGCGAGCTGCAGGGAACGGCGGTGTCTGCGAGGCATCGGGAGACCTTCCGGGTATGCCGAGGGGCGCGCTCGGCGGTGAGCACGGGGGTGGGGAGAGGGCGACGCTGGGACGGACTGCGGTGGTGCGGGCCGAGGGAACGGGCTCAGCTACGACAGCCGTCGCCGGCACACCGGCCGAAGTCGAGGAAACGGCGCTTGGTCAGCAGCACGGGTCTTCCTCCTTCGTCTCGGTCTGCGGACTGGGTGCTGGACTGTAACACCCGTTTCCGGACACCTGCTCGGCTGTCTCGAACTATGGTTCTCCCAGGTCATGTACGGTGGCCGACACCACCGGAACATCAGGAGTGTCCCGATATGTCCCAGGAACTGCGCGCCGTCGAGTGGACCGGAACCGGCCTCGCGCTGATCGACCAGACCGTCCTCCCGCACCGCACCGAGACCGTCGATGTCCGCGATGTGGACACCCTGGTCGACGCGATCCAGCGGCTCGTCGTGCGCGGCGCCCCCGCGATCGGCGCGGCGGGCGGATACGGGGTCGCGATCGCACTGCTCCAGGGCGAGCGCGAGGGCTGGTCCGAGGACGAGGTGCGCGCGGCCGTCGCCCGCATCCGCGAGGCCCGTCCGACGGCCGTGAACCTCATGGTGTGCGTGGACCGGGTCATGACCCGCTTCGCCGAGGGACTCGACGCGGTCCTGGCGGAGGCGGCCGCGGTCCAGCACGAGGACGTCGCGGCGAACCGCGCGATGGGCGCGTTCGGCGCGGACTGGCTGCTGAAGCGGATCGACGCGGACCGTCCGCTGCGGATCCTGACGCACTGCAACACCGGCGCGCTGGCCACCGCCGGCTGGGGCACCGCCCTCGGCGTCATCCGCGAACTGCACGCGCGCGGGCGGCTGGAGGTCGTCTACGCCGACGAGACCCGCCCGCTGCTCCAGGGCTCGCGCCTGACCGCCTGGGAACTGGTCCAGGAGGGCATCGCGCACTACGTCCAGGCCGACGGGGCGGCGGCGGGCACGATCCTGCGCGGCGAGGTCGACGCGGCGATCGTCGGCGCGGACCGCATCGCCGCCAACGGCGACACCGCCAACAAGGTCGGCACCGTGGGCGTGGCCCTGGCCTGCGCCGACGCGGGCATCCCGTTCCTGGTGGCGGCACCGACCACGACCGTCGATCTGTCGACGCCGACCGGCGACGCGATCCACATCGAACTCCGCGGCGAGGACGAGGTGCTGGAGTGGGGCGGCGTCCGCACGGCCCCGGCCGGGTCGCGCGGCCACAACCCGGCGTTCGACGTCACACCGGGTCGGCTGGTGACGGGCCTGGTCACGGAGCGGGGCGTGCTGGAGGTGTCGGCCGGTCAACTGCCGGGCGAGCACTTGAAGTAGCGGGTGCCCCGCGCCCCGACAGGGGCGCGGGGAACTGCGCGACAAGCCCCCACCGGCCCGCGGTTCGACTACCGTCCGTCCCGCGGAGCGCTGAGCTCCAACTCCAGCAGCCACTCGACGACTTCGGTGTGGTGGCGGGCCTGACGCGGGTCGGCGCCCCACACGTACAGACCGTGGCCGGCCACGACCACCGCGGGCATCCGCGGGTCGCGCGCCGCCTCCAGCCGGTCGCCGAGGACCTTCATGTCCTGGCTGTTGGCGATGACCGGCAGGGTCACCTCCACGTCGTGCGCGGGCTGGCCGACGCCCTTGAGCATCTCCACGTCCTTGAAGACGATCCCGCCGGGGTGCCGGTGCCCCATCGCGACCGACGCCACGGTGTGCACGTGCACCACCGCCCCGGCCCCCGTCAGCGCGGCCACGCGCGCGTGCAGCTCGGCCTCCGCGGACGGCTTTCCGCCGCTGACGGCCGCGCCCTGACCGTCCACCAACACCACGTCGGCGGGCGTCAGTTCGCCCTTGTCGTGGCCGCTGGCGGTGACCGCGAGGCGCAGCGGCTCCCGGGTGAGCACCACGGACAGGTTCCCGGAGGTGCCCCGCATCCAGCCGAAGGAGGCGAACCGCGCGGACTCGGCGGCGAGGACGGCCCCCGCCTCCTCCAGGTCGAGTGCGGTGATCTCGGTGGTCATGCGGTACTCCCAGAGGTGCTGATGTCGATCTCGTCGAACGTGCCCGCCTGCGCGTGGTCGCCGACGCCTTGCTCGTAGTAGGGCTCCCCGGGCCGCCGGATCCCGACGGCGTGCCAGCCGGCCTCGCGGGCCGCGTCCAGCTCGCCCGGGCGGTCGGAGAGGAAGAGGAGACGGCCCGGTGCGAGGCCGACCGCCCCGGCGATCCGGCGGTACGAGTCCGGCTCCTGCTTGGGCCCGGCGTTCTCGGTGTCGTACAGACCGCGGACCAGCGACGTGAGGTCGCCCTCCGGGCTGTTGGCGAACCACGCGCGCTGGGCGGAGACCGAGCCGGACGAGTACACGTACAGCCGCACGCCCGCCGTGTGCCAGGCGCGCAGCGCCGGTACGACGTCGTCGTAGAAGTGCGAGACGAGGTCGCCGCGGGCGAAGCCCTCGGACCAGATGACGCCTTGCAGGGTCTTCAGCGGCGTCGCCTTGCGGTCCTCGTCGAGCCAGGCGTTCAGGGCCTTCTCGACACGCGCCGCGTCGGCGTCCGGGTCGCCGATCTCCTCCCGGACCCGGTCCACCGCCCGCGCCACGTCCGGGTCGTCGCCCCGCTCGGCGAGCAGCGCGGCGAAACGGGAGCGCGAGTACGGGTACAGCACGTCGACGACGAACCCCGTGGCGCTCGTGGTGCCCTCGATGTCGAGCACCACGGCGTCCACGTCGTAGCGGGAGGTCACGCGGCGGCCCTGTCCGCCTCGTAGCCGGCCGCGATCGTGTCGTAGTCCGGGAACCGGCCGGCGATCGTGGAGCCGGTGAAGTTGCCGATCCAGCCGTCCTCCTCGTGGAAGAAGCGGATCGCCGTGAACGACGGCTTGGTGCCCATGTCGAACCAGTGGGTGGTGCCGCGCGGCACGCCGAGGAGGTCGCCCTTCTCGCAGAAGACCGCGTGCACCTCGCCGTTCACGTGCAGGTAGAAGATGCCGGAGCCGGAGACGAAGAAGCGGACCTCGTCATCGTCGTCGTGGGTGTGCTCCTGGAGGAACTTCGCGCGGGCCGCCTTCGCCTTCGCCGGGAACTCCGGGTCGTCGCTCGGGTGCAGACCGAGGACGTCGACGGTGGTGAAGCCCTCCTCGGCGTTCAGCTTCTCGATCTCCGGGCCGTACGCCGCGAACACCGTCTCGCTGTCGGCGTCGAAGGGCACGTCCGCACGGATCGGCCACTGCTCGTAGCGCACGCCGAGCGGCTTGAGGGCCTCGGCGATCTCGGCGGGGTCGGCAGTGCGGCGGACCAGGGTCTCCGGGCCGGACTCGGACCAGGTCGTCAGCAGCGTCATGGAAGCAACTCCAGCAGTCTGGGAGGGGGAAGTGGGGAGGGCGGCGGTGGAGGAACGTCACTCGGCCGCGACACGGCAGGGCGGGTGCCGGTCCCGTGATGGTAACGCGCGGCCGTGCGCTCACCGCGTGTGACGTAATCGTTGTCTCGATATCTGGGATTCGGTGTCCATTTCTTTGACGCTGGCTGGAAACGTTCTCATGATCTGCATATGAAGACGCTGCTGCTCGTGCGGCGGCTGTACGTGGACTTGCTCCGGTCGACCACAGCCAGCTGTCGCTGACCCCTCCCGGAGCTCCGACGCGCCCCCGTTCCCGGGGCGTTCCCAGTCGCCCGTGCGGTGGCTCATTTCCGTCCCCGGCTCCGGGCCCGCGCTCGCCCGCTTCTGTATCCCTCAGCACCGCCCGTAACTGGAGCCCCTCATGTCCCGTGCCCGTCTGCCGCTCGCCGCGCTCTCGCTGGCCTCCGTCTCCGCCCTCGTCCTCGCCGGCTGCGCGCAGTCCACGGACGCCTCGAAGGACAGCGGTGACACCGCCGCCTCGGCCTCGGCCGCCACCGGCAAGAAGCCCGCCCCCTTCAGCGAGGGCACGGTCAAGGTGGCCCTGGTCCGGCAGAGCGGCGCCGGCGACTACTTCGAGCAGTGGGGCAACGGCGCGAAGGCCCAGGCCAAGGCCCTCGGCATCGACCTGACCGTGTACGACGCCCAGGCCGACAACGCCAAGCAGGCCACCGACCTCTCCTCGGCGATCAACTCCGGCGCGAAGGCGATCATCATCGACCACGGCTTCCCGGCGACCATCCAGCCGGAGATCGACAAGGCCGTGCAGAAGGGCATCAAGGTCGTCGTCTACGACGTCGAGACGGCCACCAAGGGCGTCGTCTCCACCAAGCAGGACGACGCGAGCATGGCCCAGGCCGTCCTCGACGTGATGGCCAAGGAGGTCGGCAAGGACGCCAAGGTCGGCTACGTCAACGTCGCCGGCTACGCCGCCCTCGACAAGCGGGACACCGTGTGGAAGTCCACGGTGACCTCCGAGGGCTGGAAGCAGCAGTTCAAGGTCGGCAAGGTCACCGACTCCACGGCCACCGACAACGTTCCCCTGGTCTCCGCCGCGCTCACCCAGCACTCCGACGTGACCGGCGTCTTCGCGCCCTACGACGAGCTCGCCAAGGGCGCCGTCCTCGCCGTGCAGAACAAGAAGCTGCAGGACAAGGTGAAGGTCTTCGGCGCGGACGTCTCCAACGCCGACATCCAGCAGATGACCGCCGCCGACAGCCCCTGGGTCGCCACGGCGGGTACCGACCCGTCCGCCGTCGGCGCGGCCGTCGTGCGCACCGCCGCCCTGGAACTGGCGGGCGAGCTGAACAAGACCTCCGTGGAGTTCCCGGCTGTCGCCATCACCCAGGACTTCCTGCGCGAGAAGAAGATCGCGAACATGGACCAGCTGCGGGAGGCGCTGCCCGCGCTGAACCTGTCGCAGGTCTCGACCGCGGACTGGATCTCGAATGTCGCCCACTGAGACGAGCGGGACGAGTGACCCGAGCCGTTCGAAGGCCGCCGTCAGCCTGACGGACGTCAGCATGGCCTTCGGCGGCAAGACGGTGCTCGCCTCCGTCTCGCTCGACATCGCACCGGGCAGCGTGGTCGCGCTGCTCGGCGCGAACGGCGCCGGCAAGTCCACGCTGATCAAGATCCTGTCGGGCGTGCACACCGACCACGGGGGAGAGGTGCGCGTGGACGGCTCCGCCGTCACCCTCGACTCTCCCCTCGCCGCACGCCAGTTGGGCATCCAGACGGTGCACCAGCGGATCGGCGAGGGCATCGTGCCGGGCCTCAGCGTCGCCGAGAACCTGGTCTTCGAGGAACTCGCCCAGAAGCGCGGCAACCCGTTCCTGAGCGGCCGCGCCACACTCGCCCGCGCCCGTGAGATCCAGGCCGGCCTCGGCCTGGCCTGGAGCGATGCGGTACTGAAGCAGGACGTCACCGAACTCGGCATCTCCGACCGGCAGTTGCTGATCCTGGCCCGCGCCCTCGCGACCCGCCCCCGGCTGCTGATCCTCGACGAGCCGACCTCCGCGCTCTCCGCCGCGGAGGCGGAGCGGCTGTTCGCGCTCGTCGAGAGGATGCGCGCGGACGGCATCGCCGTGCTGTACGTCTCCCACCGGCTCGGCGAGATCGACGCGCTCGCCGACCGGCTGGTCGTTCTGCGAGACGGCCGTCTCACCGAGGACCAGACCAAGCCGTTCGACTGGGACGCGGCGCTGCGCGCGATGCTCGCCCAGGCCCAGGAAGCGACCACCGCCCGGCCCGTCCGGGAGGGCGCCGGGGGAGAGGTCGTCCTCTCCCTGCGGGGCGTCCGCCTCTTCGCGGGCCGCTCCCCGCTCGACCTCGACCTGCGGGCCGGCGAGGTCACCGGCGTTGTGGGCCTGCTGGGCGCGGGCAAGACCGAGCTGGCCCGCGGCCTGTTCGGCGCCGAGCCCTTCGCCGCGGGCGCGCTCGCGCTGGACGGCACGGCCTACGCGCCCCGCCGCCCGTCCGACGCCATCCGGGCCGGCGTCCACCTGGTCCCCGAGGACCGGCACGCCGACGCCCTGGTGCCCGGCTGGTCCCTCGCCCAGAACATCTCGCTGCCGTTCCTGAAGTCCCTGTCCCGGGGCGGCCTGGTGAACCGCTCCCGGGAGGACGCCCTCGGCCGCGCTGCCATCGAGGCCCTGGGCGTCGTCGCCCGCGACGAGCACAGCACCGTCGAGGAGCTGTCCGGCGGCAACCAGCAGAAGGTCGTCGTCGGCCGCTGGCTCGCCGAGACCCCGCGTGTCCTCATCCTGGACGAACCGTTCCGAGGCGTGGACATCGGCGCCCGGCGCGACATCGGCCGCCGGGCCCGCGCCCTGGCCGCCGACGGCGCGGCCGTCCTCGTCCTGTCCGCCGACGTCGACGAGGTCCTGGAGGTCGCCGACCGGGTCGTCGTCCTCGCGGCCGGCGAGGTCCATCTCGACGCCTACGGCGAAGACGCGGAGCGCGACCGCGTGATCCAGACCATCTCGGCGTCCGTCTGACGCCGGCCCGCCCCACGAGGTCCCAGGAAGCACCCCATGACCACTGCACAGAGCACCGAGGCCCCCACCAAGGCGGCGACCGCGCCCGCCACCTCCACCGCGGTGCGCGTCCAGAACGCCGTGATCAAGTACGGCTTCATCTTCGTGACGGTCGCGCTGTTCCTGTACTTCGCGCTGAGCGAGGGCTCCTTCCGTGAGTCGGCGACCCTCCTCGACACCCTGCGGTACGTCTCCGTCGCCGCGATCCTCGGCCTCGGCGTCACCCTCACCATGGCCGTCGGCGGAATGGACATGTCCGTCGGCGCCGTGGCCGGCCTCGGCGTGTCCGTCGCCGCTCAGACGATGGTCGTCTTCAACCAGGTCGGCACGGTCGCGATCCTCGCGGTCCTGGTGGCGGGCGCCCTCGCGGGCCTGCTCAACGCCCTGCTGATCGTCGTACTGAAGATCCCCGACATGCTCGCCACGCTCGGCACGATGTTCGTCATCCAGGGCAGCAAACTGATCCTCGTGGACGGCCAGTCGATCACTCCCGGCATGACGCTGGACGACGGCAGCACCGCGCCCGGCAAGTTCACCGCCGGCTTCCTGAAGATCGACCGCGGCACGGTCCTCGGCATCCCGATCTCGGTGGTCGTCTTCGGCGCGCTCACCGTCGCCGCCTGGGTCTTCCTCGCCCGCACCCGCTGGGGCCGCGTCCTCTACGCCATCGGCGCCAACCCCGAGGCCGCCCGGCTGGCCGGCATCCGCGTGGGCGCCTACCGCTCCCTGGCCTACGTCATCTCCGGCGTCCTCGCCTCGGTGGGCGGCCTGATCCTGGCGTCCCGGATCGGCCAGGGCGATGTGTCGGCCGGCACCTCCCAGCTCCTCGAGGCGGTGGCGGTCGCGCTCGTCGGCACCTCCGTCCTGGGCCGCGGCCGCCCGAACGTCTGGGGCACCGCCCTGGGCGCGGTGCTCATCGGCATCATCACCACGGGCCTGACCATCAAGGGACTGCCGTACTACACCCAGGACGTCGTCGAGGGCGCGGTGCTGATCCTCGCCCTGGTCTTCAGCTTCACCCTGTCCAAGCGCCGCACCGCATAAGGAAGTTCGAGGAGTTCGCACCATGGGCTACCGCATCCTGGAGACCGACGACATCCCCGCCTACCTGCACGAGCGGGGCCACTGGGCGGACCCGGCGGACATCCGGGTCCGCGAGGTGTCGGACGGCAACATGAACCGCGTGTTCCTCGCCTCCTCCGCCGACGGCGCCCGCAGCCTCGCCCTCAAGCAGGCCCTGCCCTGGGTCCGCGTCGCCGGCCCCTCCTGGCCGATGAACCCCGACCGCGCCGACGCCGAGGCCCGCGCCTACGAGCAGCTCGCCAAGGTCGCCCCCGACAAGATCCCGGCGATCCACGGCTACGACCCCGAGAACTACGCCCTCGTCATGGAGGACATGTCCGACCTCGAGGTCCTGCGCACGCTCCTCAACGAGGGCGAGCCCTACGGCCCGCACACCTCGGCCCGCATCGGCGAGTTCGTCGCCCAGTTCTCCTTCGCCACCAGCGACTTCGGCATGCCGTCCGCCGACCGCAAGGCGCTGATCGCGGCCTCCGTCAGCCCGGAACTCTGCAAGATCACCGAAGACGTCGTGCTGTCCGAGCCCTACATCGAGCACGAACACAACCACTGGCACGAGGGACTGGACGACCTCGCATCGGCGTTCCGCGCCGACCCGAGGCTGCGCACCGAGGTCGCCGACCTCCGCCACACCTTCATGACCAGCGCCCAGGCCCTCCTCCACGGCGACCTGCACACCGGCAGCGTGATGGTCGGCGACCGTGAAGGCGCCCCGGTCGTCCGGGTCTTCGACCCCGAGTTCTCCTTCGTCGGCCCGATCGGCTACGACCTCGGCCTGTACTGGGCCAACGCGCTGGTCTCGGAGGAGCGGGCGCGAGCGCTGGGTTCCCTGAGTGACCACGCCGATCAACTCCGCCTGTCCTGGGAGGCGTTCGAGACGGAGTTCCGCCGCCTGTGGCCGACGAGGGTCGACACCTTCTTCGACGACGCGTACTTGGACCGCTTCCTCCGCAGGGTCTGGACGGAGTCGATCGGCTACGCCGGCACGGAGATCATCCGCAGAATCATCGGCTTCGCCCACCTGACGGACCTGACCACCCTCGCCGACCCGGTCCCGGCTTCCCGGCGAGCACTGCTACTGGGCCGCGAACTCATCGTCCGCCGCACGGAGTTGAACAACCCGAACGATATAGGGGCGCTAGTGCAGCCAACCTAAGGGGCGCGGGGAACTGCGCGACCAGCCACAACGCACCCGCGCCCGACAACGGTCCACGTGAAAGGGGCGGCTCCCTGTGCGAGGAGCCGCCCCTTCACACTCGTACCGCCTACTTCTTGTCGAGCAGATCCTGCACCTTCGCGCGGACCTCGTCCGTGGCCAGCCCCCGAATCGTCAGCGTCGTGCGCCGGCGCAGCACGTCGTCCTGCGTCTCCGCCCACTCGTTGTCCCGCGCGTACACGACCTGCGCCCAGATCTCCGGCGCGTCGGGGTGGACCCGCTGGGCCAGCTCGGGGTTGTCGTTCGCGAGCCGCGCGATGTCGAACGCGAGCGAACCGTAGTGCGTGGCAAGGTGCTTCGCCGTGTCGGCGGCCATCCGCGGACCCGGCGCCGGATTGTCGACCAACAGCCGGTGCGCCACCGCGCGCGGGTTGGCGACACCGGGGAGCGGCAGCTTCTTGGGCAGGGACGAGATGGGCTCGTAGTCCTCACCCAGCGGAGCGCCCGGCAGCGCCTCCAGCTTCTGCATGACCGTACGGCCGATGTGCCGGAACGTCGTCCACTTGCCGCCCGCGACGGACAGCATGCCGCCCCTGCCCTCGGTCACCACGGTCTCGCGCTTGGCCTTCGCCGTGTCGCCGGGCCCGCCCGGCAGCACACGCAGACCCGCGAACGAGTACGTGATGAGATCACGGGACAGCTGCTGGTCGCGGATGGAGAACGCGGCCTCGTCGAGTATCTGGGCGGTGTCCTTCTCGGTGACCGCGACGTCCGCCGGGTCGCCCTCGAACTCCTCGTCGGTGGTGCCCAGCAGCAGCATGTCCTCCCAGGGGAGGGCGAACGTGATGCGGTACTTGTCGATGGGGGTCGCGAGCGCGGCCCGCCACGCGGAGGTCCGCTTCAGAACCAGGTGCGCGCCCTTGGAGAGGCGGATGGACGGAGCCGAGTTCGGGTCCTCCATCTTGCGCAGGTGATCGACCCAGGGACCGGTCGCGTTCAGCACGAGACGGGCGTTGACCCCGAACTCGTCGCCGGACGTGCGGTCCTTCAGATCGGCGCCGGTCACCCGCCCCTTGGTGAACCTCAGGCCGGTCACCTCGGCGTGGTTGAGGACCACTGCGCCCGCCTCGACGGCCCCGCGGACCGTCATCAGCGCCATGCGCGCGTCGTTCATCTGGTCGTCGCCGTACACGGCCACGGCCTTGAGGTTGTCGGTGCGCAGCTCGGGCACGTCCTGCGCGGCCTTGGCCGGGGACAGGAGGTGGCCGACGCCGTCGCCGAACGCCGACAGCGCGGAGTAGGCGAAGACGCCCGCCCCGAGCTTCGCCGCGCCGTGCGGCCCGCCCTTGTACACGGGGAGGTAGAACGTGAGCGGGTTCGCCAGGTGGGGGGCCACCTGACGGGACACCGCACGGCGCTCGAAGTGGTTCTCCGCCACCAGCTTCACCGCGCCGGTCTGCAGATAGCGCAGACCGCCGTGGAGCAGCTTGGAGGAGGCGGAGGAGGTGGCGCCGGCGAAGTCGCCGGCGTCGACCAGTGCCACCCTGAGGCCGGACTGCGCGGCGTGCCAGGCGGTGGAGATGCCCAGGATGCCGCCGCCGATGACGAGGAGGTCGTACGACGCCTTGGAGAGCTGCTCCCGGGTCTCGGCACGGCTCGGGTTCGAGCCGGACGCCGGGTGCGTCCCGAGGGCAGGCACGGACTGCAGGGTGGACTGACTGGTCATGTGGGGTTCTTACTCCTCGTCCTCGAGCCAGCCCATGGTCCGCTCGACGGCCTTGAGCCAGCTCTTGTACTCACGGTCGCGCTTCTCCGCGGCCATGTTGGGGGTCCACTCGGCGGCCCGGCGCCAGTTGGCACGCAGGTCGTCGGTGCTGGTCCAGAAGCCGACGGCCAGACCGGCGGCGTAGGCGGCGCCGAGGCAGGTGGTCTCGGCGACCATCGGGCGCACCACGGGGGCGTCCACGAAGTCCGAGAGCGTCTGCATCAGCAGGTTGTTGGAGGTCATGCCGCCGTCGACCTTGATCGCCGCGAGCTCGACGCCGGAGTCCTTCGTCATGGCGTCGGTGATCTCACGGGTCTGCCAGGCGGTGGCCTCCAGGACGGCGCGCGCGAGGTGCGCCTTGGTGACGTACCGGGTCAGGCCGGCGATGACGCCACGGGCGTCGGAGCGCCAGTACGGGGCGAACAGACCGGAGAAGGCCGGCACGAAGTACGCGCCGCCGTTGTCCTCGACCGTGAGCGCGAGCGTCTCGATCTCGGCTGCGGTGGAGATCAGGCCCATCTGGTCGCGCATCCACTGCACCAGCGAACCGGTGACGGCGATCGAGCCCTCGAGGGCGTAGACCGCCTTCTGGTCGCCGATGCGGTAGCCGACCGTGGTCAGCAGGCCGTTGTACGAGTTGACCGGCTTGTGGCCGGTGTTCATCAGCAGGAAGGTGCCGGTGCCGTACGTCGACTTGGCCTCGCCCTCGGCGAAACAGGTCTGGCCGAACAGGGCCGCCTGCTGGTCGCCGAGCGCGGACGCGACCGGGATGCCGCCGAGGAGGTCGCCGAGCCGGCCGCCCGTGACCTCGCCGTAGACCTCGGCGGAGGAGCGGATCTCCGGCAGCATCTGCAGCGGGACGCCGATGGACTCGGCGATCTTCTCGTCCCACTCCATGGTGTGCAGGTTCATCAGCATGGTGCGCGAGGCGTTGGTCACGTCGGTGACGTGGTGGCCGCCGTCGACGCCGCCGGTCAGGTTCCAGATGACCCAGCTGTCCATGGTGCCGAAGAGGATGTCGCCCGCCTCGGCGCGCTCGCGCAGTCCCTCGACGTTGTCGAGCAGCCAGCGGGCCTTGGGGCCGGCGAAGTAGCTCGCCAGCGGCAGGCCGGTCTCGCGGCGGAAGCGGTCCTGGCCGACGTTGCGGCCGAGCTCCTTGCAGAGCGCGTCGGTGCGGGTGTCCTGCCAGACGATGGCGTTGTGGACGGGCTCACCGGTGTTCTTGTCCCACAGCAGCGTGGTCTCACGCTGGTTGGTGATGCCGATGGCCTTGATGTCGTCACGCGTGATGCCGGCCTTCTCGACGGCTCCGGCGACGACTTCCTGGACGTTGGTCCAGATCTCGTTGGCGTTGTGCTCGACCCAGCCCGGCTTCGGGAAGATCTGCTCGTGCTCCTTCTGGTCGACGGAGACGATCCGGCCGTCCCGGTCGAAGACGATGCAGCGGGACGAGGTGGTGCCCTGGTCGATGGCCGCGATGAAGGGGCCGGCGGTGTGCGCGTCGGTCACTGTGTGCTCCTGGGGGTTCCGTGGTTGAGGGCTGTACGTACGGCGCGTGCTGCGAGGTTCCGTGAAAGCGCGGTGCTCTCAAGCAAAGCGGTGCTCTCAAGCAAAGGCGACGTTGTAGATGCCTGCAGCGATCGCGCCGCCGATCAGCGGACCGACCACGGGGATCCAGGCGTAGCTCCAGTCGGAGCCGCCCTTGTTGGGCAGGGGCAGGAGTGCGTGCACGATGCGCGGGCCGAGGTCACGGGCCGGGTTGATCGCGTAGCCGGTCGGGCCGCCGAGGGACAGGCCGATCGAGACGACCACGAGCGCGGTGATCAGCGCGCCCAGGTTGCCGAGGCCGTTGCCCTTGTCGTTGAGGCCCTGCGTGAGGACGGCGAGCACCAGCACGAAGGTGCCGATGATCTCCGTGGCGAGGTTCTGCCAGACGACCCGGATCTCCGGACCGGTGGAGAAGATGCCCAGGACCGGGCCTGCGCCCGCTTCCTGCGCCTCGACGGCCTTCACGTTCGTGGACTGCGCGCCCGGACCGCCGACGATCTCCTTGTCGGTGAGGTGGGCGTGGAACTGGCCGTAGTAGGCGACCCAGACCAGCGTGGCGCCGATCGCGGCGCCGAGCAGCTGTCCGGCCCAGTAGACCGGAACGTTGCTCCAGTCGTCGTCCTTGATCGCGAGGGCGAGGGTGACCGCCGGGTTGAGGTGGGCGCCGGAGAGGGGCGCCGAGGTGTAGACCGCCGTCAGAACGGCGAAACCCCACCCGAAGGTGATGGCGAGCCAGCCGGCGTTGCGCGCCTTGGAGGCCTTCAGCGTGACGGCGGCGCAGACGCCACCGCCGAGCAGGATGAGTATGGCGGTACCGATGGTCTCGCCGATGAAGATGTCGGAGCTGGACACCCGCGACTCCTTTGTCCTTCGTCCAGGGAAGCCGAACCCCGGGTCCCACCGGGGATTCGAGCGCCCTCGGGGGTGAGAGCGATGCCGGCCTTTGGCGTTGTCACACTCTAGCGCGTATTGCCGTTAGGTGTTCGACAATGCCGACCGATGGACGGGAGTCTTGCCCGGCTGTTACGTGTGCGTCAAGGGTGCTGTTGTCGGAAACGCGATCGTTATTGATCGCCGTGAGGTATGGATCTTCGCGCCGGTGCGCATACTCTCGACCTTTATGTCCATTTCAGGCAGATATCTCAGGGTATGACAAGGGCCGGAACGTCCGACGACGTTCCGGCCTGCTCTTACGTACTTCTCAGACGCGGCGGACCGCTCAGAACCGCCCGGCGCCCAGGTCGCGGGAGACCGCGCGGGCGCAGTCGCGCACCGCGGCGATCAGCTCGGGGCGCAGCTCGCCGTCCCGGCCCAGCCGCTCCACGGCGCCCGTGATGCCGACCGCGCCGACGGGCATCCGCCGCCGGTCGTGGATGGGCGCGGCGATGGAGGCCACGCCCTCCCAGGTCTCCTCGACGTCGGCCGCGTACCCACGCGCGCGCGTGAGGTCGAGGATGTGCTCGAAGGCCTCCGGCTCGCACACCGTGCGGTCCGTGAAGGGCTTGCGGTCGGCCTCCAGGGCCTCGCTGTGGGCGACCGGGTCGTAGGCGGAGAGCACCTTGCCCAGGGCCGTGGAGTGCAGCGGCTGCATGGCCCCGATCTCCAGCACCTGCCGGCTGTCGTCGGGCCGGAAGACGTGGTGCACGATCAGCACGCCCTGCTGGTGCAGCACCCCCAGGTGCACGCTCTCGCCGCTGGAGCGGGCCAGGTCGTCCGTCCACACCAGGGCACGCGCGCGTAGCTCGTGCACGTCCAGGTAGGTGGTGCCCAGGCGCAGCAGCTCCGCGCCCAGCTGATAGCGCCCGGAGGCGTCGTCCTGCTCGACGAAGCCCTCCTGCTGGAGGGTGCGCAGGATCCCGTGCGCGGTGCCCTTGGCCAGGCCCGTGGACGAGGCGATGTCCGACAGGCCCAGCCGCCGCTCGCCGCCCGCGAGCAGCCGCAACATCGCGGCCGCACGTTCGACCGACTGGATGTTCCGTGCCATCGCCCTCCTGCCTCCGTCCCCTTACGACCGTCTCCGCACGGCATGTACTGCCACCGTTCGGCAATGTCGAACACTACCGGTCCATGCCGACCTCCCGCTAATGGTCGGTCGATCCGTGTTACGTCACTTGTCCCCCCGCGGTGGCGCGGCCGTCGCACGCCCGTGCCGCACGGCCCCGCACCACCCTGTCCGGGCCCGCGTCCGTCCGCCAGGCTCGTCCGCCCGCTGGACGCCCCTGACCATAAGGCCTCCGTCCCGGCTACCCTGACGGCGTGCGCGCTCCTCGGGAAGCGTTTCTGCCCGCATCCTGAGGTGACGCAAAGCCGACAGCCGTCGCATCTGAGGGAGCCCTTTCATGGCCTCTGTGCCGCCGACCCCTTCCGCCGACAGCCGGACCCGTGTGTCCGCGCTCCGCCAGGCCCTGGCCACCCGTGTCGTGGTGGCCGACGGAGCCATGGGCACCATGCTCCAGGCCCAGGAGCCCACCCTCGAGGACTTCGAGAACCTCGAGGGCTGCAACGAGATCCTCAACGTCACCCGGCCGGACATCGTCCGCTCCGTGCACGAGGAGTACTTCGCCGCGGGCGTGGACTGCGTGGAGACCAACACGTTCGGCGCAAACCACTCCGCCATGGCGGAGTACGACATCCCCGAACGGGTGCACGAGCTGTCCGAGGCGGGCGCCCGCATCGCCCGCGAGGTGGCCGACGCGTTCGGCGCCCGCGACGGCCGACAGCGCTGGGTGCTCGGCTCGATCGGACCAGGCACCAAGCTGCCGACGCTCGGCCACATCGGCTACGGCACGCTCCGCGACGGCTTCCAGGCCAACGCCGAGGGCCTGCTGGCCGGCGGCGCCGACGCCCTGATCGTCGAGACCACCCAGGACCTCCTGCAGACCAAGTCGTCCGTCCTGGGCGCCCGGCGCGCCATGGAGGCGACCGGCGCCGAGGTGCCGCTGCTGGTCTCCATGGCCTTCGAGACGACCGGCACCATGCTGCTGGGCTCGGAGATCGGCGCCGCGCTGACCGCGCTGGAGCCCCTCGGCATCGACATGATCGGCCTGAACTGCTCGACCGGCCCCGCCGAGATGAGCGAACACCTGCGCTACCTGGCCCGGCACTCCCGCACCCCGCTGCTGTGCATGCCCAACGCAGGCCTGCCGATCCTCACCAAGGACGGCGCCCACTTCCCGCTCGACCCGGAGGGCCTGGCCGACGCCCAGGAGGCCTTCGTACGCGACTACGGGCTGAACCTGATCGGCGGCTGCTGCGGCACCACCCCCGAGCACCTGCGACAGCTCGTGGAGCGCGTCCACGGGGCCACGCCGCCCGAGCGCCACCCGCAGCCCGAGCCCGGCGCCGCCTCCCTCTACCAGACCGTCCCCTTCCGCCAGGACACCTCCTACCTGGCCATCGGCGAGCGCACCAACGCCAACGGCTCCAAGAAGTTCCGCGAGGCCATGCTGGCCGGCCGCTGGGACGACTGCGTCGAGATGGCCCGCGAGCAGATCCGCGAGGGCGCACACCTGCTCGACCTGTGCGTGGACTACGTCGGCCGCGACGGCGTCGCCGACATGGAGGAGCTGGCCGGCCGCTTCGCCACCGCCTCCACCCTGCCGATCGTCCTGGACTCCACCGAGGTCGAGGTCATCCGGGCCGGCCTGGAGAAGCTCGGCGGCCGCGCGGTGATCAACTCCGTGAACTACGAGGACGGCGACGGCCCCGAGTCCCGCTTCGCCAAGGTCACCCGGCTGGCCCAGGAGCACGGCGCCGCGTTGATCGCCCTCACCATCGACGAGGAGGGCCAGGCCCGCACCCCCGAGAAGAAGGTCGAGATCGCCGAACGGCTCATCGACGACCTCACCGGGAACTGGGGAATCCTGGAGTCGGACATCCTCATCGACACCCTGACCTTCACCATCTGCACCGGTCAGGAGGAGTCCCGGGGCGACGGCGTCGCCACCATCGAGGCCATCCGCGAGCTCAAGCGCCGCCACCCCGACGTCCAGACCACCCTGGGCCTGTCGAACATCTCCTTCGGCCTCAACCCGGCCGCCCGCGTCCTGCTCAACTCCGTCTTCCTCGACGAGTGCGTCAAGGCCGGCCTGGACTCCGCGATCGTCCACGCCTCGAAGATCCTGCCCATCGCCCGCTTCACCGAGGAAGAGGTGCAGACGGCCCTCGACCTCGTCTACGACCGCCGCGTCGCCCAGCAGGGCGACGAACCGGCCTACGACCCCCTCCAGAAGCTCATGCAGCTCTTCGAGGGCGCCACGACCAAGTCGCTCAAGGCGGGCCGGGCCGAGGAACTGGCCGCCCTGCCGCTGGAGGAGCGCCTCAAGCGCCGCATCATCGACGGCGAGAAGAACGGTCTGGAGGCCGACCTCGACGCGGCCCTCGAAAGCCGCCCGGCGCTCGACATCGTCAACGACACCCTCCTGGACGGCATGAAGGTCGTCGGCGAACTGTTCGGCTCCGGCCAGATGCAGCTGCCGTTCGTGCTCCAGTCCGCCGAGGTCATGAAGACCGCCGTCGCCTACCTCGAACCGCACATGGAGAAGACCGACGACGACGGCAAGGGCACCATCGTGCTCGCCACCGTCCGCGGCGACGTCCACGACATCGGCAAGAACCTCGTCGACATCATCCTGTCCAACAACGGCTACAACGTCGTCAACCTCGGCATCAAGCAGCCCGTCTCCGCGATCCTGGACGCCGCCGCCGAGCACCGCGCCGACGTCATCGGCATGTCCGGCCTCCTGGTCAAATCCACGGTGATCATGAAGGAGAACCTGGAGGAGCTCAACCAGCGCGGCCTCGCGGCGAACTACCCCGTCATCCTCGGCGGCGCGGCCCTGACCAGGGCCTACGTCGAGCAGGACCTGCACGAGATCTACCAGGGCGAGGTCCGCTACGCCCGCGACGCCTTCGAGGGACTGCGCCTCATGGACGCCCTCATCGGCGTCAAGCGCGGGGTGCCCGGCGCGAAGCTGCCCGAGCTGAAGCAGCGCCGGGTGCGCGCGAGCGCCGCCGCCGTCGAGGTCGAGGAGCGCCCGGAGGAGGGCCACGTCCGCTCCGACGTCGCCACCGACAACCCCGTCCCGAAGCCGCCGTTCGAGGGCACCCGCGTCATCAAGGGCATCCAGCTCAAGGAGTACGCCTCCTGGCTCGACGAAGGCGCCCTCTTCAAGGGCCAGTGGGGCCTGAAGCAGGCCCGCGCCGGCGACGGACCGACCTACGAGGAACTCGTCGAGACCGAGGGCCGGCCCCGGCTGCGCGGCCTGCTCGACAAGCTCCAGACCGACAACCTCCTCGAGGCGGCCGTCGTCTACGGCTACTTCCCCTGTGTGTCCAAGGACGACGACCTGATCCTCCTGGACGAACAGGGCAACGAACGCACCCGCTTCACCTTCCCCCGCCAGCGCCGCGGCCGCCGGCTGTGCCTGGCCGACTTCTTCCGCCCGGAGGAGTCGGGGGAGACCGACGTCGTCGGCCTCCAGGTCGTCACCGTCGGCTCCCGCATCGGCGAGGAGACGGCCAAGCTCTTCGAGTCCAACTCCTACCGCGACTACCTCGAACTGCACGGCCTGTCCGTGCAGTTGGCGGAGGCCCTCGCCGAGTACTGGCACGCGCGCGTGCGCTCCGAACTCGGCTTCGCCGGCGAGGACCCCGCCGACGTCGAGGACATGTTCGCCCTCAAGTACCGCGGCGCCCGCTTCTCCCTCGGCTACGGCGCCTGTCCGAACCTGGAGGACCGCGCCAAGATCGCCGAGCTGCTGCGGCCCGAGCGGATCGGCGTCCACCTGTCCGAGGAGTTCCAGCTCCACCCCGAGCAGTCCACGGACGCCATCGTCATCCACCACCCCGAGGCGAAGTACTTCAACGCACGGTGACGCCCGCGCGCCGCTCGGCACACTGATCGGATAAGTCGTACACTGGTCGGTCCACTGCAGGCCGGTTCCCCACAGCGGGGAACCGGCCTGCTCGTCCCTCAAGGAGGTACGTGGATGACCAGCACGGTTCCCGCGCCAGTAACCCGCACGGCCGAGGGCTCAGCCCTGCAGGCCGTGCTCCTCGACATGGACGGCACCCTCGTGGACACCGAGGGCTTCTGGTGGGACGTCGAGGTCGAGATCTTCGCCGGACTCGGCCACACCCTCGACGACTCCTGGCGTCATGTCGTGGTCGGCGGCCCGATGAGCCGCAGCGCCGGGTTCCTGATCGAGGCGACCGGGGCCGACATCGCCCTCGCCGACCTCACCGTCCTGCTCAACGAGGGGTTCGAGGACCGCATCACCCGCGCCCTGCCCCTGATGCCGGGAGCGGCCCGGCTGCTCGCCGAACTGACCGAGCAGCAGGTCCCCACGGCCCTCGTCTCCGCCTCCCACCGACGCATCATCGACCGCGTCCTCACCTCGCTCGGCGCCGAGAACTTCCGCCTGAGCGTGGCCGGCGACGAGGTCGCCCGCACCAAGCCGTACCCCGACCCCTACCTCTTCGCGGCCGCCGGACTCGGTGTGGATCCGGCCAGATGCGCCGTCATCGAGGACACCGCGACCGGGGTCGCCTCGGCGGAGGCGGCCGGCTGCCAGGTGGTCGCCGTGCCCTCCGTGGCGCCGATCGCGCCGTCCCCGCGACGCACCGTCGTTCCCTCCCTCGAACAGGTCGACCTGACATTTCTGCGCGGCCTGATGCCGCTCCGATGACGGAAATGCGATAGGCGTTCACCCAGCGTGCACCGCCGATAACAAGGGAATTCGGCGGGTGTGCGCGCGGGAGAATTCGGATCTTCAACAACCTCTCGCGGACGGCTGAATTCCACCCCGTCCGGACCCCGTTCGGCGTGTGACGTTCCCCACCTGGACGGGTCTCGACAGTCGACTCCCCGTGTGCATCTCGCCCATGTCGGAGGGGGTTTCGCACGTCCTTGTGTCCCGATTGATGAGCGGCTGTACGAATCCTTCCGCTGACGGCTGTTCAGCGCGTCCACGGCCGGTTTCGCTCCGTGATGGGGTTTCAACTCCGATGGCCGCGAACCCTCCTGCCGGTCCGGACTAATCTCGTCGCGAGAACATCGCCCTAACTCCGTGACCGCTGCGCCACCCCTGCATGCCGGATACACGGACCGACAGCTCTGGAGAAAATCGAGCATGAACCGTAAGACTTTGGTGCTGCCGGCCGTGGCCGGTCTCCTCGCGCCCGCACTCGCCGCCTGCGGCGCGTCCGACAGCGGGAGCAACAGCGGCGACGCCATCGTCGTGGGCACCACCGACCGGTTCACCGCCACCAAGGACGCCCCGGCCCCGCTCGACCCGGCCTACTCCTACGACGTCGGCACCTGGAACATCCTGCGCCAGACGGTGCAGACCCTGATGATCCAGCCCAAGGGCGAGGGCGAGCCCGTCCCGGAGGCGGCCCAGAGCTGCGGCTTCACCGACACCGGCAACGAGCGCTACGCCTGCAAGCTGCGCAGCGGCCTGAAGTTCGCCAACGGCGACGTCATCACCGCCGAGGACGTCAAGTTCTCCATCGAGCGCGCCCGCACCATCAAGGCCGACTCCGGCGTGTTCGCCCTGCTGTCGACCATCGACACCATCGAAACGCAGGGCGACAACGAAGTCATCTTCCACCTCAAGACCGCCGACGCCACTTTCCCCTTCAAGTTGTCGACCCCGGTCGCCGGCATCGTCAACCCCGACGACTACGAGAAGGACAAGCTGCGCGACGGCTTCGCGGTCGACGGCTCCGGCCCCTACACCCTCGAGGCCAAGACCGACGGCGACGAGATGACCAAGGCCGTGTTCACCAAGAACCCCAACTACAAGGGGACGCTGAGCGTGAACAACGACGAGGTCGACATGGTCTCCTACGAGGACGCCGACGACATGGGCACCGCCCTCGAAAAGGGCGACATCGACCTCATGACCCGCACCATGTCCCCGGAGCAGATCAAGAAGCTCTCCGAGGCCCCCGCCGGCGGGGACATCGACCTGGTCGAACTGAGCGGCCTCGAGATCCGCTACCTCGCCTTCAACACCACGGCCCCGACGGTCAAGACCAAGGCCGTGCGTCAGGCGATGGCCCAGGTCATCGACCGCGCCCAGCTCGTCTCCGAGGTGTACGGCTCCCAGGCCGAGCCGCTCTACTCGCTCGTCCCGGCCACCCTCACCGGTCACTCCAACTCGTTCATCAACACCTACGGCGAACCCGACAAGGCCAAGGCCAAGGCCCTGCTCGACGACGCGGACGTCGACACCCCGGTGAAGCTGACGCTGAACTACACGACCGACCACTACGGGCCGGCCACCAAGCAGGAGTTCGAGACGCTGCAGAAGCAGCTCAACGCCAGCGGCCTGTTCGACGTCACCATCGAGGGCACCCCCTGGGAGACCTTCGTCCCGGCCGAGCGCAAGGGCGAGTACGCCGTCTTCGGCATGGGCTGGTTCCCCGACTTCCCCGACGCCGACAGCTTCGTCGCCCCGTTCCTCGACAAGGACAACTTCCTCAAGTCCCCGTACTCCAACAGCGACATCATCAACAACCTGATCCCGGCCTCCCGCCGCGAGGCCGACCGCCTCAGCGCCGGGAAGACCCTCACCAAGATCCAGGACATCGTCGCCGAGGACGTCCCGGTCCTGCCGCTGTGGCAGGGCAAGCAGTACGTCGCCGCCAACAACGACGTCACCGGCACGGCGTACGCGCTGAACTCCTCCGCGACCCTGCAGCTGTGGGAGCTCGGCCACGGTGTGAGCAACTGACCACCCCCCTCCCGGACCCGGGGCCCGGGACGGCGGGCCCGCAGTGACGAGAAACGACGACAAGGCATTTCGTGAACATGCGTAACCAGTGGCCGGTCCTGCCGATCGTGGCGGGGCTGGCCTCCGGCCTGTTGACCGGCTGCGGCACCCAGAGCGGAGGCTCAGGAGGCGACGCCTCCTCCGTGGTCCTGGGAATGTCCGACGACGTCCTGAGCACCGACCCGGCCGCCGGCTACGACCCCGGCTCCTGGCTGTTGTTCAACAACGTCTTCCAGTCACTGCTGAGCTTCCCCAAGGGCGGCACGGAACCCGAGCCCGACGCGGCGAAGGAATGCTCCTTCAGCGACACGAAGACCCAGGTCTACACGTGCACGCTGAAGGACGGCCTCAAGTTCAGCAACGGCGACGCGCTCACCTCCGAGGACGTCAAGTTCTCCTTCGACCGCATGCTGAAGATCAACGACGACGCCGGCCCGGCCATCATGTTCCCCATGCTCGACAAGGTCGAGACCCCCGACGCCAAGACCGTCGTCTTCCGCCTCAAGACCCCCGACGCCACCTTCCCCAGCAAGCTCGCCTCGGGCGCCGGCTCCATCGTCGACCACAAGGAATACGACGCCGACGGCCTGCGCAAGGACGGCAGCGCCATCGGCTCCGGCCCCTACAAGCTGGACTCCTTCGGCGACGACCAGGCCGTCTTCTCCGTCAACGAGAACTACCGCGGCACCGCCGCCGACGCCCGCAACACCGGCGTCACCCTCAAGTTCTTCGGCGGCGACCAGAAGGCCCTCAAGCAGGCTCTGCTCGCCGGCGACATCGACATCGCCTACCGAGGCCTCACCGCCGACGACATCTCCGACATCCAGCAGAGCACCGACGCCGACGCCGGCGTCGAGGTCGTCGAAGGCAGCAGCGCCGAAGTCCAGCACCTCGTCTTCAACATGGACGACCCCGTCGCCGGCAAACTCGGCGTCCGCCAGGCCATCGCCCACCTGATCGACCGCGAAGCCCTCATCAAGGACGTCTACCAGGGCACCGCCGACCCCCTCTACTCGATCATCCCGGCCGGCATCGCGGGTCACAACACCGCCTACTTCGACCGCTACGGCGCCCGCCCCTCGAAGGCCAAGGCCGCCGCCGCGCTCGCCGACGAGGGCATCACCGACAAGGTCGAACTCACCCTCTGGTCCACCCCGTCCCGCTACGGCCCGGCCACCGACCAGGAACTCGAGACCATCGCGGCCCAGCTCAACGCCAGCGGCCTGTTCGACGCCGACGTCCGGTCCGTCGCCTTCGACCAGTACGAGAAGGACATCGCCGACGGCAAGTACGGCGTCTACGTCAAGGGCTGGGTGCCCGACTACCCCGACGCCGACAACTTCACCTCGCCCTTCTTCGGCGAGGGCAACGTGCTCAGCAACAACTACACCAACGCCACGATCACCGGCACGCTCATCCCGCGCACCGCCGCCCAGAGCGACCGCACCGCCGCCGACACCGACTACGGCCGGCTCCAGGACATCGTCGCCGAACAGCTGCCCGTCCTGCCCATCTGGCAGGCCAAGCAGTACGCGGTCGTCGGCGAGAACGTCTACGGCCTGGAGAGCTGCCTCGACGCCTCGACGGTGTTCCGCTTCTGGGAACTCAGCAAGGGCTGACAGCCGCACGGCCGTACCGACACAACAGGGCGCCCCCTTCTCCCGAAGGGGGCGCCCTGCGCGTGCACATGACCTGCTGCGGCGGCTGCGGCTACTGCGCGCCCGGACGCACCAGACCGCTCTCGTACGCGTACACCGCGGCCTGCACCCGGTCCCGCAGCCCCAGCTTCGTCAGCACATGCCCCACATGCGTCTTCACCGTGGTCTCGCTGACGAACAGATCGGCGGCGATCTCGGCGTTCGACAACCCCCGCGCCACCAGCTTCAGTACCTCCACCTCACGGTCGGTGAGGGTGTGCAACGTGTCCGGCACCGGCTCGTCGCCCGACGGAAGATGCGTGGCGTACTTGTCCAGCAACCGCCGCGTGATGCTCGGCGCCAGCATCGCCTCACCGGCGGCCACCACCCGGATCGCCTGCACCAGCTCGTTCGCCGGCGCATCCTTCAGCAGGAACCCGCTCGCCCCCGCCCGCAGCGCCTCCACGACGTACTCATCGAGATCGAACGTCGTCAGCACCAGCACCTTCGCCGGTCCGTCCCGGCCAGGACCGGTGATCTGCCGGGTCGCCTCCACCCCGTCCATCCGCGGCATACGGATGTCCATCAGCACCACATCGGGCTGCAACGCCCGCACCTGGTCGAGAGCCTGCAGGCCGTCTCCGGCCTCGCCGACGACCGCGATGTCCTGCTCGGCCTCCAGGATCATGCGGAAGCCCGTGCGCAACAGCGGCTGGTCGTCGACCAGTAGGACACGGATGGCCACGTGGATCTCCTTTTTTAGCCCGGCCCCATTCTGCCCTGCGCCCCGTCCTCCGACTCGGCCGCCCTCACCGACGACGACGCCGAAGACGTCACCGGCAACGGATACGGCGGGGGAGTGCCCCCGAACTCCGGACAGTGCGCCTGGTGGTCGCACCAGCCGCACAGCTTCGTCGGCCGCGGCCGCCACTCACCCGTCTCCGTGGCCAGCCGGATCGCCTCCCACAGCGCCAGCAGCCTGCGCTCGACCCGCTCCAGATCGGCCAGCACGGGGTCGTACGTCAGCACGTCACCACTGCCCAGATACACCAGCTGCAGCCGCCGCGGCACCACGTTCTTCAGCCGCCACACGACCAACGCGTAGAACTTCATCTGGAACAGCGCACCGTCGGCGTACTCCGCCCGCGGCGCCTTGCCCGTCTTGTAGTCGACGATCCGCACCTCGCCGCTGGGCGCCACGTCCACCCGGTCGATGATCCCGCGCAACCGCAGCCCCGACTCCAGCTCCGTCTCCACGAACAGCTCCCGCTCGGCGGGCTCCAGCCGCGTCGGGTCCTCCAGCGTGAACCAGCGCTCGACCAGCCGCTCCGCCTCCGCCAGCCAGCCCGCGAGCCGCTCGCCCTCCGGATCGTCCGCGAACAGCTCCACGACCTCCGGCCGAGACTCCCGCAGCCGGTCCCACTGGCCCGGGATCAGCGCCTTCGCCCGCGGCGCCGTCCGCTCGGCCGCCGGAGCGTCGAACAGCCGCTCCAGGACCGCGTGCACCAGCGTCCCCTTCGTCGCCGCCGCACTCGGCTTCTCCGGCAACCGGTCGATCACCCGGAACCGGTACAACAGCGGGCACTGCATGAAATCACCGGCCCGCGAGGGCGACAGCGAAGTGGGCGCTATGGCGACGACCTCCGCTGCCACCGCCACCGCCTCCGGCGCGACCGCCCCCGTCTGCCCCGGAACCTCCACGACACCGCCGTCGCCCGCCTGGGCGACCCCCTCGCTGCTGCTCTCCATGACTCCAGACCTTACGACCCACCACCGACAGTGACCCAGCCACGCACGCCGGACCCGTTCCCGGCACCGGCGACAAGCCGGGAAACACAGGGGGTGCCGGGGCGGAACACGCCACGACCGCCGCATACCATCGGTCCCAGAGCCTCCCGCGCGACACGAGCGGGAGACGCATCGATCGAGGGGACACCGTGGTGGAAAGCGGCGGGAGCGGGCGACCGCGGCCGGACAGCGAACAGTCGGCCGAGCACCCCGCGACACCTGCGTCTCCGGCCACCGACCTCGCGAAGACCCCGGACGAGCCAAAACCCGAGGACGACAGCGGCACGGGCGAGACAGACACCGGCACCGGCACGGGTGCCGAGGCCGCGAACGACAAGGCCGAAGCCGAGACCGAGGCCGAAGCCGAACCGACCGCACCCCCCACCCCCACCCTCCCCAAAGGCCCCCCGCCCCCACGCCCCCCGGAGCAGCCCCGCGGCGGCCTCCTCATGGGCCGCCCCTTCGGCGTACCCGTCTACGTCGCCCCCAGCTGGTTCCTCGTCGCCGCCCTCATCACCTGGGTCTTCGGCGGCCAGCTCGACCGCGTACTCCCCGAACTCGGCGCCGCCCGCTACCTCGTCTCCCTCTTCTTCGCCGTCGCCTTCTACGCCTCCGTGCTCATCCACGAACTCGCCCACACCATCGCCGCCCTCCGCTTCAAACTCCCCGTCCGCCGCATCCAGCTCCAGTTCTTCGGCGGCGTCTCCGAGATCGAGAAAGAAGCCGAGACCCCCGGCCGCGAGTTCTGGCTCGCCTTCGTCGGCCCCCTCCTCTCCCTCGTCCTCTCCGGCCTCTTCTACCTCGCCCTCCAGCCCGTCGAACCCGGCACCGTCCCCGGCGTCCTGCTGGCCGGCCTGATGATCTCCAACCTCATCGTGGCGATCTTCAACCTCCTCCCCGGCCTCCCCCTCGACGGCGGCCGCATGCTCCGCGCCGTCGTCTGGAAGATCACCGGCAAACCCATGAGCGGCACCATCGCCGCCGCCTGGGTCGGCCGCGCCCTCGCCGTCTCCGTCCTCGTCGGCCTCCCCCTCCTCACCCAGTCCGGCGCCCTCGGCTCCAGCGCCGAGGACAGCGTCGGCATGGACACCGTCACCGACGCACTCCTCGCCGCCATCCTCGCCGCCATCATCTGGACCGGCGCCGGCAACAGCCTGCGCATGGCCCGCCTGCGCGAACACCTCCCCGACCTGCGCGCCCGCACCCTCACCCGCCGCGCCGTCCCCGTCGAGACCGACACCCCCCTCTCCGAAGCCCTCCGCCGCGCCAACGACGCCGGCGCCCGCGCCCTCGTCGTCGTCGACGCCCACGGCGAACCCCTCTCCCTCGTCCGCGAGGCCGCCATCGTCGGCGTACCCGAACACCGCCGCCCCTGGGTCGCCGTCAGCGGCCTCGCCCAGGACCTCACCGACGGCATGCGCATCTCCGCCGAACTCGCCGGCGAAGACCTCCTCGACGTCCTGCGCGCCACCCCCGCCACCGAATACCTCGTCGTCGAGGAGACCGGCGAGATCTTCGGCGTCCTCTCCGCCGCCGACGTCGAACGCGCCTTCGTCAAAGCCATGGCCCGCCCCAGCTGACCACCGTGGTCGGCGGCCCCCACAAACGCCGGTAGGCTGTTCACATGTCCGAACCGACCGGTGCCGCCCGCAGGCGCGGGCCCTTCACGGTCGGGGACCAGGTTCAGCTGACCGACCCCAAGGGCCGCCACTACACGTTCACGCTCGAAGCCGGGAAGAATTTCCACACCCACAAGGGTTCCTTCCCGCACGACGAACTGATCGGCGCACCCGAGGGCAGCGTTGTCCGCACCACCGGGAACGTCGCCTACCTCGCGCTGCGCCCCCTGCTCCCCGACTACGTCCTGTCCATGCCCCGCGGCGCCGCCGTGGTCTACCCCAAGGACGCGGGGCAGATCCTCGCCTTCGCCGACATCTTCCCCGGCGCACGCGTCGTCGAAGCCGGCGTCGGCTCCGGATCGCTCAGCAGCTTCCTGCTGCGCGCCATCGGCGACCAGGGCATGCTGCACAGCTACGAGCGCCGCGAGGACTTCGCCGAGATCGCCCAGGCGAACGTCGAGCGCTACTTCGGCGGCCCCCACCCCGCCTGGCAGCTCACCGTCGGCGACCTCCAGGACAACCTGAGCGACACCGACGTCGACCGCGTCATCCTCGACATGCTCGCCCCCTGGGAATGCCTCGAAGCCGTCTCCAAGGCGCTCGTCCCCGGCGGCATCCTCTGCTGCTACGTCGCCACCACCACCCAGCTCGCCCGGACCGTCGAGTCCATCCGCGAGATCGGCTCCTTCAACGAGCCCACCGCCTGGGAATCGATGATCCGCAACTGGCACGTCGAAGGCCTGGCCGTCCGCCCCGACCACCGGATGATCGGCCACACCGGCTTCCTGCTCACCGCCCGCCGCCTCGCCGACGGCGTCGAGCCGCCCATGCGCCGCCGCCGCCCCGCCAAGGGCGCCTACGGAGACGACTACGACGGCCCCAACGCCGCCGGAGGCGCCGGCCGCTGACCCGGCCCCGCACCACGACCAACGACACGGCGCCGTGACCGAGTTCCCGAACACACCACAGGAACTCGACCACGGCGCCGTGCCGTTGACACCCGACCACCCACCGCACCGGACAACCCGCACCCCGCCGTTCCCCCACCCTGTGACGTGTGGCACGATGCTGGCCAATCCCCCACCCCCACCGGCACAGCCATCACAGGAGACGCTCCTAGTGCAGCAATCCGCGGTCCCGGAACTGGCACACACCCACACCCGGCCGATCCACTGGGTAGCGACCGCCACGGCCCTCGCCGGCGTCATCGCGCTCTCCTCGCTCCTGCAACCCAGGTCAGCCACCGCCGCCCAGACCGCCGGACCGGCCGCCACACCCGCCCCCACCAGCACCGTGGCCCCCACGACCGCCGACGTCGACTTCCCCCTCGAATGCGGCCCGGTCCAGGCCCTCGTCGTCAAGAAGGCCACCGGCGACCTCGACGGCGACGGCCGTCCCGAAACCGTCGCCGTCGTCCACTGCGACGCCTCCATGGGCACCCCGCCCGACGCCGTCTACGTCCTCACCCAAGGCGCCGACAGCACCCACGCACGCGTGGTCGCCACCCTCGTCGACCCCAAGGACCGCACCACCGTCACCAGCCTGGCCATCACCGACGGAGCCGTCCTCGCCACACTCCTCGGCTACTCCACGGCCGACGTACCCAGTTGCTGCCCCGACGTCAAGGACAGCGCCAAGTGGCAGTGGAAGGACAACACGTTCATCCGCTCGACACCCGCAGGCGCCCACAGCGTCTGATCCAGGCCACCCGCCCTGTGAGAAATCAGACAGAGATCACAGGCCGCGACGACGAGCTCACTCCGCGTCCGGGCCGTAGACCTCGACGCTGTCCGAAACTCGCCGCACATGAATGCAGTCACCCGGACACTCCCGCGCCGAGTCCACCACGTCCGTCAACAACGGCAACGGCACCGGCGTCGTGGCCCCCTTGGCCTGCAGAAGCTCGTCATCCGCGCTCTTGACATAAGCCAGACCGTCGATGTCCAGCTCGAACACCTCGGGCGCGTACTGCACGCAGATCCCGTCGCCGGTACAGAGATCCTGGTCGATCCAGACCTCCAGAGCCTCGCCGCCGACACCGGCCTCCTGCTGCACGTCCATGGCTCCTGCCGTTTACTGTCGAGCCGCAAGGGAACGATGCAGGCTCTGACGGGTGTTGAACAGTTCGACCCTACCCTCGGCCGCTTCCCAATCATGTTCGGTGGGTATTCCCCTGGCGTGAGGGAGAGCGCAAGGGTGAAGATCGGACACACCCCGACCGTCTTTGTGATCTAGGGGTTTCAATCGACACCCACCCAGGTAGGGTCTGGAAGCGTCCAGCTCCCCTTGGAGGAGGTGAGGACCGTGGCAGCCCACGACGACGACATGAACCGCGGCATCCGCCCGGGACGAGGGTCCGACGACCCGTCCGGGCAGATTGCCTACCTTGAGCAGGAGATCGCCGTCCTGCGACGCAAGCTCGCCGACTCTCCGCGACACACGAGGATTCTCGAAGAGCGGATCGTCGAGCTGCAGACAAACCTGGCCGGCGTGTCCGCCCAGAACGAGCGACTCGCCAACACACTCCGTGAGGCCCGCGACCAGATCGTGGCCCTCAAGGAGGAAGTCGACCGGCTCGCACAGCCGCCGGCCGGCTTCGGCGTCTTCCTCACGGCGAACGAGGACGGCACGGCCGACATCTTCACCGGAGGCCGCAAACTCCGCGTGAACGTCAGCCCCAGCGTCGAGCTCGAAGAGCTCCGACGCGGCCAGGAAGTGATGCTCAACGAAGCCCTCAACGTGGTCGAGGCCATGGAGTACGAGAGCGTCGGCGACATCGTCACCCTCAAGGAGATCCTCGAGGACGGCGTACGCGCCCTCGTGCAGGGGCACACCGACGAAGAACGAGTGGTCAGGCTCGCCGAGCCGCTCCTCGACGTCGTCATCCGCCCCGGCGACGCCCTCCTGCTCGAACCCCGATCGGGCTACGTCTACGAGGTCGTCCCCAAGAGCGAGGTCGAAGAACTCGTCCTCGAAGAGGTCCCCGACATCGGCTACGAGCAGATCGGCGGCCTCGGCGGCCAGATCGAGATGATCCGCGACGCCGTCGAGCTCCCCTACCTCTACCCCGACCTCTTCAAGGAGCACGAGCTCCGACCGCCCAAGGGCGTCCTGCTCTACGGACCCCCCGGATGCGGCAAGACGCTCATCGCCAAGGCCGTCGCCAACTCGCTGGCCAAAAAGGTCGCCGAAGTCACCGGCCAGGCCACCGGCAAGAGCTTCTTCCTCAACATCAAGGGTCCCGAGCTCCTCAACAAGTACGTCGGCGAGACCGAGCGGCAGATCCGCCTCGTCTTCCAGCGTGCGAGGGAGAAGGCCAGCGAGGGCACCCCCGTCATCGTCTTCTTCGACGAGATGGAGTCCCTCTTCCGCACCCGCGGCTCCGGCGTCAGCTCGGACGTGGAGAACACCATCGTCCCGCAGCTCCTCGCCGAGATCGACGGCGTCGAAGGCCTGCAGAACGTGGTCGTCATCGGCGCCTCCAACCGCGAGGACATGATCGACCCCGCCATCCTGCGACCCGGCCGCCTCGACGTGAAGATCAAGATCGAGCGCCCGGACGCCGAAGCGGCCAAGGACATCTTCCAGAAGTACCTCACCGAACGCCTCCCCCTGCACTCCGAGGACGTCGGCGAACACGGCGGCGACAAGGCCACCACCGTCCAGAGCATGATCCAGACGGCCGTGGAACACATGTACGCCGAAACCGAGGAAAACCGCTTCCTGGAAGTCACCTACGCCAACGGAGACAAGGAAGTCCTCTACTTCAAGGACTTCAACTCCGGCGCCATGATCGAGAACATCGTCGGCCGCGCCAAGAAAATGGCCATCAAGGACTTCCTCGACAAGAACCAGAAGGGCCTGCGCGTCTCCCACCTCCTCCAGGCATGCGTGGACGAGTTCAAGGAGAACGAGGACCTGCCCAACACCACCAACCCCGACGACTGGGCCCGAATCTCCGGAAAGAAGGGCGAACGGATCGTCTACATCCGTACCCTCATCACCGGAAAGCAGGGCGCGGACACCGGACGCTCCATCGACACGGTGGCCAACACCGGACAGTACCTGTAAGAACAGGGCGGCTGCGGGTGCCCACCACGGGCACCCGCAGCCGACTGTTTTCCAGGCCACGGCTGGAGCAAGGCAATGACGCAAATGATCTCCCCACCAGCGCAGAGGCGTTCTAGGCTCTTCCGTACCGCCGGGTCGCGAGTTGCGGGGACGGGCACCGCGCACGCACCGGAGCACCACCGGTATCTGAGCGGCGCCCACGACCGAGGGTGCCGCCGGGCAAGGAGGGCCGCATGACCGTACGGCGAGTAATGGGCATCGAGACGGAGTACGGCATCTCCGTCCCCGGCCACCCGAACGCCAATGCCATGCTCACCTCGTCCCAGATCGTCAACGCCTACGCGGCGGCGATGCACAGGGCCCGCCGGGCCCGCTGGGACTTCGAGGAGGAGAACCCGCTGCGGGACGCGCGGGGCTTCGACCTCGCCCGCGAGGCCGCCGACGCCAGCCAGCTCACCGACGAGGACATCGGCCTCGCCAACGTCATCCTCACCAACGGCGCCCGCCTCTACGTCGACCACGCACACCCCGAATACAGCTCCCCCGAGGTCACCAACCCCCGCGACGCCGTCCTCTGGGACAAGGCCGGCGAACGCATCATGGCCGAGGCCGCCGAACGCGCCGCCGCGCTCCCCGGTGCCCAGCCCATCCACCTCTACAAGAACAACACCGACAACAAGGGCGCCTCCTACGGCACGCACGAGAACTACCTGATGAAGCGCGAGACCGCCTTCTCGGACATCGTGCGCCACCTCACCCCGTTCTTCGTCTCGCGCCAGGTCGTCACCGGCGCCGGCCGCGTCGGCATCGGCCAGGACGGCCACGAACACGGCTTCCAGCTCAGCCAGCGCGCGGACTACTTCGAGGTCGAGGTGGGCCTGGAGACGACGCTGAAGCGCCCCATCATCAACACCCGCGACGAGCCGCACGCCGACGCCGAGAAATACCGCCGCCTCCATGTGATCATCGGCGACGCCAACCTCTCGGAGATCTCGACCTACCTCAAGCTGGGCACGACCGCCCTGGTCCTGTCCATGATCGAGGACGGCTTCATCGCCGTCGACCTGGCCGTCGACCAGCCCGTACGCACCCTCCACCAGGTCTCCCACGACCCCACCCTCAAGCGACTGGTCACCCTCCGCAGCGGCCGCACACTCACCGCGGTCCAACTGCAGATGGAGTACTACGAGCTCTCCCGCAAAT
Organism: Streptomyces sp. NPDC002623; assembly: GCF_053592635.1. Classification (NCBI taxonomy): domain Bacteria; kingdom Bacillati; phylum Actinomycetota; class Actinomycetes; order Kitasatosporales; family Streptomycetaceae; genus Streptomyces; species Streptomyces sp. NPDC002623. The sequence goes on along the minus strand of NZ_JBSFWB010000009.1, from coordinate 154,556 downwards.
ACGTGGAGGAGCGCTTCGGCGCGGACGTCGACGACCAGACGACGGACGTGCTCGCGCGCTGGGAGGACACCCTCACCCGCCTGGAGAACGACCACATGAGCCTCGCCGGCGAGCTGGACTGGGTCGCCAAGCGAGAGCTCATGGAGGGCTACCGGCGCCGCGACAGCCTCGACTGGGACGCCGCCCGCCTCCACCTCGTCGACCTCCAGTACGCCGACGTACGGGCCGAGAAGGGCCTCTACAACCGTCTCGCGGCCCGCGGCCGCATGAAGCGCCTCCTGGACGAGAACGAGGTCGAGCGGGCCATCACGACGCCCCCGGAGGACACCCGAGCCTACTTCCGCGGCCGCTGCCTGGAGCAGTACGCCGACGACGTCGCCGCGGCCTCCTGGGACTCGGTGATCTTCGATCTGCCGGGCCGGGATTCGCTCCAGCGCGTCCCAACCCTCGAACCACTTCGCGGAACGCGAAATCACGTCAAGGAGCTCCTGGACCGCTGCCGCACGGCAGAAGACCTGGTCAGGGTCCTTTCGGGCGGCTGAACGGTTACCCGGACGGAACCTGCCGGACGGGGTGGAAAGTCCCCTGTCCGGGAATCATCGAGGTGGCTCCCGTACGTTGAAGCAACTGCGGGGCCGATGTCGGACCCGGCTTGTAGGGTCTGATCATCACCGATCGGCAGGAATGCCGACCTGTCGACCATGTCGGGCGAAAGAGCGGGGTGAGGGTTATGGCGACCAAGGACACCGGCGGCGGCCAGCAGAAGGCGACGCGCTCCACGGAGGAAGTCGAGGAGCAGGCGGCCGAGACTCAGGGCTCGGAAGACCTCAAGGAGCGTCAGGAGAAGCTGAGCGACGACGTGGACTCGGTTCTTGACGAGATTGACGATGTCCTCGAGGAGAATGCCGAGGACTTCGTGCGTAGTTTCGTTCAGAAGGGCGGGCAGTAGGCCAATTTCTCCTTCGATTCGAAGGTTCGGTACGGGGGAGTCTGCAAGTGCTCGACGAGCGAGAAGCCAGAAAGTGTTCGCGGTGCCAGCAGGCGAAGCCGCAGACGGCTTTCGCGAGCAACAAGTCCATGCGTGATGGTCTCCAGGCGTACTGCCGGGAGTGCTCGGCGGAGTACTACCGGCAGCGCCAGGAGGCAAAGGGTCGGAGGGTGCGCGAGAAGGTGCCCGTCCCGCCCGGCCACAAGCACTGTCGGGGTTGCGGCGAAGTGAAGCCGCACAGCGGTTGGCACCGAAAGAACAGCGCCGCCGATGGCCTGGCGAGCCGCTGCAAGGCGTGCAAGGCGGCCTCCGACCCGGCCGGTCATCTCCGGCGGAAGTACGGCATTACCGAAGCCGAGCGCGACGAGCTGATCGCCTCTCAGATGGGTGTCTGTTGTATCTGCCTGGCGGCGCCCGCCACGCAGGTTGATCACTGTCATCAGACGGGTAGGGTCCGTGGCGTACTGTGCTTCAACTGCAATTCCGGCCTCGGTCTGTTGAGGGACGACCCAGCAGCTGCATACCGAGCGGCCGATTACCTGGAAGGAAACGCGTGGAAGCCAACACTCGTAGCACCGGGCGTCTACCAGCTGCCTTCCTGACGCCTGGGTCCTCGTCCTTCATGGACTTCCTCTCCGACCACCAGCCGGAGATGCTGCCCGGCAAGCGGCAGCTGCCGCCCACGCAGGGTGTGATCGAGGCGCCGCACGGCACCACGATCGTGGCCGTCACGTTCCCCGGGGGCGTCGTGCTCGCCGGTGACCGCCGGGCCACGATGGGCAACGTCATCGCGCAGCGGGACATCGAGAAGGTGTTCCCGGCGGACGAGTACTCGGCCGTCGGCATCGCCGGCACGGCGGGTCTGGCCGTGGAGATGGTGAAGCTGTTCCAGCTGGAGCTGGAGCACTTCGAGAAGGTCGAGGGGGCGCAGCTCTCACTGGAGGGCAAGGCGAACCGTCTTTCGACGATGATCCGTTCGAATCTGGGCATGGCCATGCAGGGCTTGGCGGTCGTGCCGCTGTTCGCCGGGTTCGACGTGGACCGCGACCGGGGTCGGATCTTTTCCTACGACGTGACGGGCGGTCGCTCCGAGGAGCATCACTTCGCGGCGACCGGGTCGGGTTCGATCTTCGCGCGTGGGGCGATGAAGAAGCTGTTCCGTGGCGATCTGACCGAGGACGAGGCCACGATGCTGGTGGTGCAGGCCCTGTACGACGCGGCGGACGACGATTCGGCGACGGGCGGTCCGGATGTCGCGCGTCGGATCTATCCGATCGTCACCGTGATCACCGAGGACGGTTTCCGTCGGCTGACCGACGAGGAGTCGTCGGAGATCGCCCGTTCGATTCTGGAGCGTCGTCTGGAGCAGCCGGACGGCCCGCGTGCCGCTCTGCTGTAGTCGGCGGTCCCGTTCTTATCTCAGGTGATGCAGTGATTTCGACAGAAAGGGACGGATAACCGGTGTCGACGCCGTTCTATGTCTCACCCCAGCAGGCGATGGCGGACCGCGCGGAGTATGCGCGGAAGGGCATCGCGCGTGGTCGCAGCCTGGTTGTGCTGCAGTATGCCGACGGCATTGTGTTCGTCGGTGAGAATCCGTCCCGTGCGCTGCACAAGTTCAGCGAGATCTATGACCGGATCGGTTTCGCGGCCGCCGGTAAGTACAACGAGTACGAGAATCTGCGGATCGGTGGTGTGCGGTACGCGGATCTGCGTGGTTACACCTATGACCGGGACGACGTGACGGCGCGTGGTCTGGCGAACGTGTACGCGCAGACGCTGGGCACGATCTTCTCTTCGGCGGGCGAGAAGCCGTACGAGGTGGAGCTGGTGGTGGCGGAGGTCGGTGAGACTCCGGACGGCGACCAGATCTATCGGTTGCCGCACGACGGTTCGATCGTGGACGAGCACGGTTCGGTGGCGGTGGGCGGCAATGCCGAGACGATCAGCAGTTATCTGGATCAGCGTCATCAGGACGGGATGAGCCTGGCGGAGGCGCTGAAGCTGGCGGTTCAGGCGTTGTCGCGCGACACGAACGGCAGTGAGCGGGAGATTCCGGCGGAGCGGCTGGAGGTTGCGGTGCTGGACCGTACGCGGCCGCAGGCGCGGAAGTTCAAGCGGATCGTGGGGCGTCAGCTGGGTCGTCTGCTGGAGGCGGACGGTGCGTCGACGGAGGCGGAGAGCGCCGACGAGGAGTAGGTCGTCCGCGCGTTCGCTCCCGTTCCTTGTCCCTGTTGTGCCCCGGTCGGTTCCTCGGCCGGGGCACAGGGCGTTTCAGGAGGGGCTGGGCGGGGCCGTGGAGGCTCGTACGACGAGGTCGACGGGGATGTCCCCGCTGTCGGGTGTCCGGCCCTCCAGGACGGCGAGGAGGGCTTGCATGCCGCGTTCGCCGAAGAGTTCGGCGTCGAGTCGTACGGTCGTGAGCTCGGGGTCGAGGGCCGTGGCGAGGGCGAGGTCGTCGAGGCCGGTGACGGAGATGTCGTCGGGGACGCGCAGGCCGAGGCGGCGGAGGGCCTTGTAGGCGCCGGCGGCGAGTTTGTCGTCGTCGCAGACGATGGCGGTGGGGTGCGGTCCGGGGGCGCCGAGGGCGGTCTCGGCGGCGGTGCGGGCTCCGTCGATGGAGATGGGGGCGGGGGCGGTGCGCAGGGTGGTGCCGGGGACGGCGGCGAGGCGGGCGGCGAGTTCGCGGGCGCGCACGTCGAAGGTCCAGGAGGGGATGTCGGCGGCGAGGTGGAGGAAGTGCCGGTGGCCGAGGTGGAGGAGGTGGTCGGCGACCTGGCGTACGCCGTCGGCGATGTCGAGGTTGACGGTGGCGGCGCCGAGGCTGCCGGCGGGGTCGCTGTCGAGCATGACGAGGGGGAGCTGGTCGCCGCGGATGGTGGTGAGGGCGTCGGCGGCCATGGAGGAGGCGAGGACGCCGTCGAGGGCGGCCTGGGCGGAGGCGAAGGGGTCGCGGGCGGGTCCGACGCCTTCGGGGGAGGGGTAGAGGACGACGCCGAAGCCGTGGTCGGCGGCGACGCGGGCGGCTCCGGTGTAGACGCCGGCGAAGAATTCGGTGGTGAGGGCGGGGACGACGAGGAGGACGGTGCGGGTGCGGCCGAGGCGGAGGTTGCGGGCGGCGAGGTTGGGCCGGTAGCCGAGGTCGCGGGCTGCTTCGCGGACGCGTTCGGCGGTGGTCTCGGAGACGCGGCCGCGCCATTTGTCGCCGAGGACGAGGGAGACGGCGGCTTGGGAGACCCCTGCGGCCTGGGCGACGTCGCGGCTCGTCGGGCGCGTGCTACCTCGTGGCACCGTGGGCCTGCTCTTTCGTCTGGACTGGTGAACAGCGCACATGGTACGTATGACAAGAGACGTTATACGTAAAACTTCGAGGTGGCTCACTGCCACGGGCGAGCCGACGGCGGACGCGATGGAGGCGGGACATTGGCCGGGGGATACGCGGGATACCTGGAGATCCTGAGGGCGAAGCACGCCGCCAGGCTGCTGACCGGCACGCTGGTCGGCCGGCTGCCGAACGCCACCTCGGCGATCGCGATCGTGCTGTTCGTGCGGGCGGAGGGGGCCTCGTACAGCCTGGCGGGCGCGCTGGTGTCGGTGTACGGCGTCGCCAGTGCCGTGGGTCAGCCGGTGCTCGGACGGCTGGTGGATCTGTACGGGCAGCCGCGGGTCCAGTTGCCCGCCGCGCTCGTGTCGGCGCTGGCGATGGGGTTCTTCGCGTTCGCCGGCACCGATCCGCTGCCGGTGGCGTACGCCGCGATGGTGGTCGGCGGGCTCTTCACGCCGCCCCTGGAGGGCGGTCTGCGGGCGCTGTGGCCTTCGGTGCTGCGTCGGGAGGACCAGGTGCCGACGGCGTACGCGATGGACGCGGTGGCGCAGGAGGTGATGTTCACGGTCGGGCCGCTGCTGGTGACGTTGTGCACGTCGCTGTGGTCGGAGCGGGCGGCGCTGCTCGTGCTGAACGGCGTCGGGGTGCTCGGGGCGCTGTCGGTGGTGCTGTCGCCCCCCTCGCGCGCGTGGCGCTCGGCCCCGCGCGAGGCGCACTGGCTGGGGGCGCTGCGCTCGCCGGGGCTGCTGGTGCTGCTCGGCGCGCTGCTCTTCGTGGGTGTCGCGATGGGCTCCATCACGGTGGCCGCGGTGCCGTACGCGGACGACAACGGCGGTGACGCGGTGTACGGCTGGCTGATGGCGGCGCTGGGTCTGGGGGCGCTGGTCGGAGGTATGGCGTACGGGGCGCGGCAGTGGGCGGGTGCGCCGGAGCGGCGACTGCGGGTGCTGGTGGCGTTTCTGGCGGCGTGTTATCTGCCGCTGATGCTGATGCCGGGCGCGGTGGCCATGGTGGCGTTGGCGACGCTGGCCGGGCTGTTCCTGGCGCCGGTGCTGGCCTGTGCGTTCGTCATCGTGGACCGGCATGCGCCGCGCGGGACGGTGACCGAGGCGTTCTCGTGGCTGGTGACGATGTTCACGGTGGGCGCGTCGGTGGGAACGGGTCTTGCGGGGCCGGTCGTGGAGGAGGGCGGGGCGCTGTGGGGGTTCGCGGTGCCGGGTGTCGCGGGTGCCGTGTCGTTGGTGGTTTTGCTGGCCACGGGGCGGGTACTCGCAGTTCCGGCCGGGGGTGGGTTGGTTGCGGCTTCATCGGAAAATGATCCAAACCGTGCTGCCGAACCCCGTTTCAGTTCAGGGGATCGGGCGTAATGTTCAGTCATGGACCGCCGCATTTTCGGGCTGGAGAACGAGTACGGCGTCACATGTACGTTCAGGGGACAGCGTCGGCTGTCTCCCGACGAGGTGGCGCGGTACCTCTTCCGCCGTGTCGTGTCATGGGGCCGAAGCAGCAATGTCTTTCTGCGGAACGGCGCCCGCCTCTATCTCGACGTGGGATCGCATCCGGAATACGCGACACCGGAATGTGACAACGTGACCGAGTTGGTCACCCACGACAAGGCCGGCGAGCGCATTCTCGAAGGACTCCTGGTGGACGCGGAGCGACGCCTGCACGAGGAAGGAATCGCGGGCGACGTCTACCTCTTCAAGAACAACACGGACTCGGCGGGCAACTCCTACGGTTGCCACGAGAACTATCTGGTGGCCCGGCACGGGGAGTTCTCCCGGCTCGCGGACATTCTGATCCCGTTCCTGGTGACCCGGCAGCTGCTGTGCGGCGCGGGCAAGGTGCTGCAGACGCCCCGTGGGGCGGTCTACTGCGTCAGTCAGCGGGCCGAGCACATCTGGGAGGGCGTCTCCTCGGCGACGACCCGCTCGCGGCCCATCATCAACACGCGTGACGAGCCGCATGCGGACGCCGAGCGGTATCGCCGGCTGCATGTCATCGTGGGCGACTCGAACATGTCCGAGACGACCATGCTGCTGAAGGTCGGCGCGACCGATCTGGTGCTGCGCATGATCGAGGCGGGCACGGTGATGCGGGATCTGACGCTGGAGAACCCGATCCGGGCGATCCGCGAGGTCAGTCATGACATCACGGGCCGGCGCAAGGTGCGGCTGGCCAGCGGCCGGGAGGCCTCCGCGCTGGAGGTGCAGCGCGAGTACTACGAGAAGGCCGTGGACTTCGTCGAGCGTCGCGGGATCCGCACCGGCACGGTCGACCAGGTCCTGGAGCTGTGGGGCCGCACGCTGGACTCGATCGAGGCGGAGGACCTCGACGCCATCGGCACCGAGATCGACTGGGTGATGAAGTACAAGCTCATCGAGCGGTACCGGGCCAAGCACAACATGACGATGTCGCATCCTCGGGTCGCGCAGATAGACCTCGCCTACCACGACATCCACCGTCGTCGTGGTCTGTACTACCTGCTGGAGCGCAGGGGTCAAGCCGCGCGGATCTGCAACGACTTGAAGATCTTCGAGGGCAAGTCGGTTCCGCCGCAGACCACTCGGGCGCGGTTGCGCGGCGACTTCATCCGCCGTGCGCAGGAGCAGCGCCGGGACTTCACGGTGGACTGGGTGCATCTGAAGCTCAACGACCAGGCACAGCGCACCGTGTTGTGCAAGGACCCCTTCCGGTCGGTGGACGACCGGGTGGAGAAGCTGATCGCCGGCATGTGAGGGATGTGTTCCGCAGAGGCACGGAACGCAACACGGGCACCGTACGTTTTCCGTACGGTGCCCGTCTCACGTCGTAGAGTTGCGCGCACGCCATCAGAAGATCGACCGATTACGAGGCTTTCATCGTGCGCCGACGCTCACTCATCCTTGCCGCCGTACCCGCGGGACTGGTCACTCTTTCCGCGTGCGGTGATGAAAAGTCCGACTCGAGCAAGGTGAGCGACAGCGCGTCGCCGTCGGCCTCGGACACTTCCGCGGCGCCTGCGCCGAAGATCGTCGACGGTCCGTTGCCGGCGATCACCGCGGGGGTGAAGTTCGGTGAGAAGCCGACGATCGCCAAGGGCACCGGTGAGCCTTCGGATCAACTGGCGGTGAAGACGGTGATCGCGGGCAGTGGCAAGCCCGTCGCGGAGAACGACTACATCCAGGCCGACTACCTGGGGCAGATCTGGGCCAGCGCGAAGGTCCTGGACAATTCCTACGACCGTAAGGTCCCGCTGGTCACCCAGATTGCGCAGGGCACGACTCTCGACGGCTGGCGTTATGCGCTGACGGGTAAGAAGACCGGCAGCAGGGTTCTGTTCTCGGTGCCGCCGACCTGGGGATTCGGCAAGGAAGGCAATTCGCAGGTGGGGGTGACGGGCACGGACACGCTGGTGTTCGTCTTCGACATCAAGGGCACGTTCAACGCCAAGAGCTCCGCCGAGGGCGAGACGGTGGCGCAGGAGGACGCGGATCTGCCGAAGGTGGGCACGAACACCGACGGCAAGGCGCCCTCGATCGAGATTCCCAAGGCGGACCCGCCGACGAAGCTGGTGGCGAACTACGTCATCGAGGGCGACGGCGCCGCGGTGGCGGCCGAGGACAGCGTGCTGGTGCAGTACAAGGGCGTCGTGTGGGACACGGGCAAGGAGTTCGACTCGACGTACGGCCGCAGCCAGCTGACGTCGTTCTCGTTGCAGCAGGTCGTCAAGGGCTGGGCGCAGGGGTTGACCGGCAAGAAGGTGGGCAGTCGGGTCGTCATCGTCGTTCCGCCGTCGTTGGGTTACGGGGACAGCCCGCCGAGCGGCAGCGGTATCGAGAAGGACTCGACGATGGTGTTCTCGGTGGACATCCTCGCGAAGATGTGAGGCCGCCGGAGGTGTAAGACTGTCCGTGTTGCCTTTCCGTGAGACATGCAGGAGCAGTGACGTGAGCATCGACAAGCCCGAGATCGACTTCCCCGAAGGCGCGCCCCCGGCGGACCTCGAGATCAAGGACATCTGGGAGGGCGACGGCGAGGTCGCGCAGGCCGGTCAGACCGTCTCCGTCCACTACGTGGGTGTCGCCTTCAGCACCGGCGAGGAGTTCGACGCCAGCTGGAACCGTGGGACGCCGTTCCGCTTCCCGCTCGGCGGCGGCCGGGTCATCAAGGGCTGGGACCAGGGCGTGCAGGGCATGAAGGTCGGCGGCCGTCGCCAGCTGACCATCCCGGCCCACCTCGCCTACGGCAACCAGAGCCCGACCCCGGCGATCAAGCCCGGTGAGACGCTGATCTTCGTGGTGGACCTGCTCGGGGTCTGATCGTCGAAGGAGCCGGTCCGCGCCGATCGTCGTGCGACCGGTGTCGATCATCTGGGGCCCATGCCTGCCCGGGCGTGGGCCCTCGGCTTTTGTCCGGGCACCGCGGGGCGGTACGGTCGACGATCGTAAGCACCATAGGGGAGGCGAAGGGCGTCGATGGCCATTGCCAAGGCCGAGCGGCTGATGAACCTGGCGCTGTGTCTGCTCGGGACGCGGCGGCCGCTCAGCAAGCGCGAGCTGCGCGATTCCATCGAGGCGTACGTCGAGACCTTCCGGCCGGGGAGCGGTGCGGCGGGGTCGGACGACTCGTTCAACCGGATGTTCGAGCGGGACAAGGACGATCTGCGTGAGCTCGGCCTGGTCATCGAGACCGTGGAGAGCCTGGACGGCGAGATCGGCTACCTGGCCCGCCGGGACAGCAACCGGCTGCCGGCCATCACCCTCGACGCCGAGGAGGCCGCGGCGCTGGGTCTGGCCGCCAAGGTGTGGCAGCAGGCCCGGCTGGCGGGCGCGGCGAGCGGCGCTCTGCAGAAGCTGCGCGCGGCGGGGCTTCCCGAGGACGTCGACCCGTACGAGCCGCATGGCGCGCTGGAGCCCCGGATCCCGGTGCACGAGGCCGCGTTCGAGCCGCTGATGCTGGCCTGCCGCGACCGCCGGCCCGTGGTGTTCGACTACCGCAAGGCCACCGCCGCGCACCCGGAGCCCCGGCACGTCGAGCCGTGGGCGCTGGAGTGCTGGCGCGGCCACTGGTATCTGGCGGGCTTCGACCGGGACCGGGGCGCCGAGCGGGTCTTCCGGCTGTCGCGGATCACCGGCAGGGTGCGTTCGCGCGGCGCGGCCTTCACCGTGCCGGTGCCCGATGTCGTCACCGTGCGGGAGACGGTCGCGAGCTGGGCGGGGGAGACCGCCGACCGCAGCGCGCTGATCCGGCTGCGGGCGGGCGCCGGGTACCCCTTGCGGGCGAAGGCCGGCTCGGTTCGGGAACTCGGGGACGGCTGGGACGAGTTGGAGATTCCGTACGGCCACGGGCTGGACGCCTGGCTGGTGGAGTTCGGTCCGGACGTGGTGGTCCTGGAGCCCGCGGAGCTGCGGGCGGATGTCGTGGACCGGCTGCGGGCCGTGGCCAAGGGCTGAGGGGGAGCGAGCAACACAGTGGCAGGCAAACCGGTCAGGCCGGCGAACGCGATCGACCAGACCCGGCGGATGCTCTCCCTGGTGACGTATCTCAGGGAGCGCCCCGGCGCGCGCATCGAGGACGTGGCGCGCGCCTTCGGCATCACCGAGGACGAACTGGTCTCGGATCTCGACGTGCTGCCCATGTGCGGCACCAGCTTCCGTGGCGGCGATCTTCTCGACATCGACACCGACGGCGAGCGCATCTGGTGGCACAACCCGGCCGCGCTGGGCGCGGAGGCCGCCGAGCCGCTGCGGCTGGCCGCCGACGAGGCGACGGCGCTGCTGGTGGCGGCGCGGGCCGTGGCCACGCTGCCCGGTCTGCGGGAGGGCGACCGGCAGGCGCTGCTGCGGGCGACGGCGAAGGTGGAGGCCGCGGCCGGTGAGGCGGCGGGGGCGAGCGCGCGGCTGTCGGTGACGTTCGAGTCCGAGGGCGGGGTCTTCGCGGACGTCGACCGGGCGATCTCCGAGCGGCGCCGGCTGTGGATCCGCTACTACTCGCCGGCTCGGGACGAGGTCACCGAGCGCGAGATCGACCCCATCCGGCTGGTCAGCGTCGGGCACACGTACGTGGAGGCCTGGTGCCGCCGCTCGGAGGCGCGCCGCACGTTCCGGCTGGACCGGGTCGCCGAGATCAAGATCCTCGACGAGCCGTCGGCGCCGCCCGAGGTCGAGCTGCGGGATCTGTCGGAGGGGCTGGTGCAGCCGGCCGCCGAGGATCCGGAGGTCGTGGTCGAGGTCGATCCGGGCGGGCGCTGGGTCGCCGAGTACTATCCGCACGACAGCGCCGATGAGCTTCCGGACGGCGGACTGCGTATTACTCTGCGCACGCCCGAGCCGGCGTCGCTGCGGCGGCTGGCGCTGCGGCTCGGCCGTGACGGCCGGATCGTCTCGCCGCCGGAGCTCGCCGACAGCGCCCGCAGGGCCGCCCGCGAAGCGCTGGCGGCGTACGACGGGACAGCGGGGCCGGGGGCGGGCGACGACAGTCGGTTCGACGGGCGGGAGCAGGAGCGTTGAGCGAGTCGGTGACCTCTGGTGTGCGGGACGTCTCGGTGGCTTCCGCGTTCGCGGGCATGCGCAGCGTGGCCCCGGTCCGGTTCAGAGCGGGCTGCCCGGACTGCCGGGGGCACTTCGAGCTCAGCGCGAGCGCGCTGATGCTGGCCATCGGCGCCTCCAGCCGCACCACGTTCTACTCCTTCACCTGTCCCGACTGCGGAGCGGCCGTGCGCAAGCCGGCCGGCGAGCGGATCGTCGAGCTGCTCACCGGCGGCGGCGTACGCACCCTGCGGCTGCACACCCCGTAGCGGGGTCTAGGCTCGCCCACATGTTCTGGCCGATGTTCGCGGTTGCCGTGGGTTTTGTGGGTCTTGCCGTTCTCGCGGTGTTCGCCGTGCGGGTTTTTCTGGAGGCGCAGCGGCTGGGGCGGCAGGTCGCGGAGTCCGCGCGTCGCATCGACCGGGCGGCTCAGGATCTGGAGCGGGCGGCCGTGAGCGCGGCCCGGGCTGTGGACACCCTGTGACAGCTGCTGTGGCGAGCTTCGCGGAGCGCTGTGGTGGTCCTGTGAGTCGAGCGGCTCATGCGTTTTGGGCCACTTCGCCCTCCCGCGCAGGTGGCGGGGACAGGTACGCTGCTGACGCGGCTCGGAGAACGAGGCCCGGACCGCTGACCGGGAGTACGCACGGGGATTGCCTCACGTTTACCCCTGAGCGTTACGATCGCTGCCAACACGATCCTTCGGACACATGTCCGACCGATCGGACAGCACCCCACCCAGCCGCCTCGGTGAGAAGGTAAAGACTTATGTTCGGAAGGCTCGGAGCTCCCGAGATCATTCTCATCCTCGTCGTCATCATCCTGCTGTTCGGCGCGAAGAAGCTTCCGGACATGGCCCGCTCGCTCGGCAAGTCCGCGCGCATCCTCAAGAGCGAGGCCAAGGCGATGAAGGACGAGGGCAGCAACAACGCGGCCACTCCGGCCGGCCCGCCCACCCCCGGCGAGCAGCCCCCGGCGCAGCGCACCATCCAGGCCTCCCCCGGCGACGTGACCAGCGCCCGCCCGGTCACGGAGCCGACGGACACGACCAAGCGCTGACTCAGGGCCGGTGACCTCCGGCCCGCCGCTCGAGATGGGAACGTGGGTTGCTGAAGTCTGCCCGCAAGCAGGAGGAGAAGGACCCCGAGGGGCGGATGCCCCTCGCGGATCATCTTCGTGAGCTGCGCAACCGGCTCGCGAAGGCGATGCTGGCCATCGTCGTCGTGACGGTCGTGGCCGCCTTCTTCTACAACGACATCATCAACTTCCTCACCAAGCCGATCCTCGACTCGGTCGGCTGTGGGAAGACTTTCGAAGAGATCGCGAGCCAGCTGAACTCGGGTGACGCCACCAACAAGTGCGCGAGCATCACGATCAACGGCCTCCTCGCGCCCTTCACGCTGGCCCTTCAGGTCTCCCTGATGGCCGGCATCGTGTTCGCCTCGCCGGTCTGGCTCTACCAGCTGTGGGCCTTCATCGCGCCGGGGCTGCACAACCATGAGCGCAGGTACGCCTACGCGTTCGTCGGCACCGGCGTCCCGCTGTTCCTGGGCGGCGGCTACTTCGCCTACGCGGTGCTGCCGACCACCGCGAAGGTGCTGATCGACTTCACCCCGGGCGGGGTCAGCAACCTTCTGCCGCTCGACGACCTGCTGCAGCTCGTCACGCGCATGGTCATCGTCTTCGGTCTCTCCTTCGAGCTGCCGCTGCTGCTGGTCTTCCTCAACCTGACCGGCATGGTCACCGGCAAGCGCATGCTCGGCTGGTGGCGGGCCATGATCATCGGCATCACGGTGTTCGCCGCCGTGGCCACGCCCAGCACCGACCCCGTCTCGATGCTGGCGCTCGCCGGACCGATCTGGATCCTGTACTTCGGCGCGACCGGCTTCTCCGTGCTGAACGACCGCCGCCGACGCCGCCGCGACGCCCAGGGCCCCGCCGACGACGAGGCCTCCGACCTGGACCTCACCCCCGAGGACGTCGGCGAGGTCGAGACGGTCTCCGCCAGCCGCACGCTGCCGGAGCAGACGAGCACGGACCGCGTCAACGGCTATGACGACGTGACCTGACGATCGTCGCAGAGCCCGGGGAGCCCGTGCGGGCGTCCCACCGGCCATGACTTCACCGCGCCCCGGGGTGAGCCGAAAGGCACTCCCCGGGGCGCGGTGCGTGTCACGGGACCGTGCGGCGGGTGCCCCGCGTGCGCCCGTGAGCTGGGCGTACCCAGGTTTTGTGGCAGGAGATCCGGATAATGATCGTCCTGTTGTCAGTGCGGCCCGGTACGCTCGAAAGCACGATGACAGAGGACCTCTCACCGGCCGAGCGGTACGCGGCAGCCCGTAAGCGTGCTGTCGAGCAGGCCACCGCGCTCGCGTCCTTCCGCGAGATGTACGACTTCGGTCTCGACCCCTTCCAGATCGAGGCCTGCCAGGCACTCGAGGCGGGCAAGGGCGTCCTGGTGGCCGCCCCCACCGGCTCGGGCAAGACGATCGTGGGCGAGTTCGCCGTCCACCTCGCCCTCCAGCAGGGTAAGAAGTGCTTCTACACGACACCCATCAAGGCGCTGTCGAACCAGAAGTACTCCGACCTGTGCCGCCGCTACGGCGGCGACAAGGTGGGCCTGCTCACCGGCGACAACAGCGTCAACTCCGACGCCCCGGTGGTCGTGATGACCACCGAGGTGCTGCGGAACATGCTGTACGCCGGCTCGCAGACGCTCCTGGGCCTCGGGTACGTGGTGATGGACGAGGTGCACTACCTCTCCGACCGCTTCCGGGGCGCCGTGTGGGAAGAGGTGATCATCCACCTCCCCGAGTCGGTCACCCTGGTCTCCCTGTCCGCGACCGTGTCCAACGCCGAGGAGTTCGGCGACTGGCTGGACACCGTGCGCGGACACACCGAGGTGATCGTCTCCGAGCACCGGCCCGTGCCGCTGTTCCAGCACGTGCTCGCCGGGCGACGGATGTACGACCTGTTCGAGGAGGGCGAGGGCAACCGCAGAGCCGTCAACCCCGACCTCGCGCGACTGGCCCGGATGGAGGCCAGCAGGCCCTCCTACCAGGACCGCAGACGCGGCCGCAATGTGCGCGAGGCCGACCGTGAGCGGGAGCGCAGACAGCGGTCGCGGGTGTGGACGCCGGGGCGGCCGGAGGTCATCGAGCGGCTCGACGCCGAAGGGCTGCTGCCCGCGATCACGTTCATCTTCAGCCGTGCCGCCTGCGAGGCCGCCGTCCAGCAGTGCCTGTACGCCGGGCTGCGGCTGAACGACGAGGAGTCGCGCGCCGAAGTCCGCGCCCTCGTGGAGGAGCGCACCGCCGCCATCCCCGACGAGGACCTGCACGTCCTCGGCTACTACGAGTGGCTGGAGGGCCTGGAGCGGGGCATCGCCGCCCACCACGCGGGCATGCTGCCGACCTTCAAGGAGGTCGTCGAGGAGCTGTTCGTGCGCGGGCTGGTCAAGGCCGTCTTCGCGACGGAGACCCTCGCGCTCGGCATCAACATGCCCGCCCGGTCCGTGGTCCTGGAGAAGCTCGTCAAGTGGAACGGCGAGCAGCACGCCGACATCACCCCCGGCGAGTACACCCAGCTCACCGGGCGGGCGGGCCGGCGTGGCATCGACGTCGAGGGGCACGCCGTCGTGCTGTGGCAGCGTGCCATGAGCCCCGACCACCTCGCCGGGCTCGCGGGCACCCGCACCTATCCGCTGCGCTCCAGCTTCAAGCCGTCGTACAACATGGCGGTCAATCTGGTCGAACAGTTCGGGCGGCACCGCTCGCGCGAACTGCTGGAGACGTCGTTCGCACAGTTCCAGGCCGACCGGTCGGTGGTCGGGATCTCCCGGCAGGTGCAGCGCAACGAGGAGGGGCTGGAGGGCTACAAGGCCTCCATGACCTGCCACCTCGGAGACTTCGACGAGTACGCGCAGCTGCGCCGCGACCTCAAGGACCGCGAGACCGAGCTGGCCAAGCAGGGCGCGGCCCAGCGGCGCGCCGAGGCCGCCGTCGCGCTGGAGAAGCTCAAGCCCGGTGACGTCATCCATGTGCCCACCGGCAAGTACGCGGGTCTGGCGCTGGTGCTCGATCCGGGTCTGCCCGCCGGCCGCGCCAACGGCCACCGCGGCTTCGACCAGCACGACGGGCCGCGTCCGCTGGTCCTCACCGCCGAGCGCCAGGTCAAGCGACTGGCCTCGATGGACTTCCCGGTGCCGGTCGAGGCGCTGGAGCGGATGCGGATCCCGAAGACGTTCAACCCGCGCTCCCCGCAGTCCCGCCGTGACCTCGCCTCCGCGCTGCGCACCAAGGCCGGGCACATTCCGCCGGAGCGGGCCCGCAGGCAGCGCGCCCAGGCCGCGGACGACCGTGAGATCGCCCGGCTGCGCACCGCGATCCGCGCGCACCCCTGCCACGGCTGCACCGACCGCGAGGACCACGCCCGCTGGGCCGAGCGCTACCACCGGCTGCTGCGCGACACCTCGCAGCTGGAGCGACGGATCGAGGGGCGGACGAACACGATCGCCCGCACCTTCGACCGGATCGTCGCGCTGCTGACCGAGCTGGACTATCTGCACGGCAACGAGGTCACCGAGCACGGCAAGCGGCTCGCCCGTCTCTACGGCGAGCTCGACCTGCTCGCGAGCGAATGCCTGCGCGCCGGTGTGTGGGAGGGGCTCGCCCCCGCCGAACTCGCCGCCTGTGTCTCGGCATTGGTATACGAAGCGCGGGTCAGCGACGACGCGATGGCGCCGAAGCTGCCCTCGGGCAAGGCGAAGGCCGCGCTCGGCGAGATGGTCCGGATCTGGGGGCGGTTGGACGCCCTGGAGGAGGACTTCCGGATCAGCCAGACCGAGGGCGTGGGGCAGCGCGAGCCCGATCTCGGCTTCGCCTGGTCCGCGTACATGTGGGCCTCGGGGAAGGGGCTGGACGAGGTGCTCCGGGAGGCGGAAATGCCCGCCGGGGACTTTGTCCGGTGGTGCAAGCAGGTCATCGACGTGCTGGGGCAGATCTCCGCGGCTTCCGCTGCCGAGGGCTCGACCGTGGCGAAGGCTGCTCGCAAGGCTGTCGATCAGTTGCTGCGGGGGGTTGTCGCCTACTCGTCGGTGGGGTGAGTCCCCCTAGGACCTGTCCAGATACGAGCGCCAGCCTCCGTGCCCGGTGATGTCCTCGGCGTCCGTCAGTGCGGCCGGTTCGCACAGGAAGCCGGGGACGGCGGTGCCGTCCTTCAGTTGCACGCTGCCCAGCGTCATCGGGCGGGGGAGCGCGGTCAGCAGGCGGCCCAGGCCCTCGGCCGGGAGGCGCCAGATCTCCGTCTCGATCTCTGCGCCTCCTTCTCCCACGTGCACCAGCCCCGGCTTCGGCGGGGTCGTACGCAGGGCGTGCAGACGGTAGACCGGGGCCGTTGTGGTCGTACGGTCCAAGGTCGCGCCCAGGGACAGGAGCTGGGGGTTCAGGGGCTGGCCGGTCAGATGGGCGCCCACCACGGCCAGGCGGGCCTGCGGTTGCAGCAGGGGCGCGATCTTCGCCAGGCGTTCGTCGGTGTGGGCCGGGCCGATCAGCATCACGCCGAAGGGCAGGCCGTTCACCTCGCCGGCCGGGACGGCGACCGCCGCCAGGTCGAAGAGGTTCGTGGAGTTGGTGAAGCGGCCCAGGCGGGCGTTGGCCCCCAGCGGATCGGCGGCGACCTCGGCGAGGGTGGGATGACCGGGGGCGGTGGGCAGGAGCAGGGCGTCCGCGTCGGCCAGTTCGGTGAGCGCGCGGGTGCGCAGGGCCGTCAGACGCTCGGTGTCCGTGTAGAGGCGGTGGGCCGGGAGGTCGCGGGCCCGGGTGATGATCCCGGCGACGGTCGGGTCCAGGCCCGCGCCGCCCTCCGCCAGCAACTTGTCGACAAAGCTCCCCACCGCCGTATAGCGCTCGGCCACGAACGCGCCTTCGTAGAGCATCGACGCGGCCTCGGTGAAGGGGGTCAGATCGAGGGTGCGGATCTCGGCCCCTGCCGACGCGAGCTGCCGCACCGCCGCCTCGTACGCCTCGGGCCAGCCCTCGTCCAGCTCGCCGAGCTGGTCGAGGGGCGCGACCGCGATGCGCCAGGGGCCGGGGGCCCGGCCGGGGACGGACGGCATGGTCGTGCCGCTCGTCATATGGGCCATGGCCCGTTCCGCCTCGGGCAGGGTGCGGGCGAAGACCGTCACACAGTCCAGCGACGCGCAGGCCGGGACGACTCCCTCGGTGGGGACCAGGCCGCGGGTGGGCTT
Source organism: Streptomyces sp. NPDC002623 (assembly GCF_053592635.1). NCBI lineage: Bacteria > Bacillati > Actinomycetota > Actinomycetes > Kitasatosporales > Streptomycetaceae > Streptomyces > Streptomyces sp. NPDC002623. The sequence continues at coordinate 137,490 of NZ_JBSFWB010000009.1, read as the reverse complement.
GAGGCCGACGATGCCGTTGAAGGCGGCCGGCACCCGACCCGAGCCCGCCGTGTCCGTGCCGAGGGCGAGGTCGACGATGCCCAGGGCCACCGCGACGGCCGAGCCGGAGCTGGAGCCGCCGCTGATCCGCGCCGGATCGTGGGCGCTGCGGACCGCGCCGTGCGGGGAGCGGGTGCCCACCAGGCCGGTCGCGAACTGGTCCAGGTTCGTCGTGCCCAGGAGCAGGGCGCCCGCCGCGCGCAGTCCGGCGACCACCGGGGCGTCGGCCGCGGGGCGGTAGGCGTACGCCGGGCAGCCCGCGGTGGTGGGCAGCCCCGCCACGTCGATGTTGCCCTTGGCGGCGAACAGCCGGCCGGCCAGGGGGAGGTGCTCGCCCCGCGCCACCCGGGCGTCGAGCGACCGGGCCTCCGCCTCGACGTCGTCCCGCGGCCGCAGGTCGATCCAGATCTCCGGGCGGTCGACCGCTTCGATGCGGGCGTAGGCGGCGCGGACTCGGGAGAGAGTGCTGGACATCGCGTTGTTCCTCGTTCCTCGTTCAGGCCGTGGCCGGGGCCAGGACGAGCAGGGCCGTCCCCGCCTCCACCTGGTCGCCGGGGCGGGCCAGGACCTGCGCCACCACGCCGTCGACCGGCGCGTGCACCCTGGACTCCATCTTCATCGCCTCCAGCGCGAGCAGCGGCTGACCCGCCGTCACCTCGTCGCCGGGGGACACGTTCAACTGCCATACGGACGCGGCGAACTCGGCCTCGACCAGACGGCCGCCGGCCGGCACGGCCACCTCGGCCGGGGGATTCGAGGGCGCTGCCGTGTCCTGCGCGCGGGCGAACTCGCCCGCCGCCTCCCACGCGTCCCGCTCGGTCGCGAACGCGGCTCGCTGCCGGGACCTGAACTCCGCGATGGAGTCCGTGTGTTCGGCCAGGAAGGCCTGGTACTCGGCGAACGAGAAGGCACCCTCCTCGACGCGCGGCACGAAGCGGCCCGAGGTGATGTCGGCCCGCAGTTCCAGGAGTTCGTCCGCGTCGACCGGATACCAGCGGATCCGGTCGAAGAACCGCAGCAGCCAGGGCGAGCCCGCCTCGAACGCGCCGCGCTGCTGCCACGGCGACCACACCTGGGTCGTACGGCCCACGAACTGGTAGCCGCCGGGGCCCTCCATGCCGTAGATGCAGAGGTAGGCGCCGCCGATGCCCACCGAGTTCTCGGCCGTCCAGGTGCGCGCGGGGTTGTACTTCGTCGTCACGAGGCGGTGGCGCGGGTCGAGGGGGGTGGCGACCGGGGCGCCCAGGTAGACGTCCCCGAGGCCCAGGACCAGGTACTCCGCGTCGAAGACCGTGTCGTAGACGTCCGCGACCGACTCCAGGCCGTTCACCCGGCGGATGAACTCGATGTTCCACGGGCACCAGGGGGCGTCGTCGCGGACGCCCGCCATATAGCGGGCGATGGCCTCCCGGGTCGCCGGGTCGTCCCAGGACAGCGGGAGGTGCACGGTGCGGGAGGGGACGACCAGCTGGTCCGTGGGCGGCAGGGACGTCGTCATCTCCCGCACGGCCGCGAGGAGTTCGCGTTGGGGGAGGCGGCCGGGGTCGGTCTGGATCTGGAGCGAGCGGATGCCCGGGGTGAGGTCGGTGACGCCTGCCAGGTCCGCCGCGGTCACCGCCTCCATCAGGGCGTGGACGCGCATCCGCAGGGCGAGGTCCAGCTGCATCGGACCGAACTCGACCAGCAGGTTGTCGTCGCCGCTGCGACGGAACGTGATGTCGCCGTCCCGGGCCAGCACACCCCCGTCGACGATCTCCGCGCGCCCCGCGCCGTCCACGTCCACGGGCCGGAAGCGGACCGTGTCGCCCGGGCGCAGTTGGCCCAGCTTCCAGCGCTCCGAGCTGAGCACCGTCGCCGGGCACACGAACCCGCCGAGCGAGGGCCCGTCCGGGCCGAGCAGCACCGGCATGTCGCCGGTGTAGTCGACGGCGCCGACGGAGTACGGGGTGTCGTGGATGTTGGACGGGTGCAGGCCCGCCTCGCCGCCGTCGGTGCGCGCCCAGCGCGGCTTGGGCCCGATCAGCCGCACTCCGGTGCGGGCCGAGTTGAAGTGGACCTTCCAGTCGGCGGCGTAGAAGTCGCGGATGTCGTCCTCGGTGAAGAACTCCGGTGCGGCGTGCGGGCCTTCGACGGCGCCGAGGTGCCAGACAGAGGTGAAGGCCGGCCGCTCCGCGACGCCCACGGCCGCCGCGGGTGCGGAGCCCTCGGCGACCGTGCCGCCGTGCAGGACGTCCCCGGTGCGCAGCGTCCGGCCGCCGTGTCCGCCGAACCGGCCCAGCGTGAAGGTGCTCGCGCTGCCCAGGAAGGCGGGTACGTCGAGGCCGCCCGCGAACAGGACGTAGGTGCGCAGGCCGTGCTCGCCGGGCGCGCCGACCTCCAGCACGCAGCCCGCGGGAACGGTCACCGGCTCCCACTGCGCGACCGCCGTGCCGTCCACGGTGACCGGCGCCGGCGCGCCCGTCACGCACACCGTCGTGGCGTGGGTGAACCGCAGCGTCGGGCCCTGAAGCGTGCACTCCAGGCCCGGCGTGCCCTCGGGGTTGCCGAGCGCGCGGTTGCCCAGGCGGAAGGAGCGGTCGTCCATGGGGCCGGACGGCGGGACGCCCACCTGCCAGTGGCCGGTGCGGCCGGGCCAGTCCTGCACGGTGGTGAGGGTGCCGCCGGAGACGACCTCGATGCGCGGGGTCGGATCGTGCACCTCGGCGAGGGTCGCCGTCGAGTGCGCGGCCGTCATGAACCGCGGGTCCGTCAGCGCCGCCCGGACCAGACCCAGGTTGGTCTCGATGCCGTCGACGCGGGTGCGGGCCAGGGCCTCGTCGAGGCGGCGCAGCGCATGCTCCCGGTCCGGGCCGTAGGCGATCACCTTCGCGAGCATCGGGTCGTACGACGTCGTCACCTCGGTGCCGGTCTCCACCCAGCCGTCGACGCGCACCCCGGCCGGGAACTCGACCCGCGTCAACAGGCCCGCGCTGGGCCGGTGTTCGCGGCTCGGGTCCTCCGCGTACAGGCGGGCCTCGACGGCATGTCCGCGGGGCGGGCCGGGAGCGACGACGACGTCCCGCTCGCCGCGCGCCAGGCGCAGCATCCAGGCGACCAGGTCGACGCCGTAGATCTCCTCGGTGACCGGGTGCTCCACCTGAAGCCGGGTGTTGACCTCCAGGAAGTAGGCCTCTGCGCGGGCCGCGTCGTAGACGAACTCGACGGTGCCGGCGGAGCGGTAGCCGACCGAGGCGCACAGGTCCCGGGCGGACGCGGCGAGTTGTCGCCGGACGTGGTCGGGGAGCCCCGGCGCCGGGGCCTCCTCCAGGACCTTCTGGTTGCGGCGCTGCAGGGAGCAGTCGCGGTCGCCGAAGGTGACGACCTTGCCCTCGCCGTCGCCGAAGACCTGTACCTCGACATGCCTGGCGTGCTCGACGAGCCGTTCCAGGAAGACGCCGGCGGAGGAGAAGGAGGCGGCGGCGACCCGCTGGACGCGTTCCCAGGCGTCGGCGAGTTCCTCGGGGGAGCGGCAGGCGGACATGCCGATCCCGCCGCCGCCCCCGGTGGCCTTGAGCATGATCGGATAGCCGATGACCTGGGCCTTCTCCTGTGCCTCGGCCAGGGACGCCAGCAGTCCGGTGCCCGGCGCCAGCGGCACTCCGGCCCGCTCTGCGGCCGCCCGGGCCGTGTGTTTGGCGCCGAACAGCTCCAGCTGGCCGGGCGTCGGTCCGACGAACACGATCCCGGCGTCGGCGCAGCGGCGGGCGAAGTCCGCGTCCTCCGACAGGAAGCCGTAGCCCGGGTGGATCGCGCCCGCGCCGCTCTCCACGGCCGCCTTCAGGACCAGGTCGGCGTCGAGGTAGGACTCCTTCGCGGGCGCCGGGCCGAGCCGGACCGCCTCGTCGGCGAGCCGGACGTGGGGCGCCGAGCGGTCGGGGTCGGAGTACACCGCGACCGTGCGCAGACCGAGTTCGCGGGCGGTGCGGACGATGCGGACGGCTATCTCGCCCCGGTTGGCGATCAGCAGCGTGTCGAACAGCGGCTTGTCGGACAGTGGTTTGTCGAGGCTCATGCCGGGTCCTCGTCGCCGACGGGAGCGGTGATCGTCATCTCCACGGCCGTCGGCTCGAAGCCGTTGCACGGGTTGTTGATCTGGGGGCAGTTGGAGACCAGGACGAGGACGTCCCGTTCGGCGCGCAGGGTGAGCGAGAGGCCCGGTGCGGAGAGGCCGTCGACGATGCCGAGGGTGCCGTCCTTCTCGACGGGGACGTTCATGTACCAGTTGATGTTGGAGACGAGGTCCCGTTTGCCGAGGCCGTGCTTCGCGCCCTCGGCGAGGAAGTTGTCCACGCACGCGTGCTGCGCGTAGGTGTGGTGGCCGTAGCGCAGGGTGTTGGACTCCTTGGAGCAGGCGCCGCCGACGGTGTCGTGGCGGCCCACGGCGTCGGCGGTCACCGTCATCAGCGGGGTGTGCTCGTTGGACATCAGCACGCTGCCGGTGGTGAGGAAGACGCCGCCCTGGGCGTGGATCGTGTCGGGGGCGCTGTAGCGCACAGAGGTGTCGTGGGCGTCGTACACCAGGAAGTCGACGGCCTGGTTGCCGTGCAGGTCGGTGATGGTCAGCGTCTCGCCGGTGCGCAGGACGGACGACCAGGACGCCCGGGCGGGAACGACGGTCTTCATGCGAGCCCCCTCGCGGTGAGGAATTCGGCGGTGTTGAGGAAGGCGCGGCGGCCCTCGGGGGTGGCGTCCCACAGGGGGTCGCCGGGCCGGGTCGGCGCGGCCCGCCAGGCGAGGACCTCCAGCGCAGTGCTGACGTAGTCCGGGCGGGGGTCGGCCGGGTGCGGCACGTTGGCGATCAGCACGGTCAGGTCCTGTTCGGCGCGCAGGGTGACGCTGCCGCCGGGGCCCGCCGAGCCGGTGAAGTCGAGGGAGCCGTCCTCGCGGACCTCGATCCCCTGGAAGAAGGACAGGGAGGGCGGCAGGTCCCGGGGTTCCAGGCCGTTCTTGGCGGCGGCCAGCTTGAACAGCTCCCGGCCGGCCGGGGAGGGGGACTGCGGGGCGCCGTCGCCGTAGCGCTCGGTGTTGCGCACCAGGGTGGAGGTGCCGCACAGGGCGTCGTGCCGGCCGGCGGTGTCGGTGACGACCGAGGCGAGGACGCGGCCCTGGTCGGACAGGAGCAGCACGCCCTCGCCGAGGTAGGCGTTCCACTGGACCTTGACCGTGTCCGCGACGTTCAGCCGCTCCCAGGGGCGGCCCTCCACGTACAGGAGCAGGTGGGCGCAGGCGTCGCCGTGCAGGTCGGTCAGGCGCAGCTCGGTGCCGCGGGCGAGGACCCGGTGGGTGTAGTTGCCGCCCGCGACCGTCTCGGCCCACACCAGCAGACCTGCCTCGCAGGGCGGGTTCTGCCAGTCCCGGGCCGGGACGACCGGCATGGTCTCGGCGCGGGCACCTGCCTGGGCCCGGGCGTGGGCGCGTGCTCCGTGGGTGGTCGCTGTCGCCGCCATGTGCGGACCTCCGCAGCTCGGTCTAATTTCTGTCGCCCGACAGAAATTAGGTCCGGGTCGGGTCGTCGCCGTTGCTCTCGGGTTGCGGGCCGGTTACCTACTCCTCACCGGGATCGCCCGAAGATCGCCTTCCGGCGTCGTGTGCGAGGATCGAACGCATGGGGACGAGCAGCGGACGTCGAGTGGGCCGGCCCCGGGCCGCGCAGCGCCCGGACAGCGGGCTCGCACCGCGCGCCGAACTGCTCGTGGCCGCCGCGGAGTTGTTCACCACCCGCGGCTACGCCGCCACCACGACCCGGGCCGTCGCCGAGCGGGCCGGCATGCGCCAGGCCTCCATGTACCACTACGTCTCCGGCAAGGAGGAGCTGCTCGCCGAGCTGCTGGAGTCGACGGTCACGCCCTCGCTGGCCTACGCCCGTGAGCTGCTCGCGGACGACGCGCGTCGCGCCGAGGACCGGCTGTGGGAGCTGTGCCGCACCGACGTGGAGCTGCTGTGCGGCGGCTCGCACAACCTAGGCGGCCTGTATCTGCTGCCCGAGGTGCGCACCGAGCGGTTCGCCGGCTTCCATGCCGTGCGTGCCGAACTCAAGGACGCCTACCGTCAGTTGATCGCCGCGACGGCGGCGGGCGGCGGGCTCGCCAAGGGCGAGCTCGATCTGCGCACCGATCTGGTCTTCGGGCTCATCGAGGGCGTCATCCTCGTCCACCGCTCGGATCCCGACCGCTCCGTCTCGGAGTTCGCCCGCGCCACCGCCGACGCGGCGCTGCGCATCGCGGGGAACTGAACACCCTCCGCGACCGCCCGGGCGAGGTCGCCTCACTCTTCCCGGTGAAGTAATTCGTACGCCCGTTCGACGTCACGTCACGTGTTCGATCGAATGCGATGCGTGTAAATGACCTGAGGTTACTCCACGTACGGGAGCGGTTTCAGGGGGTTGCCGAATATGACACGGCGTTGATCCTGTCGGACTAAGCTCGCCCGCGGCGCACCGAGTTGAGGCGAATTCGTGCGCTTGTTCCCAAATGTTCCGAAGATGCCGACAGATCCCTACAGAGGGTGCCCACATGGTGAGTGTTCAGTCCCCACCCGGTCGCCGAGAAGTCTCCTACGCGCGGCTGCTGTTGCTGCCCGCGATACTGACGGCCGCGGCGACCGGAGCCGCCGTCGCCCTCGTGGCGACGCAGGCACGGCTCGCCGTCGGCGTCTGCGGAGCCGTCGCCACCCTCCTGGTGATCGCGGCGGGAGCCGATTCGGTACGCCGCAGCAGGCGGCACCAGGAACTGCTCGCGGAGAAAGACGAGTTCATCGTCTATCTGGAATCGCGCGTCGCCGACCACGAGGAGGAGAACCGCCGCCTCGCCGAGCGGCACGTGCCCGACGCCGTGGCGTGGCTGCGCGCCGGAAATTCCCCCAGGGAGGTGATCCGCGACCTCTGCGAGAGTGATCCTTCGTTCCGCGAACTCGACCCGGCACAGCACGCCGTGGTCCGGAAGATCCTCGACATCGTCGACCACGAGGAGTCCCTGCGCGACTCCGCCCAGCGCTCCTTCGTCAGCGTCGCCCGCCGCATCCAGGCCATCGTCCACCAGCAGGCCCACGAACTGCGGGAGATGGAGGAGGACCACGGCCACAACCCCGAGGTCTTCGACGACCTGCTGCGCGTCGACCACGGCACCTCCATGATCGGCCGGCTCGCCGACTCCATCGGTGTGCTCGGCGGCGGCCGGCCCGGCCGCAACTGGCCCCGGCCGGTCCCGCTGTACAGCGTGATGCGCGGCGCCATGTCCCGGATCCTGGAGTACCGGCGCATCCAGCTGGACTCCATCGCCAAGGTCAACATCCGCGGCCTCTCCGTCGAGCCGCTGCTCCACGCGATCGCCGAACTCCTCGACAACGCCACCCGCTACTCGCCCCCGACGAGCAAGGTGCACGTCAACGCCGTCGAGGTGCAGACCGGCATCGCCATCGAGATCGAGGACGCCGGAGTCAGCCTCAGCGAGGAGACCCGCGCCAAGGCCGAGCTCATGCTGGAGCAGGCCAAGGCCGGCGTCGACATCCAGGACGTCGGCATCACCCCCCGCCTCGGCCTCGCGGTCGTCGGCCGTCTGTGCACCTCGTTCAACCTGGAGGTCTCGCTGCGCAAGTCGGCGTACGGCGGCGTCCGCGCCGTTCTCGTCGTGCCCAGCGAGATGCAGACCACCGACCCCGCCCCCGGCTTCGCGCACGGCATCGGCGCCACCGCCGTGCCGCAGATCGACCTGAGCGAGATCGGCGAGGGCCCCAAGCGCCCGCCCAAGAAGCGCCGCCCCACCAGGCCGCGCATCCCGGCCGGGGTCTCCCTGACCGACGACGAGGTGCCCGAGGTCACCGAGTGGACCGAGCAGGGCCTGCCGCAGCGCCGCAGCAAGCAGACGATCTCCATCGTCCAGCGCTACGCGGAGGCGTACGCCGCCCAGGACGCCGCGGCCCGGGGCGAGCCGGACCCCTTCGCACGGCCCGAGCCGGAGCCCGCGCCCAAGAAGAAGAAGGCCGAGCCCGGGGTGGGTTTCGAGGCGTTCTGGGAGGGCCTGAAGAAGGGCATCCCCGAGGGCACGCACCCGACCGACTTCACCCGCAACCCCACCGCCTATCTGTACCTGCTCGAAGACAAGGCCGTACCCGAGGCCGACGATGAAGGGGACCTCACGTGATCCAGCAGCGCCAAAACTTCGACTGGCTGCTCAAGGAGCTCTACGACGGCGTTCCGGGCATCGAGATGATCGTCGTGCTCTCGGCCGACGGTCTGCGCATCGCCCGCTACGCCGGTGACCCCGACGCCGCGGACCGGGTCGCCGCCGCCTGCGCGGGCATGCAGAGCCTCGCCGGCGCGGTCGCCGAGGAGATCCCCTCCGTCGAGGGCGAGATGAACCTCCTCATGATCGAGATGGACGGCGGCTACTTCTACCTGATGGCCGCCGGCGCCAACGCCTACCTCGCGGTCCTGTCCGACGTGCGCTGCGAGGCCGGCCGGATGAGCGGCATGATGCGCGACCTCGTGGTCCGCATCGGCGCCCACCTGACCAGCCCGCCCCGCCGCAACGGGCAGAGCGTATGACGCCTCCGCAACGCCGACGGCGACAACCCCTGCCCGAGCCGCCCCCGCCGTTCACGCAGCCCCCCAAGGAGGGGGAGGACAAGAACCTGGAGCGGCTCTACACCATCACGGGCGCGGACGGTGAGCGCGCGCCCGTCGACCTCGTCACGTTAATCGTGGCGCGCGCCGACCCGCCCTCGTCAGCCACTCCGGAACAGCGGGCGGTGCTGCGCCTGTGCGCCGCACCGCTGTCGGTGGCCGAGGTGTCGGCCTACCTCCGGCTGCCGTTCAGTGTGGTGACCGTGCTCCTCACCGAGATGCTGGCGGCCGAACTCGTGCAGGCGCGCGCCCCCATCGTCCGGCAGCAGGTCCCCGACCGTTCCCTCCTCGAAGCGGTGATGCATGGACTTCAACGGCTCTGACACGATTCCCGGCCCACGGGCCGAGGATCATCTGCCGCACACCACCACGGCCGCGGCGAAGATCGTCATCGTGGGCGGCTTCGGCGTCGGCAAGACCACCATGGTCGGTTCCGTCAGCGAGATCAGGCCGCTGACCACCGAGGAGACCATGACCCAGGCGGGCATCGGGGTCGACGACAACTACGGCTCCGAGACCAAGACCGCCACCACCGTGGCCATGGACTTCGGCCGGATCCGCATCACCGAGCAGGTCGTGCTCTATCTGTTCGGCACACCCGGCCAGGAACGCTTCTGGTTCCTGTGGAACGGGCTGTTCGAAGGCGCGCTGGGCGCGGTCGTCCTGGTCGACACCCGTCGCCTGGAGGTCAGCTTCGAGGTCATGGGCCGGCTCGAGGAAGGCGGTGTGCCCTTCGTCGTCGCCGTCAACACCTTCCCCGACGGGCCCCGCTACCCCGTCGAGGACCTGCGCGCCGCGCTCGACCTGCCCCCCGAGATCCCGATCGTGGAGTGCGACGTCCGCCGCCGCGCCTCCAGCCGGGACGTCCTGATGACCCTCATGCGCTTCCTGCACGAACTGGCCCTGAGCCGCAGCCTCATCTGACACCCACCCGCACCACCACTCCCCCCAACACCGCACACAGCGAAGTTTCGGAGCGACCCTGTGACTCCCGAACACCCCACCCCGACCGGCCCGCACGACCTCGCCCTGGACCCGCCGCCCGGCTGCCCCGCCCACCGCCGAGGGCCCGGAGGACTGGCCCGGCTCTACGGCCCCGGCGCGGAGAACCTCGGCGAACTGTACGAGCAACTCCGCGAGGAGTACGGCCCCGTGGCACCGGTGCTGATCCACGACGACCTGCCGATGTGGATGGTCCTCGGACACGCCGAGAACCTGCACATGGTGCGGACGCCCTCGCAGTTCTGCAAGGACAGCCGGATCTGGTCGCCGTGGGTGGAGGGCAAGGTCAGGCCCGACCACCCGCTCATGCCGCACATCGCCTATCAGCCCATGGCCGCCCACGCCGAGGGCGACGAGCACCTGCGGCTGCGGGGCGCGGTCACCGCGGCCATGGCGACCATCGACGACCGCAGCCTGCGCCGCTTCATCAACCGCTCCTCCCAGCGCCTCGTCAACCGCTTCTGCGAGGAGGGCCGCGCCGACCTGGTCGGCCAGTTCGCCGAGCACCTTCCGATGGCCGTGGTGTGCCATGTCATCGGCATGCCCGAGGAGTACGACGACCGGATGGTGCACTGCGCCCGCGACGCGCTCAAGGGCTCCGAGACCGCCATCGCCAACCACGCCTACGTCATCGAGGCGCTGGCCCGGCTGACCGACCGCCGCCGCGCCCAGCCCGAGGACGACTTCACCAGTCACCTCATCAACCACCCCGCGGGGCTCACGGACCAGGAGATCAGGGAACACCTGCGCCTGGTGCTCTTCGCCGCCTACGAGGCCACCTCCAACCTGCTCTCCAACACGCTGCGCACGGTCCTCACCGACCCGCGCTTCCTCGCCCAGCTCAACGGCGGCCAGATGACGGTGCCGGAGGCGGTCGAGCAGTCCCTGTGGGACGAGCCCCCGTTCAGCACCGTCTTCGCCTACTTCGCCAAGCAGGACACCGAGCTCGGCGGTCAGCGCATCCGCCAGGGCGACGGCCTGTTCTTCGCGCCCGCCCCCGGCAACGTCGACCCCCGGGTGCGCCCCGACCTGTCCGCCCACATGATGGGCAACCGCTCGCACCTCGCCTTCAGCGGCGGCCCGCACGAATGCCCCGGCCAGGACATCGGCCGTGCCATCGCCGACGTCGGCGTCGACGCGCTGCTGATGCGGCTGCCGGACGTGCAACTCGACTGCGACGAGGACGAGTTGCGCTGGACGGCGTCGATCGCCTCACGGCATCTGGTGGCCCTGCCGGTCCGGTTCGAGCCGAAGCCCCAGCAGGACGTCAGGCACAAGCCGAGCCACTCCCCGATCCCGCCGCAGCGCATGACGCGCCCGGTGAACACAGCGCCGCGGCCCGCGCCGACGCCGCCGGCCGCCGCCGAGCCGGTGGCCGCGCCGCCCGCCCCGCAGCCGACGCAGCCCGCCCGCAGGCCCAACGTCTGGCGGCGCTTCGTGATCTGGGTGCGCGGCTACTGAGGGATCGTCGGCCGTCCCGGTCGTCCCGGTCGTCCCGGTCGTCCCGGTGTGGCGGGAGTCGCGGCCCAACGGTCGTACGACGCCCAGGCCTCCAGATCCCGCCCACTGCGCAGCCGGTGCTCCGTCCCCGTGACCGGATCGGTGAACTCCAGCTCCCGCGCCAGCAGTTGCAGCGGGCGCCGGAACTCGCCGGCCGGCTCGGGGGCGGCCACCTCGGGGTAGAGCGGATCGCCCAGGATCGGCACGCCGAGCGTGTTCATGTGCACCCGCAGCTGATGGGTCTGCCCGGTGGCGGGCAGCAGCCGGTACCGGGCGAGCCCCGGCGCCCGGTGCTCGACCAGCTCGACGCGGCTCACCGCGTTCGGCTCGCCCGCCACCTCGTAGGCGGCCAGCACTCCACGCTCCTTGACGATCCGGCTGCGCACCGTCCGGGGCAGGGCGAGCCCGGGGTCGTGGGGCGCGAGCGCCTCGTACACCTTGTGCACGCGGCGCTCACGGAACAGCGCCTGGTACGCACCGCGCTCCTCGGGGCGCACGGTGAACAGCACGAGCCCGGCGGTGAGCCGGTCGAGCCGGTGCGCGGCGCCGAGGGCGGGAATGCCCAGCTCCCGCCGCAGTCGGGCCAGCGCGGTCTCGGTGACATGACTGCCGCGCGGGGTGGTGGCCAGGAAGTGCGGCTTGTCCGCGACGACGATGTGCTCGTCGCGGTACACGATCTCCAGCGGGAACGGCACGGGCGCCTCGGGCGGCAGCTCGCGATGGAACCACACGAACATCCCCGGCACATAAGCCGCGTCCGGCGCCACCGCAGCACCGTCGGCGCCCACGACGAGCCCGGCCGCCAGCATCCCGTCCACGATCCCGGCGCGCGCCTCGCCCATCCGCTCCACGAGGTGCTCCCGCACGGTGGCCCAGGCGCCCTCGCCCGGCAGCCGCACCCGCACGGGGTCGATCCCGTCGCGCTGCGGCAGGGGGGAGGGCGGGGGAGGGGTACGACGTCTCATCGCGGTCAAGCGTACGGCGGCGACGGAGCGGGGCGGGCGTACGGCGGCGACGGGGCGGGCGGGCGTACGGCGGCGACGGGGCGGGCGGACGGCGGCGGGAAACCCGGTTGACTCCTCGCGGCCCGTTGGCAGGATGCGGATCATGCCTTATACCGCAGGCTTCGTCCTGCCCGCCGGAACCCTGTCGAGCGCCCCGCAGCCCGTGCTCCGCACCGGGGACGGACCCGTCCTGCGCCGGTGGCGGGCCGAGGACGCCCCCGCCGTCCACGCCGCCTTCCAGGACCCGCTGATGCACCAGTGGCACATCAGGGCCGCCGATTCCGAGGAGGAGGTGGCCGGCTGGATAGCGGAGTGGCAGCAGGCCTGGGAGGGGGAGCGGAGCGCCCAGTGGGCCGTCGTCGACGCGGACACCGACGTGCTGCTGGGACGGGTGGCGCTGCGCGGCATCCAGCTCGGCGAGGGCGTCGCCGAGGTCGCGTACTGGACGACCGCGGCGGCCCGTGGCCGGGGCGTCGCACCCCGGGCCACGGCCACCCTGTCGCGCTGGGCCTTGGACGAGATCGGCTTCCACCGCCTGGAGCTGTCGCACGCCACCGCCAACGAGGCCTCCTGCCGGGTCGCCGAGAAGGCCGGCTTCACCCTGGAGGGCACCATGCGCAGTGCGGTCCTCCACCAGGACGGCTGGCACGACATGCACCTGCACGCGCGCGTACAGGGCGACTGAGCGCCTGCCTTCCCTGCGCGCCCGCCTTCCCCACGCGGCCTGCCTTCTCTGCGCGCCCGCCTTCCCTACGCGGCAGCCTGCTGACGCCGGTACGCCCGGAAGGCCACGCCGACCGCGACCGTCGCGCCGAGGAACAGCACGGTGAACCACTGGAAGTACCAGTGCCCGCCCGCCGGGTCGTACACCGCCGCGCGCGGCCAGGCCAGGTTGACCGCCATCAGCAGGCCGTAGAGGAGGGCGAGGGCGTTCACCGGGACGCCCCAGCGGCCCAGGGAGAACAAGGGGGCGCCCGTCTCGTCGGCGCCGGCCGAGGAGAAGCCGCCGCGCAGCCGGCGCACCAGCAGCGGGCCGGTGACCATCGCGTACGCCAGGTACAGCATCACGATGCACGTCGTGCCGATGGCCAGGAACGCCTCGGGTGAGGCGAAGTTGAGCAGCAGCAGGGCCGCCGCGAGGCCGCCGACCACCAGCGCCGGGGCGCTGGGCATGCCGGTGCGCGGGTGCACGCGCGCGAGGCGGGCCGAGAACGGGAGCTGTCCGTCGCGGGCCATGGAGAACAGCATCCGGCAGGCCGCCGTCTGGATGGCCAGCGTGGCCACCGCGATCGCCACGACCACGTCCGCGAGCAGCGCCTTGCCGACGCCGTCGCCGAGGCTGCTGGTGAGGACGTAGGAGAGTCCGTCGACGCCCAGACGGCCGTCGGTGAGGCTGGGGGCGGCGAGCAGGCCGCCCAGGACGATCAGGCCGCCGAGCAGCCCCGCCGCGCCGAGTGCGGTGAGGATGGTGCGGGGCGCGGTGCGCCGCGGGTGGTGCGTCTCCTCGCTCATCTCGCCCGCGCTGTCGAAGCCGATCATCACGTAGGCGGCGGTGAAGGAGCCGACGAGCAGCGCCCCGAACAGACCGTTCTGCGCGGCCCCTTCGGTGTGGAAGGTGATGCTCGGGGTGCGCTCGGAGTGCGTCAGCAGCAGGACGACGATGAGCACCGCGCCGATGATCTCGGCGGTGACGCCGACCCGGTTGATCACGGACATCACGCGGTTGTCGAGGATGTTCACGATCGTCGTCAGCACCAGCAGGACCACGCCGAGCAGCGCCGCGTTGGCCGCGCCGTCGGCCGAGGTGGGGGCCGGGTCGGTGCCGATCAGCTGGAAGCCCGACCAGATCGCCGGCAGCACCATCTGCAGCGCCAGCGCGGCCGCGGCGACCACCACCACCTGCCCGATCACCATGATCCAGCCGGCGAACCAGCCGAAGGACGGCGTCGACAGCCGGGTGGACCACTGGTAGATCGCGCCCGAGATCGGATAGCGGGCGGCCAGCTCCGCGAAGCAGGCGGCCACCAGCAGCTGCCCGACCAGCACCACCGGCCAGGCCCAGAAGAAGACCGGGCCGCCGAAGGCGTACCCGAAGGCGAAGAACTGGAAGACGGTCGTCAGGACGGAGATGAAGGAGAACCCGGCGGCGAACGAGGCGTACCGGCCCAGGCTGCGGTGGAGTTCCTGGCGGTAGCCGAACTCGGCGAGGGAGCCGTCGCCGTGCCCGGCGTCGGGGGAGTGCGGCGGGTCGGGGCGTACGTCGGAGGATGTCGTTGTCGTCACGGCGGAACCTGCCTTGGCCCAGAGAGAACGTAATTCCTGTCGGGCGACAGAAATTAGGGACGGGCTGTTTCATGTGCGTCACGCCGCCGTGTCCGGGGCGGGCCCAAGTCCTCACGTCCTCGATTCGTCCCCGGCTTCACTCGATCGCGTTACATCGCGTCTATTGCCAGGGGTGGCGACTCGCGATATGTTCGGCTACGGATATTCGAAAGCGAGGTGGTCGTCGTGGCGAGGAAACGCCGCAAGCTCAGCAACCCGTTGGCGCTCGCCGTGATGACCACGCTCTGGCAGAAGCCGATGCACCCGTACGAGATCGCCCAGACCCTGCGCAGCCAGGGCAAGGACACGAGTACGAAGACGAACTACGGCTCGCTCTACACCGTCGTGCAGAACCTCGAGAAGTACGGCTTCGTCGAGGTGACCGGTGTGGAGCGGCAGGGCAACCGCCCCGAGCGCACGGTCTACGGGCTCACCGAGGCCGGGCGCGAGGAGATGGCCGAGTGGCTGTCCGATCTGATCGCCATCCCCGCGAAGGAGTACCCGATCTTCGAGACGGCGCTCTCGCTGATGGCGGCGCTACCGCCGGACGACGTGGTGCGGCTGCTGGAGACCCGGCTGAGTTCCCTGGAGATCCAGGTGGCCAGCGGCCGGGGCGCGCTCGAGAAGCTCTACGAGACGCTGCCGAGGCTCTTCCTCGTCGAGGTGGAGTACCAGCTGCACATGGTCGAGGCGCAGGCGGAGTGGGTCGGCGGTTTCCTCGAGGAGGTCAGGAGCGGCTCGCTGCCCGGAGTGGACGGGTGGCGGCGGTTCCACGAGACGGGGGAGTTGCCCGAAGAGCTCAGATCATGAAGAAGACCCCGGCGTGACTGTTGGAGCAGTCCCGCCGGGGTCTCGAACCCCGAGCTGAACCCGCCGTGAGGCAGTTCCAGGCGATCGAGGTGCGGCACACCCAGGATAGCCCGGTGCTCCTCCGGCGGATCAGCAGTCCCGTTCCGCTCACACAGGAGAGCAGCATCGTCATGAGTACGACTCGTGCGCCCGCCGTAGAGGCGCGTCAACTCGTCAAGACCTACCCCGGCGGCGTCACCGCGCTGAACGGCCTCGACATCACCGTGGAACCCGGCACCGTGTTCGGGCTGCTGGGTCCCAACGGGGCCGGCAAGTCCACCGCCGTCAAGATCCTCACCACCCTCGCCCGCCCCGACTCCGGCTCGGCCGTCGTCGCCGGTCACGACGTGCTGCGTCACCCGGACCGGGTGCGCCGGGCGATCGGCGTGGTCGCCCAGAACTCCGGCGCCGACCCGGTCGCCACCGGGCGCGACAACCTCCGCCTCCAGGGCAGGCTCTACGGCGTGCAGGGCGCAGCCCTCGACCGCCGGGTCGACGAGCTGCTCGAACGCTTCGCGCTCGCCGAGGCCGCCCGGCGCCCGGTCAAGGGCTACTCCGGCGGCATGCGGCGGCGGCTCGACGTCGCGCTCGGCCTGGTGCACCGCCCCGAGGTGCTCTTCCTCGACGAGCCCACCACCGGTCTGGACCCGCAGGCCCGCACCGCGATGTGGGAGGAGATCGGCCGGCTGGCCGGCGAGGAGGGGCTGACCATCCTGCTCACCACGCACTATCTGGAGGAGGCCGACCGGCTCGCCGAGCGCGTCGCCATCGTCGACCGCGGCCGGATCGTCGTCACGGGCACCCCCGACGCACTCAAGGGCGAACTCCGCGGCGACGCCGTGCACATGGAGCTGCGCACCGCGCTCGGCGAGCCGACCCGGGCGCGGCTGGCGGACGCCCTCGGGGGACTGCCGGGCGTGTACGAGGTGGTGTTCGACGGCCTGCGGGTGAGCGTGCGCGCGCAGGACGCAGCGGCGACGGTGCCCGCGCTGCTCGGCGCCCTGGAGCGGGCCGGGGTCGCCGTCGCCACCGCGACCGTGGCCCGGCCTTCCCTGGACGACGTCTACCTGCGCTACGCGGGCCGCCGCTATGCCGAAGCCGGGCAGGAGCCCGCCGCGGCCGACGCCCTCGTGCTCGCCGGGGGTGCGCGATGAGCACCGCGATCGCCCAGACCTGGTACCTGACGCAACGTCAACTGATGGTGTTCGCCCGTCAGCCCGCGTATGCCGTGATCACGCTGATCCAGCCGGTGATCTGGCTGTTCCTGTTCGGCGGCCTCTTCAAGGGCGTCGTCGAGCTGGGCGGCTTCGGCACGACCTCCTACCTCGACTACCTGGTGCCGGGCGTGGTCGTGATGAGCGCGCTCGCCTCCAACCTGTGGGCGGGCATGGGCACGTTGGAGGAGATCCAGCGCGGTACCCTCGACCGCTTCCTGACCACCCCGGTCAGCCGGGCCGCGCTGATGAACGGCAACGTCGTCCACAACGGCATCGTCACCGCCCTGCAGTCGGCCGTCATCGTGCTGCTCGGGCTGGCGGGCGGCGCGGACTACCCGGGCGGGATCGCCGGCGTCGTCGTCCTGATCGTCGCCTCGGTGCTGCTGGGCACGGTCTTCGGGGCGCTGTCCAACGCCCTGGGCATGCTGGTGCGGGAGCGGGAGTCGATCATCGGCGTCAACACGTTCCTGCTGCTGCCGCTGACCTTCCTGTCCAGCGCGTTCATGGCGCCGGACCGGATGCCCGACTGGATACGGCAGGTGGCCCGCTTCAACCCGTTGGACTGGGCGATGACGGCGGGTCGTTCGGCGCTGTCCGCCGACCCCGACTGGGGCGCGGTGCTCGTCCGCGGCGGGGCGCTGCTCGCGCTCGCGGTGGCGGCCGTGTGGCTCTCGATCAGAACGTTCCGGTCGTACCAGCGTTCGGTGTAGCCGCGGGTCGGCACGGCGGCAGGAGTCCTCGGGCGGCCCGCCCCACGGGTGCGGGCCGCTGCCGACCTCTCAGGCGGCCGGGGCCGCCCCCTCCTGCTCCGCCTCCACACGCGCGTTCCACTCCCGCTTCGAGGCCTGCCAGCCGTCCTCGTTGTGGCCGAGCCGCCAGTAGCCGGAGATCGACAGGTCCTCGCGGGAGATCTGGAGCTCGACGCGCAGGAACTTGCGCAGCTCCTTCACGCAGGCCGCCTCGCCGTGCACGAACGCGTGCAGGCGGCCCTCGGGGAACTCCAGCGCCCGGACGGCCTCGACGAGGGTCTCGCCGACGGGCCGGTCACCGCGGTGCAGCCAGACGACCGCCACGTCGGACTCGATCTTCTGCTCCTCCTCGGGCCCGGACACCTCGATGAAGGCGTGGGCGACGGCGCCGGCGGGCAGCGACTCCAGGGCGGCCGCGATGGCGGGCAGGGCGCTCTCGTCGCCGGCCAGCAGATGCCAGTCGGCGCTCACGTCGGGGGCGTAGGCGCCGCCGGGTCCCATGAACCGGACGGTCTCGCCCGGCTGGACGCGGGCCGCCCACGGGCCGGCCAGGCCCTCGTCGCCGTGGACCACGAAGTCCAGGGTCAGCTCGCGGTGTTCGGCGTCCCAGTCGCGCACGGTGTACGTCCGGGTCACGGGCCACTGCTCACGGGGGAACTCGGCGCGGATGCGCTCCAGGTCGAACGGCTCCGGGTAGCTCACGCCGTCGGGGCCGAAGAGCAGTTTGACGTAGTGGTCGGTGCACGTTCCCGCGGTGAACTCCGCCAGGCCCTCGCCGCCGAGCACGACGCGCTGCATGTGCGGGGTGAGCCGTTCGGTGCGGACGACCTGTGCGGAGTGCGGCTTCCGCGGCTGCCGTGCCGGACGTTCTGCCATGGCGGCCTCCCATGTCTGTATGGTTAGGTTTACCTAAGTTAGCATCCCTCCCCCGGCGATGCTCCCCGTTCGAGAGGTTGAATCACCCCTCTTTCAGAGGATGACTTCCGCCTGGGGCGAATGTCATTCCCTGATGCGAGAACAATGCTTACGCGGGCCGGGTCGCCAGCGTCGTCAGCAGTCGCTGCAACGACCCGCCGAGTCCCCAGCGCTCCGCCAGTGCCTCCAGTGTCTCCCCGTCCCGCGGCGAACGCGGAAGCGCGGTGCTCACCTCCGGCAGCGGCACGTCGTCCGCGACCTTGACCACCTTGGGCGCGACCGCCACATACGGCCGCGCCTCGTCCAGCCGCTTGCGCTGCGACGGCGTCAGCTTCGCCTTCGGGTCGTCCACCGCCGCCATGATCCCGGCCAGATCGCCGAACTCGGCCAGCAGCTTGGCCGCGGTCTTCTCCCCGATGCCCGGCACGCCCGGCAGACCGTCGCTCGGGTCGCCGCGCAGCAGCGCCAGATCCGCGTACCCGCGCCCGTCGACGCCGTACTTCTCCCGCAGCCATGCCTCGTCCGTCAGCTGCAGCGTGCCGACGCCCTTCAGCGGGTACAGCACCCGCACCCCGCGCGCGTCGTCCACCAGCTGGTAGAGGTCGCGGTCGCCGGTGACGATGTCGACCGGCCCCTTCGCCCGCCCGGTGAACGTGCCGATCACGTCGTCCGCCTCGTAGCCGGCGACGCCCACGCGCGCGATGCCGAGCACGTCCAGGACCGTCTCGATGATCGGCACCTGCGGCGCGAGGGTGTCCGGCACCTCCTCCTCGTCCGGACCGACCGCACGCTCCTCGGCGACCCGGTGCGCCTTGTAGGAGGGGATCAGGTCGACCCGCCACTGAGGGCGCCAGTCGGCGTCCATGCAGGCGACCAGTTCGTCCGGCCGGTGGTCCTTCACCAGCCGGTCGATGAAGTCCAGCAGTCCGCGCACGGCGTTCACCGGGGTGCCGTCCGGCGCCCTCACGGAGTCCGGGACGCCGAAGTAGGCGCGGAAGTAGAGCGAGGCGGTGTCGAGGAGCATCAGTCGTCCGGTCACGCCTCGCATCATGCCGCACCCGGACCCGTGCGACCGGTGGGAATTCACTCCCGTGGCACGCGTAAACCATCTGTTGACCTGCTGTGAACTGAACCACTCGCACGTTTGCCCCGGTGGGGCCAGGGCAGGCGCGGCCTCGGAGCGGCCTGAGGTTGCGCCTTCAACTGTTTGCTGTTGCTGAGCGCTCCCTTCTCTGCTCCCGACGTCCGCTGTCCCCGATCGAGAGGTACGCGTGTCTTCCACGCTTGAGGCCGAGCATCTGTACAAGGTGTTCGGCAGACGACCCCAGCAGGCGGTCGAACGACTGCGCGCCGGAGCCGACCGCGAGGAGCTGCGCGCAGACGGCACCACCGCCGCCGTCATCGACGCCTCCTTCACCGTGCGGCCGGGCCAGATCTTCGTCGTCATGGGCCTGTCGGGATCCGGGAAGTCCACCCTGCTGCGCATGCTCAACGGGCTGCTGGAGCCGACCGCCGGACGCGTCCTCTTCGACGGGCAGGACCTCACCGCCCTCGCCGACCGCGAACTGCGCGCCGTCCGGGCGAACAAGATCAGCATGGTCTTCCAGCACTTCGCGCTCTTCCCGCACCGCAGCGTCCTCGACAACGCCGCCTACGGCCTCGCCGTCCAGGGCGTCCCCCGCCGCGAACGCGAGGAGCGCGCCGCCGAGGCGCTGCGGCTGTGCGGCCTGGCCGGCTGGGAGAAGTCCTGGCCGGACGAGCTGTCCGGCGGCATGCAGCAGCGCGTGGGCCTGGCCCGCGCCCTCGCCACCGACGCCGACCTGCTGCTGATGGACGAGTCGTTCAGCGCGCTGGACCCGCTGATCCGCCGCGACATGCAGGACCAGCTCCTGACGCTCCAGCAGACGCTGAAGAAGACCATCGTCTTCATCACCCACGACCTCAACGAGGCCATGCGCCTGGGCGACCGCATCGCCGTCATGCGCGACGGCCGGATCGTCCAGACCGGCACGGCGGAGGACATCCTGCTCCGCCCCGCGAACGACTACGTCGCCTCCTTCATCCAGGACGTCGACCGCTCCCGCGTGCTGACCGCCTCCGCCGTCATGGACACCGACGTGCGCGGCGACGAGGCCGACTGCGACTGCCGGACCGCGACCCCCGACACCCCCTTCACCGCGCTGTGCGCGCTCAGCGCCCGGCTGCCCCACCCGGTCGCCGTCCTCGACGGGCGACGCAAGCTCGTCGGCGTGGTGTCCAGGCAGCGCCTGGTCCGCTGCCTCGGCGACGAGGAGGCGGGCGAGGCGATCGCCTGCGACGGCTCGCGGGACGACGGGAGGAAGGTGACCGCCCGTGCCTAGGCTCCACCTCGGCGACCGGGTCGACTCCGGCGTCGACTGGCTCGTCACCCACCTGTCCTGGCTCTTCGACGCGGTCAAGACGGTCGTCGAAGGCATGTACGACGGCATCGACGCCGTCCTCGCCGCCCCCGAGCCGTTGCTCCTCGCCGGCATTCTCGCGGTGCTCGCCTGGTGGCTGCGCGGTCTCGTCGCGGGCGTCCTCGCCTTCGCCGGGTTCGCCCTGATCGACTCCCTCGCCCTGTGGGACGACGCCATGTCGACGCTGTCCCTGGTGCTCGTCGCCACGGCGATCGCGCTCGTGGTCTCCGTCCCGCTGGGCATCTGGTCCGCCCGCTCGAAGGCCGTCAGCGCGACGCTGCGGCCCGTCCTGGACCTGCTCCAGACGATGCCGTCGATGGTCCTGCTGATCCCGGCCATCCTGTTCTTCGGCATGGGCGTCCCCGCGGGCGTCGTCGCCACCCTGATCTTCGCGCTCGCCCCGGGCGTCCGGATGACCGAGCTGGGCATCCGCCAGGTCGATCCCGAACTCGTCGAGGCCGCCGAGGCGTTCGGGACGACACCCCGCGACACCCTGCTGCGCGTGCAGCTGCCGCTCGCGCTGCCGACCATCATGGCGGGCGTCAACCAGGTCATCATGCTGGGCCTGTCGATGGTCGTCATCGCCGGCATGGTCGGCACCGGAGGCCTCGGCGGCGCCGTCAACGAGGCCATCGGACAGCTCGACATCGGCCTCGGCTTCGAGGCGGGCCTCGGCATCGTCGTCCTCGCCGTCTACCTGGACCGGATGACCGGCGCCCTCGGCACCCGGATCTCCCCGCTCGGCCGCCGTGCCGCCGCCAAGGCCCGCGGCACGGTGTGGACGTACCGCCCGCGCCCGGTCGTGGCCGTGGTCGGCGTGGTCGTCCTCGCCCTGGTCGCGGGTGGCATGAACGTCTTCGGCCCGGCCGCCTCCTCCACCGCCGCGGCCTCCGCCTCGGACGTCGGCAAGGGCCGGGAGATCGAGATCGGCTACATCCCGTGGGACGAGGGCATCGCCTCCACCTACCTGTGGAAGGAGCTGCTGGAGGAGCGCGGCTTCAAGGTGAAGACCACCCAGTACGCCGCCGGTCCCCTGTACACCGGCGTCGCCACCGGCCAGATCGACTTCCAGACCGATGCCTGGCTGCCCACCACCCACGCCGAGTACCTGAAGAAGTACGGCGACCGGATGGAGGACCTCGGCTCCTGGTACGGCCCCACCTCCCTGGAGCTCGCCGTCCCCTCGTACGTGAAGGGCGTCGACTCCCTGGCGGACCTGAAGAACCACGCCTCCGCGTTCGACGGCAGGATCACCGGCATCGAGCCCAGCGCCGGAATGATGGGCCTGCTCAAGGACAAGGTCCTCAAGGAGTACGGCCTCGACGGCTCCTACACGGTCGTCGACGGCTCCACCCCGGCGATGCTCGCCGAGCTTGAGCGGGCCTACGCGGCGAAGAAGCCGATCGTCGTCACGCTCTGGTCGCCGCACTGGGCGTACAGCGACTACGACCTGAAGAAGCTGAAGGACCCCCAGGGCGCCTGGGGCAAGGGGGACGGCGTGCACACCCTCGCCCGCAAGGGCTTCGCCGCCGACAATCCCGAGGCCGCCGAGTGGCTGAAGGACTTCACGATGACCGAGGGGCAGCTCACGGGTCTGGAGGCGCGGATCCAGAAGGCCGGCAAGGGCAAGGAGCAGGACGCGGTCCGGACCTGGCTGAAGGAGAACCCGTCGTTGATCGAGAAGTGGGTACCGGTGGCGGATCCGGGGCAGTAAAGCGGGGCGGCCCGGTGACCTGACAGCACCGCGACCGTCCGACGAGGGGCGGGCACCGACGTACGGCCTCCATGGCCCGCGCCGGGGCCCGCCCCTCGTGCTCCCTGCGCGCCCCCTGTGCGCCCACGGCAAGGATCCGGCCAACCACAGAGAGCTACGTCCATCCCTGAGCCGAACCCCCGGCGAAGCCGGGGACGAGCGGGAACACTCACGGCCGTTCGCGCATTGAACCGGAAAAGCGGAGGGCGGGCGCGCGCCCGGCCTCTCCGGGCTCTGATCGACTGGCGCGATCTGTGAGGTCCGGTGTCACTCCATGTGTCCTCGATGTCACGGGCACATGAAACGGTTTGCCGAACATGCGTAGGGTGCAGAGAACTCATTGGACGAACTTCGGAGGAAGTTCGAAGGCAGCCAAGGCAGTCACGGCAGTCACGGCAGCGACGAGCGAAGGAGGGAGCCGGAGCGATGGGCGACCACAAAGAACAGCCCCTGCGGGTGGGCGCGGCCGTGCGGCGCCGGCGCCGTTCCCTGGAGCTCACCCTTGCCGTCGTGGCCGAGCGCAGCGGCCTGTCGGTGCCGTTCCTGAGCCAGGTCGAGAACGACCGCGCGCGACCCAGCACCAGCTCCCTGGAGAAGGTCGCCGACGCCCTGCGCACCACGGCCGTCGAACTCCTCGCCGCCGCCGACCCGGCGTGCAGCGTCGACGTCGTACGGGCCGAGGTCGCCGAACAGGGTCCGGGCACGGGACCGGATCCGGAACCGGAACCCCGCTCCCGTTCCCTGGTGCGCGGTCACCACCAGATGCACGCCTCCGAGTTCACCGGCGACCACGACGCCGGCCGTGAATTCCAGTACCGCAACGACCAGTTGATGTACGTCGCCGACGGCGCGGTGGAGATCGAGGCGGAGGGCCGCGCCTACCGCCTGGGCCGCGGCGACACCCTGTACCTCACCGGCGGGGTCCGCCACCGCTGGCGGGCGACCGTGCCGGACACCCGGGTGATCGTCGTCGCCGTGGCCGAGCACATCGAGGCGGTACGCGACCGGGACCGGGGCCGGAAGCGGTAGTGCGGGTCGTCTCGCTGGTGCCGTCGCTCACGGAGGCCGTGGCCGCCTCCGTGCCCGCCGCCCTGGTCGGCGCGACCGACTGGTGCACCCACCCGTCGGACCTCGACGTCACCCGGATCGGCGGCACCAAGAACCCCGACGTGGACCGGATCGTCTCCCTCGCCCCCGACCTGGTGATCGCCAACGAGGAGGAGAACCGGGAGCCGGACCTGGCCGCTCTGCGCACCGCCGGCCTCGACGTGCTGGTGACGGAGGTCAGGGACGTCCCGCAGGCCTTCCGGGAGCTGTCCCGGGTGCTCCGGGCGTGCGGGGCGGCCGCCCGGCCGGGCTGGCTGGCGGAGGCGGAGGAGGCGTGGGCCGCACTGCCGCGTCTCACCGGGCACGAGCGCCGGACGGCCGTCGTGCCGATCTGGCGCCGCCCGTGGATGGTGCTGGGCCGCGACACCTTCGCCGGGGACGTGCTGGCCCGCCTGGGCGTCGACCACCTCTACGCCGGGCACGCCGAGCGCTATCCGCGGATCCCGCTCGACGAGCTGCGCGCGGCCGCACCGGACCTGGTCGTCCTCCCGGACGAGCCCTACCGCTTCACCGCCGACGACGGCCCGGAGGCCTTCCCCGGCCTGCCCAGCGCGCTCGTCAGCGGACGGCACCTGACGTGGTACGGGCCGTCGCTGGCCGAGGCGCCGAGGGCGTTGGGCGAGGCGCTGGCCGAGGCGCGGCGAGCAGCGCACCGCTGAGCAGCCCGCGCGCGGTGTGCACGGCGACGACCGCCCAGGCGGCCACCAGGACGCCGTACAGCGCGCAGGCGAGCACGTCGTAGACGACCAGCCCGGTGTGCCGGGCCAGCGCCGCCGCTCCGGTCACACAGGTGCCGACCGGGAAGGTGAACGCCCACCAGGTCATCGCGAAGCGCATCCCGTGCCGCCGGGCCCGCACCGCGTGCGCCGTGGCCAGAGCGAGCCAGAGCAGCGCGAACCCCATGACGGGCACCCCGTACAGCACCGCGAGCACGGCGGGACCGCGGCCGTCCGGCCCGGCCACGACCCCCGGAGCGGCCTGCGCGAAGTTCCCGACGGCGGTGGTGGACTGCCCGAGCGGGCCCAGGACGAGGAAGAGGGTCGGGGTGAGCACGAGGGGCAGCGGCCCGCCCGTCACCAGCCGCCCGAACACCACCGGCAGCATGACGAACGTGGCGAGCAGACTCAGCCCGAACAGCGCGAAGCACGCGAGCAGCAGGGTCTGCCGCGGCTGTCCGGCCGGCAGATACGGCACCAGCGGCGGCCCGAGCGCGGCGGACACCATGGGCGCGACGAGCGGCAGCAGCCACACGGGCGTGGCCTGAGCGGGCTCCACCCGGTGGCGTACGGCCATCAGATACGGGACGGCGACGGCGGCCACGAGCCCGACGACCGTGCCGGCGACGAACAGCACGGCGTCCAGCGCCACCGCGGCCCGGATGCCGATCCAGTCCCGGCCGACGGCGAGCGCGCCGCCCCCGACCGCGAGCAGCGCCATCGCCAGGCAGCCGTAGAACGGGGCCGTCGCCGGGTCCAGGAGATGGGCGCGGGCCTGGTCGCGGTGGTGACGCCAGTGCAGGGCCCGGGCGGCGAGCAGGGCGAGCAGCAGGGCGAGGGAGAGCGCCCAGAAGGCCGCGCAGAGCGGCCGCAGCCCCGGGAGCCGCAGCGGGAGGGCGGCTCCCGCCGTGCCGACGATCGCGGTGCCCATGACCGTGGCGTACCAGTTCGGACCGAGGTGACGGACGGCGGTGACCATGACTCCACGGTCGCGTGGGGGCGCGTCGGCGACCAGGGAGGACTTCTCTATGGGGACATAAACTGGGCTTATGGGCAGCGAGGAGAGCGTGACGAGTGCGGCCGGTCCGGCCGGTCCGGCCGGTCCGACCGGTGCGTCCGGTGGGTCCGGTGCGTCCGGTGCCGAGGAGCCGCGGCCCGGTGGCGGCGGTGGTTCGATCGCGCACCGCGTCCCGGACCTGGGCGCGCTGGAACTGCTGCTGGCCGTGGCCCGGCTGGGCAGTCTGGGCGCCGCCGCGCGCGAGCTCGGCATCACCCAGCCCGCCGCGAGCAGCCGCGTCCGCTCCATGGAGCGCCAGCTGGGCGTGGCCCTGGTGGACCGGTCGCCGCGCGGCTCCCGGCTCACCGGCGCCGGCGCGCTGGTCACGGACTGGGCGCGGCGGATCGTCGAGGCGGCGCAGGCGTTCGACGCGGGCGCGCAGGCGCTGCGCGACCGCCGGGACTCACGGCTGCGGGTGGCGGCGAGCATGACGATCGCCGAGTACCTGCTGCCCGGCTGGCTGCTCGCGCTGCGCGCCGGCCGGCCGGACACGGCGGTGTCGCTGCTGGCCGGCAACTCGGCGGCGGTCGCCGAGCGGCTGCTGGCCGGGGAGGCGGACCTCGGCTTCGTGGAGGGGCTCACGGTGCCGCCCGGCCTGGACTCCGCGGTGATCGCCCATGACCACCTCATCGTCGTCGTCGCGCCCGCCCACCCGTGGGCCCGCCGCCGGCGCCCGCTGCCCGCGGCCGAGCTGGCGGCCACGCCGCTGATCCTGCGGGAGGAGGGCTCGGGGACGCGTCAGGTCCTCGACACGGCGCTCGGCGGTCTGGCCCGGCCCCTGATCGAGCTCTCCTCGACGACGGCCGTGAAGGCGGCGGTGGTGAGCGGGGCGGGCCCGGCGGTCCTGAGCGAGTTGGCGGTCGGCGACGAACTGGCGCTGCGCCGCCTGGTCGACATACCGGTCGAGGGCGTCTCCCTGGCCCGCGACCTGCGCGCGGTATGGCCGACGGGCCACCGCCCGACGGGCCCGGCGAGAGAACTGCTCACCCTGACCCGTGGGTAAGCGGGTCGAGCGAAGCAGGCTGCGGTTCGGCAGCGCCCTGAAGGGGCGCGGGGCGCTGACATCTGCGGCTCCGCCGCGCGGGCGCGACCAGCCACGACGGCCCCGCACCGGAACGACGGCACATCCCGGCACTCCGTCCAGGCCGGTTCGAGGCCGAGGCCGCTCAGCCCGACGGGGGTGCGGGCGCACGGCTCCCGGGCACGGCGACCGTCCGCTCGGGCCGTGGGCGGCCGGCGGCCGCCACCAGCGCGCGCATGACCCGGACGTCCTCGCCCATCTCCGGATGCCACTGCACGCCCAGCACCCAGTCTGCGGACGGCAGTTCGACGGCCTCGACGGTGCCGTCCGCCGCGTACGCCGACGGGACCAGGCCCGTGCCGAGGCGGTCCACCGCCTGGTGGTGGAAGGTCGGCACCGCGGTCTCCTCCGCGACGACCTCCGCGTACAGCGTGCCGGGGACCGGCTTGACCGGGTGGCTGCCGAAGACGCCGACGACCTCGGCGTGTCCGTCGATGTGCTGCGTCAGGGTGCCGCCGAGCGCGACGTTCAGCAGCTGCAGGCCCCGGCAGATGCCGAGCAGCGGGACGTCCGCCGCCAGCGCCGCGTCGATCAGGGCCAGCTCCCACGCGTCCCGCTCCGGGGCCGGCGCTCCGGTGCGGGGGTCGGGCTCGGCGCCGTAGCGGACCGGCTCGACGTCGGGGCCGCCCGCGATCACCAGGCCGTCGAGGCGTGCCACGGTCGCCGCCGCGTGCTCGGGCGCGTCCGGCGGGAGCATCGCGGCCAGCCCGCCGGCCCGCTGCACGAGCCGTGGGTACCCGACGGGCAGCAGCGCCGCCTCCAGCTCCCACACGCCCCAGCGCGTCCCGGACTCCAGATACGTGCTGACGCCGATCAGCGGCCTGCCGCTCGCCATACGCTCTCCCGTCCCTCCATGACCGACTGAATCAATGACCGACTCAATGGGCTGCATGCGTACCTTTAGCTTCGCACATGCTCCTGCTCATGCCAGGAAGCCCCTGAGCAGGGCAGCCGTCCCCGCGCAGTGCTCCCGCATCATCTCCCGCGCGCCGTCCGCGTCCCCGTCCAGCACCGCCTCCACCAGCGCGGTGTGCTGCCGCTGCGAGTGCTCGAGGTTGCGGACCAGCAGCGGGATGCAGTCGAGCAGATCGTTCACCGTGGCCCGGACCGCCGCGTACCGCGCGGTCAGCGAGGGGGAGCCGCACAGCTCGGCCAGGGTGAGGTGGAGCATCGTGTCCAGGCGGCGGTAGTCGGCCAGCGGCGCGTCCGCGGTGGCCGCCAGGGCCTCGCGCAGCCGCTCCGCCTGCTCGCCCGTCAGCCCGTGCGTGGCGCACAGCCCGGCCGCGCCCACCTCCAGCACCTCGCGGAAGCGCAACACGTCCTCGATGTCGGTCTCCGCGATCCGCCGCCGCAGCTCGTCCTCGCCGTCGGCGTCCGCGCGCGGCAGCGCACGCGGCAGCACAAACGTTCCGCCGTACCGGCCGCGGCGGGACTCGACCAGCCCCTGGTCCTGGAGGACCTTCAGCACCTCGCGCAGCGTCACCCGGCTGATCCCGAGCCGCTCCGCCAGGTCCCGCTCGGCCGGCAGCCGTTCGCCCCCCGGCACCAGACCGAGACGTACCACCTGCAGGATCTGCTCCAGCGCCTCCTCGAAGCCGTTCCCGGCCCGCACCGGCCGCAGCACCGGCGTCAGCCGGTCGTCCGGTCCGCCGTCAGCGTCCACCGACATCTGGCCGTGCCCCCTTCCCAAGCAATGGTTCTCCGCAATACCTTATGGCTCCCGGCCGCCCCAAGCAGCCGAGGAAGCCGAAGGAGGCCGTCCCGTGGCAGACCGCACACCCCCGCTCGGCGTCGAGGAGCTGCACGCCCTCGTCGCGAGCGGTGAGATCGACACTGTCGTCCTGGCCTTCCCCGACATGCAAGGGCGGCTCCAGGGCAAACGGTTCGCCGCCGGATTCTTCCTCGACGACGTCCTGCGGCACGGCACCGAGGGCTGCAACTACCTCCTCGCCGTCGACACGGAGATGAACACCGTCGACGGATACGCCATGTCCTCCTGGGAGACCGGCTACGGCGACTTCGCCATGCGCCCCGACCTGGCCACCCTGCGCCGCGTGCCCTGGAACGCCGGCACGGCCATGCTGATCGCCGACCTCGCCTGGAACGACGGCTCGCCCGTGGTCGCCGCACCGCGCCAGATCCTGCGCCGCCAGCTGGAGCGCCTCGCCGAGCACGGCTTCACCGCCCAGGTCGGCACGGAACTCGAGTTCATCGTCTTCAAGGACAGCTACGAGGCCGCCTGGGACGCGAACTACCGCGGACTCACCCCGGCCAACCAGTACAACATCGACTACTCGGTCCTCGGCACCGGCCGCATCGAGCCGCTGCTGCGCCGCATCCGCAACGAGATGGCCGGCGCCGGCCTCACCGTCGAGTCCGCCAAGGGCGAGTGCAACCCCGGCCAGCACGAGATCGCCTTCCGCTACGACGAGGCCCTGGTCACCTGCGACCAGCACGCCGTCTACAAGACCGGCGCCAAGGAGATCGCCTCCCAGGAGGGCGTCTCGCTGACCTTCATGGCGAAGTACAACGAGCGCGAGGGCAACTCCTGCCACATCCACCTCTCGCTCACCGACGCCGACGGCGCCAACGTCATGGCCGGCACCGCCGCGGACCCGGGCGGCATGTCCGACGTCATGCGCCACTTCCTCGCCGGACAGCTGGCCGCACTGCGCGACTTCTCCCTCCTCTACGCCCCCAACATCAACTCCTACAAGCGGTTCCAGCCCGGCTCCTTCGCGCCCACCGCCGTCGCCTGGGGCTACGACAACCGCACCTGCGCGCTGCGGATCGTCGGCCACGGCCGCTCGATGCGCTTCGAGAACCGGCTGCCGGGCGGCGACGTCAACCCGCACCTCGCCGTCGCGGGCCTGGTCGCGGCCGGCCTGTACGGCATCGAGCAGAAGCTGGAGCTGCCCGAGGCCTGCGCCGGCAACGCCTACACCGCCGACTACGCGCACGTCCCCACCACCCTGCGCGAGGCCGCCGAACTGTGGTCCGCCAGCCCGATCGCCCAGGCCGCCTTCGGGGACGAAGTCGTCGCGCACTACGCCAACATGGCCCGAGTCGAGCTGGCGGCCTTCGACGCCGCGGTCACCGACTGGGAGCTGCGCCGCTCCTTCGAACGCCTGTGATTCGAACGCCTGTGAAAGGTCACCCCGTGTCCGACCCGCACGAACTCGTCGTCCTCAACCCCGCCACCGAGGAAGTGGTCGCGACCGTCCCCGCCGCCACCGAGGCCGACGTGGACGCGGCCGTCGCCCGCGCCGCACGGGCACAGACGCACTGGGCCGCGCTGCCCCCCGCCGACCGCGCCCGGCTGCTGCGCCGCTTCGCCGACGTCGTCGACACGCACGTCGAGGAACTGGCGCTGCTGGAGGTCCGCGAGGCCGGCCACCTCCTCGGCAACGCCCGCTGGGAGGCCGGCAACGCCCGCGACCTGCTGCTCTACGCCGCCGGCGGCGTCGAACGGCTCCTGGGCGGCCAGATCCCGGTCCCCGGCGGCTGGAACGTCACCTTCCACGAGCCGCTCGGCGTGGTCGGCGTGATCGCCCCCTGGAACTTCCCCATGCCCATCGCGGCCTGGGGCTCCTTCCCGGCCCTCGCCGCCGGCAACGCGGTCCTCCTCAAGCCCGCCGAGACCACCCCGCTCACC
Organism: Streptomyces sp. NPDC002623; assembly: GCF_053592635.1. Lineage (NCBI taxonomy): Bacteria > Bacillati > Actinomycetota > Actinomycetes > Kitasatosporales > Streptomycetaceae > Streptomyces > Streptomyces sp. NPDC002623. The sequence continues at coordinate 107,427 of NZ_JBSFWB010000009.1, read as the reverse complement.
GCCCTGCGGCTGGCCGAACTCGCCCTGGAGGCCGGCCTGCCCGAACACCTCTTCCAGGTCCTGCCCGGCCACGGCGCGGTCGCCGGACGTGCGCTCGTCGACCACCCCGGCGTGGCGAAGATCGTCTTCACCGGCTCCACCGGCACCGGCCGCGAGGTCATGGAACGCTGCGCCCGCCAGGTCAAGCCGGTCACCCTCGAACTCGGCGGCAAGAGCCCGAACGTCGTCTTCGCCGACGCCGACCTGAAGCGGGCCGTCGACCCGTTCTCCTTCCTCGACAACTCCGGCCAGGACTGCTGCGCCCGCACCCGGATCCTCGTCCAGGAGTCGGTGTACGACGAGGTGGCCGACCATCTGGCCCGCGAACTGTCCGCCGTGGTGGTCGGCGACCCGGCCGACGCGGCGACGACCATGGGCCCGCTGATCTCCCGCCGCCAGGTCGAGCGCGTACGGTCGTTCGTGCCGGACGACGCCCCGGCGCTGCGCGGGACGGCCCCCGAGGGCCCCGGCTTCTGGTTCCCGCCGACGGTCCTGACGGGCGAGGCCTCCGACTCCGCCGCCGCCCGCGAGGAGATCTTCGGACCCGTCGCCGTCCTGCTCCCCTTCACCGACGAGGCGGACGCGATCCGGCTCGCCAACGACACCCCCTACGGCCTCTCCGGCTCCGTCTGGACCCGGGACGTCGGCCGCGCCCTGCGCGTCTCGGGGGCCGTGCGGGCCGGCAACCTGTCCGTCAACTCCCACTCCAGCGTCCGCTACTGGACGCCCTTCGGCGGCTACAAGCAGTCCGGCGTCGGCCGCGAGCTGGGACCGGACGCCCTGACCGCCTTCACCGAAACCAAGAACGTCTTCATCAGCACGGAGGGCCCCGCACAGTGACCGAAGCAATGACCGAAGCAGTGGTGTGCCGTCGTCTCGTCGGCCGCACGGCCGTCATCACCGGAGCCGGCAGCGGCATCGGCCTCGCCACCGCGCGCCGGCTCGCCTCCGAGGGCGCGCACGTCGTCTGCGGCGACGTCGACGAGGCCCGCGGCAAGGCGGCCGCCGAAGAGGTCGGCGGGATCTTCGTGAAGGTCGACGTCACCGACCCCGAGCAGGTCGAGGCGCTGTTCAAGACCGCCTACGACACCTACGGCAGCGTCGACATCGCCTTCAACAACGCCGGCATCTCCCCGCCCGACGACGACTCCATCCTGGAGACCGGCCTCGAGGCCTGGAAGCGCGTCCAGGAGGTCAACCTGACCTCCGTCTACCTGTGCTGCAAGGCCGCCATCCCCTACATGCGGCGCCAGGGCAAGGGCTCCATCATCAACACGGCGTCCTTCGTGGCCAGGATGGGCGCGGCCACCTCCCAGATCTCCTACACGGCCTCCAAGGGCGGTGTGCTGGCGATGTCCCGCGAACTGGGCGTGCAGTTCGCCCGGGAGGGCATCCGCGTCAACGCCCTCTGCCCCGGGCCGGTCAACACCCCGCTCCTCCAGGAACTGTTCGCCACGGACCCGGAGCGGGCCGCCCGCCGCCTGGTCCACATCCCGGTCGGCCGGTTCGCCGAGGCCGAGGAGATCGCCGCCGCCGTGGCCTTCCTGGCCAGCGACGACTCCTCGTTCGTCAACGCCAGCGACTTTCTGGTGGACGGCGGGATCTCGGGCGCGTACGTCACGCCCCTGTAGGCCGCGTCAGAGGAACGTGTGACCCTCGCCCCGGTAGGTCGGGACGGTCGCCGTCACCTCGTCCCCCTCGACGAGGTGCAGCACGTCGAACCGCTCGCACAGCTCACCGGCCTTCGCATGCCGGAACCACACCTTGTCGCCGATCAGCAGATCGTCGGCGGGGGAGCCGAGCAGCGGCGTCTGCACCTCGCCCGGCCCCTCCTGGGGGTCGTAGCGCAGCCCCTCCGGCAGGTACGGCACCGGCAGCCGGTCGGGTCCGGCCGCGCCGGAGGCCGGATAGCCGCCGCCGAGGACGGTCACGATCCCGACCCCCGGCCGCCGGACGACGGGGTGGGCGAACAGGGCGGCCGGACGCCCGCTGAAGGACGTGTAGTTGTCGAACAGCCGCGGCACGTACAGCCCCGACCCGGCCGCGATCTCCGTGACCGCGTCCTCCGCGGCGGTGTGCTGCACACTGCCGGTGCCGCCGCCGTTGACGAACTCCAGATCCGGGACGACGGCCCGCACCGCGCGCACCACCGCGGCGCGCCGCTCGGCCAGCTCCCGGCGGGCGGTCGCCTGCATCAGCCGGATCGCCCGGGACCGGAAGGGCCGCCCGGCGAGGGAGTCGCCGACCCCGGCGATATGACCCTCGTACGCCATGATCCCCACGAGCCTGAAACCGGGCCGTCGGGCCACCGCCCGCGCCACGTCGGCGACCTGGGCGGGGGAGTGCAGCGGCGAGCGCAGCGCGCCGACCCGCAGCCGGCCGCCGAGCAGCTTCAGCGAGGTGTCCAACTCCAGGCAGACCCGGACGACTTCGCTCCCCTCGCCGCGCGCCGCGTCGATCAGATCGAGCTGGGCCACGTCGTCGACCATGACGGTGACGGCCGCGGCCAGCTTCGGGTCGGCGGCCAGTTCGGCGAAGGCGGTGCGGTCGGCCGAGGGGTAGGCGAGGAGGACGTCGTCGAACCCCGACCGCGCCAGCCACAGCGATTCGGCGAGGGTGAACGACATGATCCCCGCGAAGCCGTCCTTCGCCAGGACGCGTTCCAGCAGCGTCCGGCAGCGCACGGATTTGCTGGCGACCCGGATCGGCTTTCCGCCGGCCCGGCGCACCAGATCCTCCGCGTTGGCGTCGAAGGCGTCCAGGTCCACAAGGGCGAGCGGGGCGTCGAGATGGGCGGTGGCCCGGTCGTAACGGGCCCGGTCGGCGGCGCGCGCAGTCATGAACGAAGCCTGCCAGACAGGATTACCGCAGGGTAGGGGGACGTTCCGGGCAGATGCCCCGGGGGGTACGGACTGGTTCCCGTTCGACCGGCGACAAGCCGTAGAGTGACGCGCACGCACGGAGGAACGGCTCTGGCCGGGCGCCCGCTTCGGGATGCCGGTCCTCCTGTGCGGGTATGCGTGCCCGGAACGGACTGTCGTGTCCGCACCGGGACCGCCCGGGCACGAGATTCGACGGCCCGCGTAGGAGAACGACGGCCCGGGGACGAGGAAACGGGGGGTGCATGAGCACGGAAGAACTCCGCGCCTCGGTCCCCCAGCGCCCGGACGCGCCTCCCCGCCCCGGCGTCCCGCCCCGCCCGACCACCCCTCCCCGCCCGCCGGAGCCGCCGACGGCGGGCCCGGAACCGACGGACGACGCGGCCGACCCGACGCAGGCGCCGACCGCCTCGTCCCCCGCGGACCCGATTCCCCCCGTTCCCCCCGCCGCCTCCCGCTTCTTCGGCCTGCGGGCCCAGCACACGGACGACATGACCCCGCCCCCGCCGCCCGCGTCGGCCCGCTTCCCAGACATCCCGCCGCGGCCGAGCCGCCCCGCCTCGACCCCGCGACGCGACGACGCTCAGGCGCCCGGGCGAGCCGAGGAACGCCCGTCCACCGCCGGCGTCCCGCGCCCCACGCCACCCCACGACTTCCGCCGCGCCCCCCGCCCCACCAGGCCGGCCCCCCGCCCCACCGCTCCGGACACCCCGGGTTCCTCCGCAGGCCGAGAGAGCGCTCGCCCGCCCCGGTGGGAGGCCTCGCGCGCCGCCGGTCCGGAGGGTTCCCGTCCTTCGGGCCCGCCGTCCGAGTCCCGTCCCGCGGCCCCGGACACCCCAGGTTCCGCAGGCCGAGAGAGCGCCCGCCCGCCCCGGTGGGAGGCTTCGCGTGCCGCCGGTCCGGAGGGTTCCCGTCCTTCGGGCCCACCGCCCGAGCCCCGTCCCGCGGCCCCGGACACCCCGGGTTCCGCGGGCCGAGAGAGCGCTCGCCCGCCCCGGTGGGAGGCTTCGCGCACCGCCGGTCCGGAGGGGCCTCGTCCTTCGGGCCCGCCGTTCGAGCCCCGTCCCGCGGCCCCGGACACCCCAGGTTCCGCGGGCCGGGAGGGCGCTCGCCCGCCGCGGTGGGAGGGTTCGCGTGCCGCTGGTTCGGAGGGGTCCCGGCCTTCGGGCCCGCCGTCCGAGGCTCGGACCGTGGGCTCCGACAGTGCTTCCGCCGCTGATTCCGACAGCGCCTGGACGCCCCTGCCGCGCAGCTGGGTGCCCGCGCCGGGGCGGAGTCGGCAGGAGACGGAGGCGGACAGCGCCCGGGCCGGATACAGCCGAGGCGACGCGGCGACCGTTCCCGGGACGGACGAGGGACCGGCCTGGACTCCCGCCGCGGCCCTGCTGCGGCCCGACTTCACCGTGCCGCCCGCGCCCTCCGCGCCCCCCGTGCCGCCTGTGCCCTCCACACCGCCCCCGGCGCCCCCTGCGCCCGAAGTCCCGAGGCGGCCCGACACCGCCCCGGACATGCCGAGCGGGCCCGATCCGGCCCTCTCGTGGAGCGCTCCCATGACCCCGGGCGGCACCCTGGGCGCCACCCGGCCCGTGGTGACGTTCGCGCAGCCCGAGGCGTACCGCGACGCACCCCGGCACCGGACCAGAAGGGCACGCACCGCCGCGGCCGCCGTCGGCGCGGTCCTCGGACTGGGCCTCATCGGCGGTGCCGTGACCGGCAGTTGGCTCGTCGGCGACTCCGAGGACGGCGGTGAGCGCAGCGCCTACACCGCCGCCGCCGGCCTGTGGCACAACGTGCCCGTCGACCAGCTCTTCCCGCCCACGGTCGACGGACAGGGCGCCGGACCCGGCGGCGCCGACCGCACCTGGACGCGGATCGCCGTCGCCCCGGACAGCGGCTGCGCCGACGCCTTCGACCCGCTGCTGCTCAAGGCCCTCGCCCCGGTCGGCTGCCAGCGGCTCCTGCGCGCCACCTACACCGACGCCACCCAGAGCTATGTGACCACCGTCGGCCTGCTGTTCACCAACGCCGACGCGGCCGCCATGCGCTCGCTCGACACCCGCTTCTCGAAGCAGGGCCTGGCGAAACGGGCCGACCTGATGCCCCGCCCCTACGCCGCGAAGGACACCGTCGCGGCCGCCTTCGGCGACAAGCAGCGCGCCGCGTGGACGGTCTCCGTCCTCACCGACGCACCCGTCGTCGTCTACGCCGTCTCCGGCTGGGCCGACGGCCGCACCGTCGACGCCCCGGAGCCCGCCCCGGTGGCCACCGCGACCGGCGCCACCACCGCCCCCGCCCAGGCCGGCCTCGGCCACGAGGCGCAGGGCCTCGCCGACCGCATCGAGCGCGGCCTGCGCAAGACCGCCGCCACGCCCTCGGAGCAGCCCTCATGAGCACCCGTACGACCCGCGCGACCCGCAGGGCCGGGCTCCTGTGCTGCCTCCTCGCCGCCGCCGTCGCCCTCGCGCCGACGTCCACGGCCTACGCCGACAGCATCCGCGCCCAGCAGTGGGCCCTGGAGGCGCTGCACACCCAGGAGGCCTGGGAGACGACCAAGGGCAAGGGCATCACCGTCGCCGTCCTGGACACCGGCGTCGAGGCCGACCACCCCGACCTCGCCGGCAACATCCTCACCGGCAAGGACATGGTCGGCTTCGGCGCGAAAGAGGGCGATCGCGCCTGGGCCCACCACGGCACCGCGATGGCCAGCATCATCGCCGGTCACGGCCACGGCTACGACAACGCCGAGGGCGTCCTCGGGATCGCCCCCGAGGCGAAGATCCTCCCCGTCCGCGTGATCCTGGAGGACGACGACCCACAGCGCACCAAGGCCCGCAACACCCGAGGCAACGCCCTCGCCGAAGGCATCCGCTGGGCCGCCGACCAGGGCGCCGACGTCATCAACCTCTCCCTCGGCGACGACTCGGCCTCCGCCCACCCCGAGCCAGCCGAGGACGAGGCCGTCCAGTACGCGCTGGCGAAGGGCTCGGTCGTCGTCGCCTCGGCCGGCAACGGCGGCGAGAAGGGCGACCACATCTCCTACCCGGCGGCCTACCCGGGCGTCATCGCCGCGACCGCCGTCGACCGCTACGGAGCCCGCGCCTCGTTCTCCACCCGCCGCTGGTACGCCACGGTCAGCGCGCCCGGCGAGGGCGTCGTCATCGCCGACCCGGACCACAAGTACTACCAGGGCTGGGGGACCAGCGCCGCCTCCGCGTTCGTCTCGGGGGCCGTCGCGCTCGTCAAGGCCGCCCACCCCGGTCTGACCCCGGCGCAGATGAAGAAGCTCCTGGAGGACACCGCCCGCAACGCCCCCGCCGGCGGCCGCGACGACTCCCGGGGCTACGGCTTCCTCGACCCGGCCGCCGCGATCAAGGCCGCCGCCGACCTGAAGCCGGAGGGCCTGCGCTCCGCGGCCTACGGCGAGCGGTACTTCGGCGCAGGACCGGACCAGCCGAAACCGCAGGACGACACGTCGAGCTGGGCGGGCCTGGCCGCGGGCGGCGCCGGGGGAGTGCTGCTGGTGGCGGCGGTCGTCCTGTGGCGCGGCCGCCGGGAGCCCGACCCGCACGAGGCGTTCGAGCCGCTCTAGCGGGCCGGCCGCACCGGTCACTCGGTGGCGGTCGCCGACGCCGAGGCGGTCCCGTCGGTGAACACCGACACCGCCGCCCGCGCCACCGACTCGACCAGCGAGATCCCCGTGGCCTGCGTCGCGTTGCCGTTGGACAGCACGGCCACCAGGTAGTCCCGGCCGTCGACGGTCACCCGTCCGATGCTGTTGACGTCCCACAGCGCGGTCGTGCTGCGCGCCAGCCAGCCGTTCTTCAGCGCCCACGAGGACCCGTCGGCCGCGGCCGAGACACCCCAGTGCTGGTCCGCGGCTATCTGCTTCATCAGGCCCTGGAGGTAGCTCTGCGAGGCCTCGGTCAGCTCCGAGTCGTCCCCGAACACCTGCTGGAGCAGCCTGAGCTGGTCGGCGGCCGTGGTCTGGGTCAGCCCCCACAGCATGTCGTCGCCGCCCTCGGTCCCCGTCAGCCCGAACACCTCGTTCGCGGCGTCGAGCCCCTCGGCCTTGCCGATGATCCGCCACAGCTCCGACGCCGAGACGTTGTCGCTGTTCTCGATCATCGCGGTGGCGTACGACTTCTCGGCCGTCGTCAGCCGGCGGTCCGCCTGCTGCGCCTGGAGCAGCAGCGTCGCCAGGATGTCCACCTTGACGATGCTCGCCGTGTCGAAGGCGCGCGCGCCGTAGGCGGCGCTGTCACCGGAGTCCATGTCGAGGACGGCCACGGACACGGCCGCGTCGTCCGGCACGGTCACCGACGTCATCGCCGACGCCAGCAGCGCGTCGTGGTCCGGCTCGGGCACCGCCACGGTCTCCACCGTCATCTCCTCGCTCCCGGACTCCGAAGCCGAGGCCGAGGCCGACGGAGCCGGAGAGGACGACGATGACGATACGGCTCCCGCGCGCGCGTGCGCCTGTGCCTTCACATATACGGTCCCGCCCGCCGTGGCCCCCAGGACGGCGACCGTGGCGAGCGCGGTGTACAGGAGCGGCCGGCGCCGGGAGGGGTGAGCGCGGCGGCTGCGACGTGCTCTGGAAGACTCCATGCCCGTGATGTTCGGGGGCCCGACTGTGCGCGCCGTTAGACGGACGTTAGAGGTGTGTCAGGGAACTCTGAGAATCCTATGAAAGTCGTCACCGTCGCGTTTCGGTCCCCGCACAAGCCCAGCAGCATCCCCCCGATAAGGTCGACGACCGTGGCGAACAAGAACATTCCCGACTCCGGCTTCTCCGACGACGACGGCTCCGCCGATCCCCGGCTGAGCGCGGCGCTCGCCGCCTGGGCGCAGGACCGCACCGCCGTGGGCCCGGTCCTCGCGGCCCTCAAGGGCGCCCGGTTGCTCGTCCCCGTGGTGGCCGTGCTGGGCGAGGTCGAGGAGGGCGAGAACGGGCTGCGCCGTGAGAAGACCAGCGACATGGCCGTGCCGACCCTGAAGGCGGGCGGGCGCACCGCCCTGCCGGCCTTCACCTCCACCGACTCGCTGGCCCGCTGGGATCCCGAGGCCCGCCCCGTCGCCGTCCCGTTGCACCAGGCGCTGCAGGCGGCCGCGCACGAGAAGGCCGACACGGTCGTCCTCGACCTGGCGGGGCCGGTGGCCTTCGAGCTGACCGGGCCGGCGCTGCTGGCACTCGCCGAGGGCCGCACCTCGACCGACCCGCTCGCCGATCCGGCCGTGGTGGCGGCGGTCCGGGCCGCGGTGGCCGCCGAACCGGAGGTCCTCAGCGCCCACCTCGGCCCCGGTCGGGCCGACGGCACCCTCGCCCTCGTCCTCGACCCGGCGGCCGTCCCCGCCGAGGCCGCCCGGTCGGTGGCCCGGCGCCTCGCCGCCGACGAGACACTGAGGGCCCGCCTGGTGCGCGGTCTCGACCTGGCACTGCTGCCGGCCGGGACGACGCCTCCGGGCGAGCCCCTGTACAGGAAGAGCTGAACCGCCCCGGATCAGCCGTAGACCGGGCCCGTGTACTTCTCGCCCGGGCCGTGGCCCGGCTCGTCCGGGACCAGCGACGCCTCGCGGAACGCGAGCTGCAGCGACTTCAGCCCGTCGCGCAGCGGGGCCGCGTGGAAGGAGCTGATCTCGGTCGCGCTCGCGTCCAGCAGCCCGGCGAGGGCCGTCACCAGCTTGCGGGCCTCGTCCAGGTCCTTGTACTTGTCGCCCTCCTCCGTGAGCCCGAGCTTCACCGCGGCGGCGCTCATCAGGTTGACGGCGACCGTCACGATCACCTCGACGGCCGGGACCTCCGCGATGTCGCGGGTCATCTCGTCGAAGTCTGCGTTCTCAGGAGGGGTGTCACTCATGCAGGACACGATAGGCGCAGGGCGGAGCGGCGCCGTATCGAGGCTCGATTGGCCAGTCCTGGCGCAGGCTGCTAATCTCGTGTAACGACCGGTCGGACACGCGTGCCACCCAGCAGGCGGTCCGGCCCACAAAGTGGAGGCTCCGAACTCCCACCCGACCGTCCCCAGGGATGGCGGGTCACCCCGGTCAGGCGGCCACCATCGTTCCGTACGGACGATGGAGTCGCCGGTAGTGCGCCCCGCGGCAATCGCGGCGGTGCTCCGGTAGTGCTTGGAGCCCCGCATGTGATCGTTCGGGGCATTTTTTGTGCTTCGGCGTGGTTAATAGGTCTAACGAACACAGACGTTACGCGGCCGTCCGCCAGACCGCCGCGTGGTGCTACCGAGGAGGATCCATCAGCGCCGAGCCCCGCATCAACGACCGGATTCGCGTTCCCGAGGTGCGACTTGTCGGTCCCAGTGGCGAGCAGGTGGGCATCGTCCCCCTGGCCAAGGCACTGGAGCTTGCGCAGGAGTACGACCTGGACCTGGTCGAGGTCGCGGCGAACGCCCGCCCGCCGGTCTGCAAGCTCATGGACTACGGGAAGTTCAAGTACGAGTCGGCCATGAAGGCCCGTGAGGCGCGCAAGAACCAGGCGCACACGGTCATCAAGGAGATGAAGCTCCGGCCGAAGATCGACCCGCACGACTATGACACCAAGAAGGGTCACGTCGTTCGGTTCCTCAAGCAGGGCGACAAGGTCAAGATCACGATCATGTTCCGCGGTCGTGAGCAGTCCCGGCCGGAGCTCGGCTACCGACTGCTGCAGCGTCTCGCGTCGGACGTCGAGGACCTCGGGTTCATCGAGTCGAACCCGAAGCAGGACGGCCGAAACATGATCATGGTTCTCGGTCCGCACAAGAAGAAGACCGAGGCGATGGCCGAGGCCCGTCAGGCGCAGGAGGCCCGCAAGGCCGAGGCGAAGGCCAACCCGGGCCGCTCGCAGAACGCCGCGGACGCCGACGCCGTGAACGCCGAGACCGACGCCGACGTGGTGAACGCCGAGGCTGACGTCGAGGCCCCTGCCGAGGCTTCCGCCGAGGCGTGATCCGCGGGACGCGAGTCCCAAGGACATAACCGATTGCAAGCGACGTTCCACCGTGCCCGGTTTCACGACCGGGCACCGGAACGCCACCGACGAGGAGAGAACGGCGCTATGCCGAAGAACAAGTCGCACAGCGGTGCCAGCAAGCGCTTCAAGATCACCGGCTCCGGCAAGGTGCTCCGTGAGCGCGCCGGCAAGCGCCACCTGCTCGAGCACAAGTCGTCCCGTGTGACGCGTCGCCTCACCGGCAACGCCGAGATGGCCCCGGGCGACGCCGCGAAGATCAAGAAGCTTCTCGGCAAGTGACGAAGCGGCGCCTGATCCCTTGATCACCGCGCGCCGTACGTCTGGACCGGGACCCAATCGATTCCGGGCCGTGTGACGACAACCACGGCCCCGCTACAAGGAGTTAAAAAGTGGCACGCGTCAAGCGGGCAGTCAACGCCCACAAGAAGCGCCGGGCGATCCTCGAGGCGGCCTCCGGCTACCGCGGTCAGCGTTCGCGCCTGTACCGCAAGGCCAAGGAGCAGGTCACCCACTCGCTGGTCTACAACTACAACGACCGCAAGAAGCGCAAGGGCGACTTCCGTCGGCTGTGGATCCAGCGCATCAACGCCGCTGCCCGCGCCAACGGCATCACGTACAACCGCTTCATCCAGGGTCTGAACGCCGCGAACATCGAGGTCGACCGCAAGATCCTGGCCGAGCTGGCCGTGAACGACGCCACCGCGTTCGCCGCGCTGGTCGAGGTCGCGCAGAAGGCCCTGCCGGCGGACGTGAACGCGCCCAAGGCCGCGTGACGCTGCGCTGGCTTTGAGCCGATGTGAACGGGACCCGCAGGCTTGATGCCTGCGGGTCCTGCTGTGTCTCGCTAGTCGCCAAGGTGCGGGTCGGTGGGGGCTGGTCGCGCAGTTCCCCGCGCCCCTGGGGGGCTGCAGTCCCCCGCGAGTGAAGATCAAGGTGAAACAGAACATGACCTCCGCCAGCCCCGAGCTGATCTCTTCCCGTTCGCCGCGGGTCTCCGCTGCGCGGCGGTTGGCCAGGCGGAACTTTCGGGGGAAGGAGCGGCTGTTTCTCGCGGAGGGGCCGCAGGCCGTGCGGGAGGCCGCCGGGCATGCGGACACGCTGGTCGAGCTGTTCGCCACCGTCGAGGCGGCGGAGCGGTACGCCGACATCGTCGGCGAGGCCCGCGCCGCCGGCGCCCGGGTGCACCTGGCCGCCGAGCAGATCATCGAGGACATCTCCACCACCGTCACCCCGCAGGGCCTCGTCGGGATCTGCCGGTTCCTGGACACGCCGTTCGAGGAGATCCTCGCCGCCCGGCCGAAGCTCGTCGCCGTGCTCGCCCATGTGCGCGACCCCGGCAACGCCGGCACCGTGCTGCGGTGCGCCGACGCGGCCGGCGCCGAGGCCGTCGTCCTGACCGACGCCTCCGTCGACCTCTACAACCCCAAGGCCGTACGGGCGTCGGTGGGCTCCCTCTTCCACCTCCCGGTCGCCGTCGGGGTCCCCGTCGAGCAGGCCGTGGCCGGGCTGAAGGGCGCCGGGGTGCGGATCCTCGCCGCCGACGGCGCGGGCGACGACGACCTCGACGACGAACTCGACAAGGGCACCATGGGCGGGCCCACCGCCTGGGTGTTCGGGAACGAGGCCTGGGGGCTCCCGGAGGAGACCCGCGCGCTCGCCGACGCCGTCGTACGCGTCCCGATCCACGGGAAGGCCGAGAGCCTGAACCTCGCGACCGCCGCAGCCGTATGTCTCTACGCATCGGCCCGTGCACAGCGCGCCTCCGGAGGGTGCCGCTCCGTCACCGAGAGCTAGTAGGGTGACGAGCTCGGGGGGCCTCTTCCGGGAGGATGGGAGGTGGGGTACGGGGATGAGCGTCGGCACGAGCAGCGCACCGCAAGCGGCCCGACCGGTCGGTGACCTCGCCGAACTCGGCATCGACCCCGACGACCTGCCCGACGGGCTCGTCGTCGCCGACGAGCACGGGCATGTGATCTGCTTCAACGCCGCCGCCCAGCGCATCACCGCCGTCCCCGCCGCGGACGCGCTCGGACAGCGCCTCGACAAGGCCCTGCCGCTGGAGGACCTCGAAGGCCGCCGCTGGTGGCAGTGCACCGACCCGTACGGCGGCCTCGCCATCCGCGTCGGCCAGCCCGAGCGCAACCTGCTGCTGCCCGGCGGCCGCGAGGTGCTCGTCACCGTGCGATACGTCCGCACCGAGCCCACCGGCCCCGTCCGCCGCGTCGTCGTCTCGCTGCGCGACACCGAGGCCCGCCGGCGCACCGAGCGCAGCCACGCCGAGCTGATCGCCACCGTCGCCCATGAGCTGCGGTCGCCGCTGACCTCGGTCAAGGGCTTCACCGCCACCCTGCTCGCCAAGTGGTCGCGGTTCACCGACGACCAGAAGCGGCTGATGCTGGAGACCGTCGACGCCGACGCGGACCGGGTCACCCGCCTCATCGCCGAGCTGCTCGACATCTCCCGCATCGACTCCGGGCGGCTGGAGGTGCGCCGCCAGCCCGTCGACATAGGCGCGGCCGTGGGACGGCACATCCAGGCCTACGTCGCCGCCGGACAGCCCGCCGACCGGTTCCTGCTGCGCCTCGAACAGCCGCTGCCCATGCTGTGGGCCGACCCCGACAAGGTGGACCAGGTCCTCAGCAACCTGCTGGAAAATGCGGTGCGCCACGGCGAGGGAACCGTCACGATCGACGTGACGCCCGCCGCCTCCCCCCGAGAGGGCGAGGACATCGGCACGTCGGTCACCGTGAGCGACGAGGGCGCCGGCATCCCGGAGGAGTCCATGAACCGCGTCTTCACCCGCTTCTGGCGGGGCAGCAAGCGCGGCGGCACGGGCCTCGGGCTGTACATCGTCAAGGGCATCGTCGAAGCCCACGGCGGCACCATCACGGTCGGCCGCGCCCCCTCGGGCGGCGCCGAGTTCCGATTTACCCTGCCCGTGGGGGCTCCGGCGTATCTCGCCTAGCCGCCCGCGGGCGCATTCGTACACCTCCACCCCGTTAGACTCGGCCTTTGGCACCTTTGTGTCCCATGGACGGCCCTCTGACCTCTGCGTGAGTCGGTGACGGGGACCTTCAGCCAGCCAATCGGAAGCACGGGAAGAGATGTCGGCACCGAATAAGTCGTACGACCCGGTAGAGGTCGAGGCGTTGAAACCGGAAGAGATCGAGCGCATGCGGGACGAGGCGCTCGCCGCCTTCGCCGCCGCGGACTCGCTCGACGCGCTCCAGGAGGCCAAGGTCGCCCACACCGGCGGCGCCTCCCCGCTGGCCCTGGCCAACCGCGAGATCGGCGCCCTGCCCCCGCACGCCAAGGCCGCCGCCGGCAAGCTCGTCGGCCAGGCCCGAGGCGCCGTGAACAAGGCCCTCGCGGGCCGTCAGGAGGAGCTGGAGGCCGAGCGCGACCAGCGCGTGCTGGTCGAGGAGGCGGTGGACGTCACACTGCCCCACGACCGTGTGCCGACCGGCGCCCGCCACCCGCTCACCACACTGTCGGAGCGCATCGAGGACGTCTTCGTGGCCATGGGCTACGAGGTCGCCGAGGGCCCGCAGGTCGAGGCCGAGTGGTTCAACTTCGACGCCCTCAACATCGGCCCGGACCATCCGGCCCGCGGTGAGGCCGACACCTTCTTCGTGCAGGGCCCGAAGGGCGGCACCGAGTCCGGCGTCGTGCTGCGCACCCACACCTCGCCGGTCCAGATCCGCTCGCTCCTCGGCCGTGAGCTGCCGGTGTACGTGATCTGCCCCGGCCGCGTGTACCGCACCGACGAGCTGGACGCCACGCACACCCCGGTCTTCCACCAGGTCGAGCTGCTCGCCGTCGACGAGGGCCTGACCATGGCCGACCTCAAGGGCACCCTGGACCACATGGTCCAGTCGCTGTTCGGCGAGGGCATGAAGACGCGGCTGCGGCCGAACTTCTTCCCGTTCACCGAGCCGTCCGCCGAGATGGACATGGTCTGCTACGTCTGCCGCGGCGAGTCCGTCGGCAACCCCGACCGCCCCTGCCGCACCTGCTCCAGCGAGGGCTGGATCGAGCTGGGCGGCTGCGGCATGGTCAACCCCAAGGTGCTGGCCGCCTGCGGCGTCGACCCGGAGAAGTACAGCGGGTTCGCCTTCGGGTTCGGCATCGAGCGGATGCTGATGTTCCGCCACAACGTCGAAGACATGCGAGACATGGTCGAGGGTGACATCCGGTTCACTCGGCCGTTCGGGATGGAGATCTGATGCGGGTCCCGCTTTCCTGGCTGCGGGAGTACGTCGACCTGCCGGCCACCGAGACCGGCCGTGACGTGCAGGCCAAGCTCGTTTCGGCGGGCCTCGAGGTCGAGACGGTCGAGCAGCTCGGCGCCGACCTGAAGGGCCCCCTCGTCGTGGGCCAGGTCCTCACCATCGAGGAGCTGGAGGGCTTCAAGAAGCCGATCCGCTTCTGCACGGTCGACGTCGGCACCGCCAACGGCACCGGTGAGCCGCAGGAGATCGTCTGCGGCGCCCGCAACTTCGCCGTCGGCGACAAGGTCGTCGTGGTGCTCCCGGGCGCGGTCCTCCCCGGCGGGTTCTCGATCGCCGCCCGCAAGACGTACGGCAAGACCTCCCACGGCATGATCTGCTCCGGCGACGAGCTGGGCATGGGCGACGACGGCAGCCACGGCATCATCGTGCTGCCGCCGGAGACCGAGGTCGGCAAGAACGCCATCGAGCTGCTCGAGCTGGTCGACGAGGTCCTGGACATCGCCGTCACCGCCAACCGCGGCGACTGCCTCTCCATCCGCGGCGTCGCCCGCGAGGCCGCCATCGGCTACGGCCTGCCGCTGCGCGACCCCGCCCTGATCGACGTACCGGCGCCGAACGCCTTCGGCTACCCGGTGCAGGTCTCCGAGCCCATGGGCTGCGACCGCTTCACCGCCCGCACCGTCACCGGTCTGAGCCCCGAGGCGCGCTCCCCGCTCTGGCTGCAGCGCCGGCTGCAGAAGGTCGGCATGCGCCCGATCTCGCTCGCCGTCGACATCACCAACTACGTGATGATGGAGCTCGGCCAGCCGCTGCACGCCTACGACCGCACGCTGGTCCAGGGCACGATCGGCGTCCGGCGGGCCGCGGAGGGCGAGCAGATCGTCACCCTCGACGGCACGACGCGCACGCTGCACGCCGAGGACCTGGTCATCACCGACGAGCGCGGCCCCATCGGCCTCGCCGGCGTGATGGGCGGCGCCGACACGGAGATCGCCGACCACTCGGACCTGGAGAACGCCTCGACCGACGTGGTCATCGAGGCCGCGCACTTCGACGCGGTGTCGATCGCCCGTACGGCGCGTCGCCACAAGCTGTCCTCCGAGGCCTCCCGGCGCTTCGAGCGCGGCGTCGACCCGCAGGCCGCGGCGGCCGCCGCGCAGCGCACGGTCGACCTGCTGGTGCTGCTCGCGGGCGGCACCGCCGACGCGGGCGTCACGGAGGTCATCGCCCCGTCCGCCCCGCACACGATCAGCGTCCCGGCCGACCACCCGGACAAGGTCGCGGGCGTGGTGTACGGCCGCGAGACCGTCGTCCGCCGGCTCCAGGAGATCGGCTGCGACGTCTACGGACAGGACGAACTGCTCGTCACCGTCCCGTCCTGGCGGCCCGACCTCGTCGAGGTCAACGACCTGGCGGAGGAGGTCATCCGGCTGGAGGGCTACGAGAACCTGCCCTCCACGCTGCCCAAGCCGCCCTCCGGCCGCGGTCTCACCCACCGCCAGCGGCTGCACCGCCGCGTCGGCCGCGCCCTGGCCGGCGCAGGCTACGTCGAGGCGCCGAACTACCCGTTCATCGGCGAGGGCGTCTTCGACCAGCTCGGCCTGGCCGCCGACGACCCGGCCCGCCGTGTCGTCAAGCTCACCAACCCGCTGAACGACGAGGAGCCCGCGCTCTGCACGTCGCTGCTGCCGGGCCTGCTGGCCGCCCTGCGGCGCAACGACGGCCGGGGCAGCCATGACCTCGCGCTGTTCGAGACCGGGCTGGTCTTCCACCCGCGCGAGGAGGCCGGCGCCGCCGGTCACCTCCCGGTCGACCGTCGCCCCACCGACGAGGAACTGGCGTCGCTCGACGCCGTGCTGCCCGAGCAGCCGCGCCATGTCGCCGCCGTCCTCGCGGGCGCCCGCGAACAGGCCGGCTGGTGGGGCAAGGGCCGTCCGGCGGACTGGGCCGACGCGATCGAGGCGGCGCGCGCCGTCGCACGGGAGGCCGGGGCCGAGCTGATCGTCCGCAGCGGTCAGTACGGGCCGTGGCACCCGGGCCGCTGCGCCGAGTTCGTGGTGGTCGCCGACGGCGCGGAGCGGGTCGTCGGTCATGCGGGCGAGCTGCACCCCCGGGTGCTGAAGGCGCTGAGCCTGCCCGCACGCACCTGTGCGATGGAGCTGAACCTCGACGTCCTGGAGGCGGTCGGCAACGACACCCCTCAGGCGCCGAGCATCTCCACCTTCCCCGTCGCCACGCAGGACGTCGCCCTCGTCGTCGACACGTTCGTGCCGCACTCCGACGTCGAGTCCGCGCTGCGCGAGGGCGCGGGCGAACTGCTGGAGGGGATCCGGCTGTTCGACGTGTACGAGAACGCGGAGCAGCTGGGCGAGGGGCGGAAGTCGCTCGCCTATGCGCTGCGCTTCCGCGCGGGCGACCGGACGCTGACCGTCGATGAGGCGTCGGCGGCCCGGGACGCGGCGGTTGCCCTCGCGGGCGAGCGGACGGGCGCGGTGCTCCGGGGCTGACGTCGCTCGTCGGCCGCGCCACGTCTGTGGCCGGTCGCGCCCACGCGGCGGAGCCGCACATCGGCACAGCCCCGCGCCCCTGGGGTGTTTCACTCATCCGGGTGGCAAGTCGAGGCGAACCGGTCCCTCCGGGCCATCGCCTCGGCAGAATCGGACCGGCCTTTCGGGGCCGGTCCGATTGCGTTGCTGGGCCTGGATGGGGGGCCGTCTCGACATGTTCGGCAGCAGGCGGCCGTTGCGCCGGGCCCTGTCACTGGGGTTGCCCACGGCCTGGGGCGCCCTCGCGGTCGCCTACAAGCTGACCTGTCCACTGGCCCAGCAGGACGGACTCGGCGCCAGGATCGTCACCAGCGCCGTCTTCTTCGCCGTCGGCACCGGGCTGATCCTCCAGGTACGGCATACGCTGCTGCGCGAACTGAAGCAGGCCCGCAGGGTCGCCGGGGCCGCCCAGAGCGTGCTGCTGCGACCGCTGCCGCCGCGCGTCGAGGGGCTGAACGTGGCGGCGGCCCGACTCTCCGCGGACCGTGGCGCCTCCGTCGGCGGCGACCTGTACGAGGTCGTCGCCACCGAGCACGGCGTGCGGGCCGTGATGGGCGACGTCCGGGGGCACGGGCTCCCCGCGCTCGGCACGGTCGCCGCCCTCCTCGGCAGCTTCCGCGAGGCCGCCCATGACGAGCCCGACCTGGGTCGCGTCCTGCGCCGCCTGGACCGTGCCCTGGACCGGCACCTGCGCGAACGGGCCCGTGACGCCCCCGATGCGCCGGTGACGGAGGAGTTCGTCACCGTGCTGGTGCTGGAGATCCTGGGGGACGGCGAGGTGCGCGCCGTGAACTGCGGGCATCCATGGCCGTACCTCCTGAGCGGCACGAGCGTGGAGCCGCTGTCGAGTGCGGACCCGCTGCCCCCGCTGGGTCCGTTCCCCCTGCCGACCGAACTCCCGCCCACATCCTGCGGGCAGCTGCTCCGCGACGAGTCCCTCGTCCTGTTCACGGACGGCGCGGAGGACGCGCGGGACGCTCGCGGCCGCTTCTTCTCCCTGACGGGAGCACTGGAGAAGGCCCTGATGGACCACCCGGTCACGGCCGAGCAGATCCTGCGCACCACCCTGGCCGCACTCTTACGGCACACGGCAGGCAGACCGACCGACGACGTGGCCCTACTGGTGCTGGCGAACGGACGTGAGTGCAACCCCCTGGGGGTGCGGGGCGCTGACATCAGCGGCTCCGCCGTGCGGGCGCGACCGGCCACAGCAGACCCGCAGCCGACAACACACCTGTAGTTTCCGGCCGAATGGTTTCCGGCCGAATCCGCGGAGCGCCACGCCGGGCCGCCGTTTCATGAGGGGGAGCCGGCGGCCCGGCGAACCTCTTGCGAGGCGTTCCAGTCAACCGGCTGGAAACGCTCAGCGACAGCGCGTGCACGCTATGAATGCGCGCACTCGGTTCACACCCCGTGTGAAGACACACCCACTACTCTGACGGCACCGAGGCACCGGGGGGCACCCATGCAGCCCAACACTCTGCTCGACGCGATCCTGGACGAGGCGGGCATCTCGCATGCGGGCCTCGCCGCTCACGTCAACCAGGCCGGTCGGGTCCGCGGACTCGCGCTGCGGTACGAGCACACGGCGGTCGCCCGGTGGCTGAAGGGCCAGCGGCCGAGGGGCCAGGTGCCCGACCTGATCTGTGAGGTGCTGGCGGCGCGGCTGCACCGGCCGATCACCCTCGACGACATCGGCCTGGGCGTCCCGGGCGAGCCGTCCTCCCCGCACGGCACCTCGCTCTCCGGCTTCGTCGAGCGGGCCACCGCCCTGTGGCGCTCCGACGAGCAGCAGCGCCCGCACGTCCTGGGCGCGCCCGCCGTCACCGGCACTCCGGCCGTGATGCCGGTGTGGGAGTGGGAGAACCCGCCGGAGGACGTGGACGTCTCCCGTGGCGGCCGGCATCGCGTCACCTCCGCCGACATCGAGATGCTGCGCGCCGCCCGCGCCCACTACGAGCAGATGTACCGCAAGGCGGGCGGTATCGCGACCCGCAGCCGGGTCGTCGGTTTCCTCAACGCCGAGGCGGCCCCCCTGCTGCGCGGCAGCTACACCGATGAGACGGGCCGTCAACTGCACCGCGCCACCGGCGGGTTGGTGGCGGTCGCCGGGATCTGCGCCTATGACTCCGACGCGCACGGGCTGGCCCAGCGGTACTTCCATCAGGCGCTGCGGCTGGCAAAGGCCAGTGGGGACCGGGGACTTGGCGCGTATGTCATCGCGCTCCTGGTCAACCAGTCCTTGTTCATGCGGGAGTACCGGCAGGCCGTGGCCTTCGCGGAGGCGGCCTTGCGGGCGGCGGGCAAGCACATCACGCCCGCCCTCGCCTCCGACCTGTACGCGATGCAGGCCAAGGCGTACGCCCACCTCGGCGACGGCACGAGCGCCCTGTCGTGCATCCGGCGTGCCGAGACGGCCGCCGAACGCATCCTGCGCGGGCGCGAACCCGACGAGACCGGCTATGTCCAGCCGGGCCTGGTCAACGTCCAGGTGGCGGAGGCGCTGCTCAGCCTCGGCGACCTCACCGCCGCCGCGGAGCATGCCGTGGCCGCCGTCGACACCCCGGCGCACGACCGGGGGCGGGTGCACCGGCTGGCCATGCTCAGCACGATCGAACTGCGTCAGGGCAACGCCGACAAAGCGGTGGTCACCGCGGTGCGGATGGCCGAACAGGCGCGGGGAATGGAGTCCCAGCGCCTGCGGGACAGACTTCGCGCGGTGCGCGAACACCTGGTGCGCAGTGACTGCGCGGGCACCGCCGAGGCCGCCGAGCTCATCGACGGAGCGCTGCGGGTGCCGTTGTAGAGCCCGATGCTGCATAGTTCCTGCTGCGATATTGCCACTTACTCGACGGAAGGTGGCAGAACCGTGCAGTGGACGAAACAGAACGAACAAACTGTGTATGAAAACCGCTGGTTCAGCGTCAACCTGGCAGATGTGGAGCTGCCGGACGGCCGGCATCTGGACCACTTCCTCATACGGCTGCGGCCCGTCGCGGTGGCGACCGTCGTGAACGCGGCCAACGAGGTCCTCCTGCTGTGGCGGCACCGTTTCATCACCGACAGCTGGGGGTGGGAACTCGCGGCGGGGGTGGTCGAGGACGGCGAGGACGTCGCCCGCGCGGCCGCCAGGGAACTCGAGGAGGAGACCGGCTGGCGACCGGGGCTTCTGCACCACCTGATGAGCGTGGAGCCGTCCAACGGGCTCACCGACGCCGTCCACCACATCTACTGGTCGGACCACGGCGAGTACGTGGGACACCCGGTGGACGACTTCGAGTCGGACCGCCGGGAGTGGGTCCCGCTCAAGCTCGTTCCCGACATGGTCGCCCGGGGGGAGGTCCCGGCCGCCAACATGGCGGCCGCGTTGATGCTGCTGCACCACCTCAGGCTCGGCTGAAGGCCTGCCGGATCGTCACGATCAGCGCGGCGACGGCGGTGAGCGCGGCGACGGCGGTGAGCGCGGTGTGCGAACACGGCGGGCCCGGCGCGTCCGAAGAGCGCCGGGCCCGTGCCGTTCACTGCCGGTGAGCAGTACCTGCCGGCGATCAGTACGTGTAGAAGCCCGAGCCGGTCTTGCGGCCCAGTCGGCCCGCGTCCACCATGCGCTGGAGCAGCGGGGGAGCCGCGTACAGCGGTTCCTTGTATTCCTCGTACATCGAGAACGCGACCGACGCGACCGTGTCCAGGCCGATCAGGTCGGACAGCTTCAGCGGGCCCATCGGGTGGGCGCAGCCCATCTCCATGCCGTTGTCGATGTCCTCGCGGCTGGCGATGCCCGTCTCGAACATCCGGATCGCGGAGAGCAGATAGGGGATCAGCAGCGCGTTGACCACGAAGCCGGAGCGGTCCTGGGCCCGGATCGCGTGCTTGCCCAGCACCTTCTCGGCGAACAGCTGCGCCCGCCCGAGCGTGCCCTCGGAGGTGGTCAGCGCCGGGATCAGCTCGACGAGTTTCTGCACCGGGGCCGGGTTGAAGAAGTGGATGCCGACGACCTGGTCGGGCCGGGAGGTGGCGACCGCGAGCTTCACCAGCGGGATGGAGGAGGTGTTGGAGGCGAGGATCGCGTCCCGGCGGGTCACGACCTGGTCGAGGACCTGGAAGATCTCGGTCTTGACCTGCTCGTTCTCGACCACGGCCTCGATCACCAGATCGCGGTCGGCGAACTCGCCGAGGTCCCTGGTGAAGCTGAGGCGCGCCAGCGTCGCGTCCCGCTCCTGCTCGGAGATCTTGCCGCGCTCGGCGGCCTTGGCCAGGGAGTTGAACAGCCGGGTCCGGCCGAACTCCAGGGCCTCGCCGGTGGTCTCGGCGACCTTGACGTCGAGTCCGGCGCGCGCGCAGACCTCGGCGATGCCCGCCCCCATCTGGCCGCAGCCGACCACTCCGACCCGTTCGATGTCGGTCACATCGTCCCTTTCGCCGCGCTGACTGAAGATGGCAGTCGCAGGTCTGCCGGGTTTCGGCCCGCCTGCTCCGATCGTGCACGTTACTAGCAAGTATCGATGATCGATCGCCGGGGTGGGGGCATGCTGAGCCCCGAAACGATCCGTGACCGAGCGGATCCGCGGAGTATGTGGGGATGTGTGTGATGGGGCGACTGTCCCGGCGGGCCTTGGCACTGGCAGCGCTGTCGGCGTTCACCACGACGGGGGCGGCGCCCGCGCGCCAGGGGGCCATGCCCCCGGCGCGGCGGCGGGCGACGACCGAGATGCGGGGGATGTGGCTGGCGACCGTCAGCAACCGCGACTGGCCGTCCCGGTCCGGCCTGAGCGCCGCGGCGCAGCGCGCCGAGCTGATCGCCTGGCTCGATCTGGCGGTGAGCAAGCGGCTCAACACGGTGGTCTTCCAGGTGCGGCCCACGGCCGATGCGCTGTGGCCCTCGCCCTACGAGCCGTGGTCCCAGGTGCTGACCGGCGTCCAGGGCGGGTCACCGGGCTGGGACCCGCTGGGCACGGCCGTCGCGGAGGCCCATGCGCGGGGGCTGCAGCTGCACGCCTGGTTCAACCCGTATCGGGTCGCGACCCACGACGACCCCACGAAGCTCATCGCCTCCCATCCCGCTCGCCTGCACCCGGACTGGGTGGTGTCGTTCGGCGGGAAGCTCTACTACAACCCCGGGCTGCCCGAGGTCCGCGCTTTCGTGCAGGACGCGATCCTGGACGCGGTGCAGAAGTACCCGGTGGACGCGGTGCACTTCGACGACTATTTCTACCCGTACCCGGTGGCCGGTCAGACCTTCGACGACGAGGCGGCGTACGACGCGTACGGCGGCGCCTTCCCCAACCGGGCCGCCTGGCGGCGCGACAACATCGACCAGTTGGTGCTGGAGACGGCCGCCCGGATCAAGGCCACCAGGCCCGGCACCCAGTTCGGGATCAGCCCGTTCGGGGTGTGGCGCAACGCCTCCACCGACGCTAAAGGCTCGGACACCAAGGCGCTCCAGTCGTACGACGACATCCACGCCGACACCCGCAAGTGGGTGCGGGAGGGCTGGCTCGACTACATCGTCCCGCAGCTGTACTGGAACATCGGGCTCTCGGCCGCCGACTACGCCAAGCTCGTGCCGTGGTGGGCGGGGGTGGCCAAGGGCAGCCGCACCCGGCTGTACATCGGCGAGGCCCTGTACCGGGCCGGCGACCCGGCGCAGTCCGCGGCCTGGCAGGACCCGGCCGAACTGACCCGCCATCTCGATCTGGCCGCCGCCCACCCGGAGGTGCGCGGGCACGTCTACTTCGCGGCCAAGGATGTGCGCACGGACCGGATCGGGGCGATGGCACGGGTCATCGCCGACCACTACCAATAGCCGGCCGAGCCGCCGCGCTGATCGGTCGCCGCCGGGGTTCCTCCGACTCGATCCGCCGGACAGGCCCTAGCCGTGTCGTTCCTCGGTCGCCTTGTGGCGGATCTCGGTGTCCGGGCCGGGTGAGCACACGCCCACGTGCCCGTCCTCGAAGCGGACGCGGTACGGGGGATTGCCTCCCTGGCCCAGTACCTCGACGATCTCGCCGACCTTGTCGTGTTGACCGACCACCCTGCCGTGCTGGACAAGCTGGTCGCCCGTGGTTGCGCGCATCTGTGGGCCTCCTCACGGTCCGGGTACGGCCGAACGGTCCGGGTACGGCCGATGTACGGCGAGCCTAGCCACGCGCCCGCTGCGTGACGGCGATGCAGATGAGCACGGCCGCGGCTGTCAGCGGAGCGGCGGGTGTGAGGTGCTCACCCAGCAGCAGCACCGACCACACCAGTGTGAGCAGGGGTTGGGCCAACTGCAACTGGCTGGCCTTGGGAATGCCGATCGCCGCCATGCCCCGGTACCAGACGACCAGGCCCAGGAACTGCGAGCCCACCGCGACCCACAGCAGCCCGGCCACGCTGTGCGCGGTCAGCTGGACGGGCTCGTGGGCCAGGGCGAGCGCGGCGGCGGGCAGAGTGAGCGGCAGACAGAACACCAGCGCCCAGCCGATGACCTGCCAGCCCGGCATGACCCGGGCCAGTCGGCCGCCCTCGGTGTAGCCGGCCGCGCACACCAGCAGCGCCCCGAACAGATACAGGTCGGCCCCGGTCAGGGCCCCGCCGCTCTGCTGCACGGTGAAGGCCGCCACCGCGGCCGCGCCGGCCAGCGCCGCCGCCCAGAAGGTGCGGGAGGGGCGGGTGCCCATGCGCAGGGCGGACAGCAGAGCGGTCGTCAGCGGCAGCAGGCCGACCACGACGGCGGCATGCGAGGTCGTGGACGTCCGCAGCGCGAGCGTGGTGAGCAGCGGGAAGCCGACGACGACCCCGGCGGCCACCACGGCGAGCCCGGGCCAGTGCCGCCGGGCGGGCAGCGGCACGCGGAGGGCGAGCAGACACCCGCCCGCGATCAGGGCGGCCAGCACGCTGCGCACGGCCACCAGCGACCAGGGGCCGAAGCCCTCCAGCCCCCAGGCGGTGGCGGGGAAGGTGAGGGAGAAGGCGACGACGCCCAGGGCGGCCTGGAGGGTGCCGAGGCGGCCCGGCCGCTTGTTCACCCGGGGGGCCGTTCCCGGGACCGTCCGTGAGCCCGTCCGTGAGCCCGTCCGCGAATCCGTCCGCGAGTCCGGCTGCGGGTCCGTCCGCGGGGTGCTGACCGCTATCGCCGACCGTGCAGTAGCGCTACTCTGTGTCTTCATGCAAGAGCGTAGCAGTGTGGGCGAGCTGGCAGAACAGCTGCGGCGGGAGGTCGACCGCTACTCTCCTGGTGGAAAGCTGCCGTCGAGTCGGGCCCTGGTCGAAAGGTTCCGGGTGAGTCCGGTGACCGTCTCGCGGGCGCTGGCGCAGCTGGCCGCCGAGGGACTGGTGGTCACCCGGCCCGGTGCGGGCGCCTTCCGGGCCCGGCCGCCGCGGGCGAGCGCCGCCCCCGCCGGCGACACCTCCTGGCAGGAGGTCGCGCTGAGCGCGGACGGCGCCGGCGACCTCGTCCCGCGCTCGGTGGACGCCTCCGGGGTGACGGTGTCGCTGGCAGCCCCGCCGCCCGGCGTGATCGAGTTCAACGGCGGCTACCTGCACCCCTCGCTACAGCCGGAGCGGGCGATGGCCGCGGCCCTGGCCCGGGCCGGACGGCGCCCCGGCGCCTGGGGACGGCCGCCCATGGAGGGCCTGCCGGAGCTGCGCGAATGGTTCGCGCGGACCATCGGCGGCTCGGTCACCGCGGCCGAGGTGCTGGTCAGCGCGGGCGGTCAGGCGGCGCTCACCACCGCCCTGCGCGCCCTCGCCCCGCCCGGCGCACCCGTCCTCGTCGAGTCGCCGACCTACCCCGGCATGCTCGCCATCGCCAGATCGGCGGGACTGCGCCCGGTCCCGGTCCCGGTCGACGCGGACGGGGTGAAGCCGGAGCTGCTCGCCGACGCGTTCCGGGCCACCGGCGCCCGGGCCTTCGTCTGCCAGCCCCTGTTCCAGAACCCGACCGGCGCCGTCCTGGCCGCCGGCCGGCGCGGGGAGGTGCTGCGCATCGCGCGGGAGGCGGGCGCCTTCGTCGTCGAGGACGACTTCGTGCGGCGGCTCGCGCACGAGGACGCCGGTCAGCTGCCGCGTCCGCTCGCCGCCGAGGACCCCGACGGCGTCGTCGTGCACGTCGGCTCGCTGACCAAGGCGACCTCGCCGAGTTTCCGGGTCAGCGCCCTGGCCGCCCGCGGCCCGGTCCTGGAACGTCTGCGGGCCATCCAGGTCGTCGACACCTTCTTCGTGCCCCGCCCGCTCCAGGAAGCGGCGCTGGAACTCGTCGGCTCGCCCGCCTGGCCCCGCCATCTGCGGGCCGTGGCCGCCGAGTTGCGGGTCCGCCGGGAGGCGATGGCCGCCGCGCTGCGGCTACGGCTGCCCGAGCTGGCCCTCCCGCACATCCCGTCCGGCGGCTACCACCTGTGGCTGCGGCTGCCGGACGGCGTGGACGACACCGTGTTCACGGCCGCGGCGCTGCGCGCGGGCGTCGCCCTCACCCCCGGCCGCCCCTACTTCAGCGCCGAACCCCCGGCCGCCCATGTGCGGCTGAGCTTCGCGGCCGTCGCCGGGACGGAGGAGATCGCGGAGGGGGTGCGGCGGCTGCGGGCCGCGTGCGACGAGGTGCAGCCCGCAAATCGCTCGACATGAGGGACGCCGTCTTGTGAGGATCCGGCCATGAGCCCCATCGACTTCACCCCGGCCGTCGCCGAGGGGTACGAGATCTCCGCCGACCCCGCCCGGATCGACGCCGAGCGGGTGCACCGCTGGCTGTCCACGGACGCGTACTGGGCGCTCGGGCGCGAGCGGGACAAGCAGGACCGGGCGATCGCCGGGTCGGTGAACTTCGGCGTCTACGACACGGCGTCGGGCGAGCAGGTCGGCTACGCGCGCGTGGTGACGGACCTCACGACCTTCGCATGGCTGTGCGACGTGTACGTGGATCCGGCGGCCCGGGGCAAGGGCCTCGGCACCGCCCTCGTCGCCGCCGTACGCGACCACCTGCGGCCGCACGGGGTGCGCCGCCTCCTGCTCGCCACGCACGATGCGCACGGAGTGTACGAACAGGTCGGCTTCACGGCGCTGGAGAAGCCGGACCAATGGATGGCGCTGATGTTTTCCGGGGACTTGTCCGGCAGATCCTGACTCGTCGGTAAGTTTTCTTCCGGCCGTCGGCCAACAGCTCTTGACCTGCTCAGTTGCGCGGCTCACCATCACCGCATGCCACTTCGGGTCACGTTCGTCGCCGCCGCTCGCAGCTCCACGCTGCTCGCGGAGCGCTTCGAGGACGACCGGCCGCTGGACCAGGAGGGCTGGGGCGAGGTGGTGCGCGCGGCCGACGCCCTGGTGCCGCTCGCGGCCGCCGAACTGCGCTACTGCTCGCCGACCCAGCGCAGCCGGGCCACCGGGGACGCGCTCGGCTACGCCCCGCTCGTGCAGCTCGCCCTGCGGGAGTGCGACATGGGCCGCTGGCGCGGTTTCACGCTGGGCGAGGCGATGGCCCGCGAGCCGCAGGCCGTGGACGCCTGGCTCGCCGACCCGCTGGCCACCCCGCACGGCGGCGAGTCGCTGCTGGCGTTCGTCTCCCGGGTCGGCGGCTGGCTCGACACCCGGCCGCCGGAGGACGGCTGCCGGATCGTCGCCGTCGCCGAGCCGAGCGTGATCCGGGCCGCCCTGGTGTACGTGCTCAAGGCGCCGCCCGCGACGTACTGGAACATCGACGTGCGCCCGCTGTCCACGACGACCGTCACCGGCCGGGCCGGTCGCTGGAACCTCCGCCTCGAAGGGGCCTCGGCTCAGCCCACGCGCGCGTAGTCGGTGGTGAGGAGCAGGTCCTTGGCGGGGCCGGCCACGCGCCAGACCGACCGCCAGCGGTCCGCGTCCCGGACGGTGAACTCGCCCCGGTAGAGGTCGGCCGAGCAGGGGTGGTCGGCGATGTGCCGTCCCGTGCGCAGATCCAGGTCGTGGAAGGGGCGGCCGTCGGCGAACCGTACGTCCGCGGTGCCGGGCGTCGGGCCCGGCAGAAAGCGCAGGGTGCGCTCGGCGGGCCGGGCGACGCCGAGCCAGACGAACGTGCCGGACTCGTGCTGCAGCAGCCCGCCGTCATCGCTCGCGCCGAACACGGTGACCCCGTCGAAGCGGCCCTCGTCGCCGCTCGCCCGGTCCCGTACCGACCGCGTCACCCGCCAGCTGCCGGCGAGGTACGCCAGTACGTCCGGCACCGGCCGGAACTCGCCCATCCGTTCCTCGCCTCCGACACTTTCGCTGCTGCCCGCCCCATTGACGCGTCTCTGACACCTACCTATCTTGCCGTTCGAAGTGCTGATCATCGTCTGATATTTCGAACAACTCGCATCATTGGGCACCCATCGAGCATCACTGAGCCGCGGAGTTATTCATGTCACGCAGCACCAACCGCACCCGCTGGAGAGTCGGTCTCGGCGCGACCGCCCTCCTGACGGCCACCACCCTCGTGCCCGCCCCCGCGCACGCCGAGGCCGTGACCGACTACGCCATCACCGTCGACCCCGCCGCCAAGGGCGCGAAGATCGACGACACGATGTACGGCGTCTTCTTCGAGGACATCAACCGGGCGGCCGACGGCGGTCTGTACGCCGAGCTCGTGCAGAACCGATCCTTCGAGTACTCGACGGTCGACAACAGGGCGTACACCCCGCTGACCTCCTGGACGGTCGACGGCACCGCGCAGGTCCTGAACGACACCGGACGCCTCAATGAGCGCAACCGCAACTACCTCTCCCTGGCCGCCGGTTCGGCCGTGACCAACGCCGGCTACAACACCGGTGTCCGGGTCGAGCAGGGCAAGAAGTACGACTTCTCGGTGTGGGCCCGCGCCGAGAGCGGCAGCACGCTCACCGTGAGCCTGCAGGACGCCGACGGCACCCTGGCCACCGCCCGCGAGGTGGCCGTGCGCACCGGCGGCTGGGCGCAGTACAGGGCGACCTTCACCGCGACCCGCACCAGCAGCGACGGCCGCCTGACCGTGGCCTCCGCCGCCGCGAGCGCCCTCGACATGGTGTCCCTGTTCCCCCGCGACACCTACAGGCACGAGCCCAACGGCCTGCGCAAGGACCTCGCCGAGAAGATCGCCGCCCTGCACCCGGGCTTCGTCCGCTTCCCCGGCGGCTGCCTGGTCAACACCGGCTCCATGCAGGACTACAGCGAGGCCTCCGGCTATCAGCGCGCCCGCTCCTACCAGTGGAAGGACACGATCGGCCCGGTCGAGCAGCGCGCCGTCAACTCCAACTTCTGGGGCTACAACCAGAGTTACGGCCTCGGCTACTACGAGTACTTCCGCCTCGCGGAGGACGTCGGCGCGATGCCGCTGCCCGTCGTCCCGGCCCTGGTGACCGGCTGCGGCCAGAACAAGGCCACCGTCGACGACGCGCTGCTGAAGCGGCACATCCAGGACACCCTCGACCTCATCGAGTTCGCCAACGGCCCGGTGACCTCGACCTGGGGCAAGAAGCGCGCCCGGATGGGCCACCCGAAGCCGTTCCGCCTCACCCACATAGAGGTCGGCAACGAGGAGAACCTCCCCACCGAGTTCTTCGCCCGATTCAAGGAGTTCCGGGCCGCGATCGAGGCCGAATACCCGAACATCACGGTCATCTCCAACTCCGGCCCGGACGACGCGGGTTCGACCTTCGACACGGCCTGGCAGCTCAACAAGGACGCCGAGGTCGACATGGTCGACGAGCACTACTACAACAGCACGCAGTGGTTCCTGCAGAACAACGACCGCTACGACTCCTACGACCGCAGCGGCCCGAAGGTCTTCCTCGGCGAGTACGCCTCCTGGGGCAACGCCTTCAAGAACGGCCTCGCCGAAGCGGCCTTCATGACCGGCCTGGAGCGCAACGCCGACGTCGTGAAACTCGCCTCCTACGCACCGCTGTTCGCCAACGAGGACTATGTGCAGTGGAGCCCGGACATGGTGTGGTTCAACAACCACGCCTCCTGGAACTCGGCCAACTACGAGGTCCAGAAGCTGTTCATGAACAACGTCGGCGATCGCGTGGTGCCCTCGACGGCCACCGGAACCCCGTCCCTGACCGGCCCCATCACCGGTGCCGTCGGCCTGTCCACCTGGGCGACCAGCGCGGCCTACGACGATGTGCGGGTGACGGACGCGGACGGTGAGTCGCTGCTCAGCGACGACTTCTCCGGCGACGCCTCGCAGTGGACGCACACGGGCGGCGGCAGCTGGGCGCTCCAGGACGGGCAGTACGTGCAGACCGACACCGCCGCCGAGAACACCATGGTCTCGGCCGGTGACACCGCCTGGCACGACTACGACCTGCACGTGAAGGCCACGAAGAAGTCCGGCAAGGAAGGCTTCCTCGTCGCGTTCGGCGTCAAGGACACCGGCAACTTCTACTGGTGGAACCTGGGCGGCTGGAACAACACCCAGTCCGCTGTCGAGCAGGCCGTGGACGGCGGCAAGTCGACGCTGATCTCCAAGGCCGGGTCCGTCGAGACGGGCCGCGCCTACGACGTCGACGTCAAGGTGCGGGGCCGTCAGGTCACCCTCTACCTCGACGGCAAGGAGTGGGGCAGCTTCACCGACGACAAGCCGGCCGAGCCGTTCCGGCAGGTGGTCACCAAGGACAAGAAGACCGGCGACCTGATCGTCAAGGTCGTCAACGCCCAGGCCACGGACGCCCGTACGGCGATCGACCTCGGCGGGGCCAAGGTCGCCTCCAAGGCGAAGGTGACCACGCTGGCCGCCGCGCCGGACGCGGTGAACTCGCAGACCCGGACACCGGTCGCGCCGGTGACGTCCACCTTCACCGGGGTCGCCGCGAAGTTCTCCTACACCTTCCCGGCGAACTCGGTCACCTTCCTGCGGATCAGACAGCGGTAACCGGTTCCGGCCGACGGGGACGGGCGTGGGCGATCACAGCCCACGCCCGTCACGTCCTTGCGCCGTCGGTGTCGGTGTCGGTGTCGTGGCGAGCACCGGCGCGAGGTTACGCAGCCCGGCGGCCTGGGCAAAGATCGCTGTGACTGAGCGCCACAGATGGCGGACTTCGCCAACTATGGCGCAAACGCCGAGGTCGTGCTTCAGGGGTTGAGCTGGCCTCTGACATCGTCGAAGATTGGCGTGACCCCGACCTGCTCGAAGAACTTCTCCATGAGCTCGAAGATGCTCTTCCAGGCCCAAGCGGTACAGCCATGGCCAAGGCAGCGGTCGGGGAAGTAGGGGTTTTGCTTTGGCATGAACGGATTCTCTGGGAACTTCCCCTTCAACTTGGCAGCGAGCCCCTTGCGGGCTTCTTCCTCCGTGGCACCTACGCCAACCCGCCACTCAGCCGGGTAGTGAACCAGGTCATTGCGTAGACTCACCACCAACTGCGCTTCTTGGAAAGGGCTAGCGCCACGTTTGAAGGGCTCTCTCCGCAGTAGATGAAGAACCAACTGGAGTCGGTCCAGAGTCGATGGACCACTTCTGCCCCAAGCCTTCTTGAGGGCCGTCAAGGCTTGGCGCTCATCTTGCGGTAGCCCGCCGAGAGCCCCACCGACGCCCAGGTTCTCGTGATCAGCTGAGGCCAGCAGCTCATTAAGCGACGCTTCCATGAAGGCGACTGAGGCGAGGATGGCAGCGGCAGCGTAACTACGGTGCTCTGCTTCCTTATCCGGGCTGGAGGTCTCCAGGGTCTCTTCCAATTCACGGCACTTGCGTGAAAATAGAGTGGCAGCCCTGGCGTGATCCTTCGAGTACCAATGCCAAGCTTCCGTACGGACACTTGCATCATATGCCGTCACAAACACATCATGACTGACTCCGGGTACATTGCAAGTGGATGGCAGCACAGCTCGGAAGCCAGCCAGTTGGAGGCTCAGAACTGCCATCCGAAGCGCTCGCGCGACCACCCTCGTGTTCAGTCGCATTGACTGCGACTGAAGTGCTTCAGGCGACGGGTGCACGGTTGAGCTCGCGGGGATGAGCAGTCCAGTCTCATGGAGTGAGCGCCGAGGTCGCAGCCACCTACCGAGTCGGCTTCGTCGAACTAATTCGGTCCTGGGACGACCACTACTTTGGCTTCTATGGCTTCTATGGCCTCGGGCGCTGAGTGGCCAGGATAGGTGGGTCAAAACTCCACGCGGGGGCGTTCGATGATATCCCGGCTCAGTAGGGTTCGAATGTCGGACTCTGGAATTCCGGAACGATTGACGAAATCGGCGAAGGAGGTTCCAGTCGTTTCCATGAGTTCTAGTGCGCGTTGCAAGAGTACCGGAGCCTCTGGATTCCCTAGAGGGCCTGGCTCTACCTTCCTCCATCCTCGGACGGACAATGCTTTCCATGCCTGCGCGTAGGTGTGCTCGCTCATGATGCCGAGCGTTTTTGCCCTGACCAGGAGGGCAGCTAGCGAGACGTGCCATTTTGCCTTCAAGCGGAGAAAAGCAGGCCAGTCGAGCCGGTCTGGAAGTTCAGTTTTGATGTCGTCGGCTGGCATTAGGAATGCAGCAGCGAACTCGTGAGCTTGGCTCTCGGTGGCCTTATCACCGATTTTTCCAGTTAGGCCGTGCAAGACCAGATGTCCTAGTTCGTGGGCCGCATCGAAGCGGGAGCGGTCGCGCAGCCCCTTGTCGGCCCCGAGGGCAACAATGGGCCTGTCGGGGAAGTCGACACAAAATGCATCAACTTTTTCAATGCTGACACGGAAGCGGACGACGACAACGCCGTTCATCTCCATCAGCCGCACGACGTCTTGAACGGGACCGCGTGGGACATTCCAGTGATCGCGGACCTGTGCTGCCGCTTGTTCGATATCGGCGGACTGAAGAGGCTGCCCTTCGTTGATTGGAACGCGAGGCAGGTTGAGGTCGGGAAGCGCGACGTATTTTTCGAGCTCAAGCGCGAGTTCTCGTGCGAGGTGCACGTAGGCAAGGGCTTGTTGACGATCTCGGGGGGAGGTAGATCGAAGGCTGCGGAAGAACCCGTTGGCCTGATCCTGGGCAGGTGGGCGGGCTGGGGCTGCGAAGAACGATGGCGGTACCCGCAAGGCGACCGCAAGTCGGCGAAGCGTCGATGTGGCGGGCTTGGTGTGCCCGTTCTCGAACTGACTGATCGAGGCTGCGGTGACGGAGCCCACTTCCCGGGCCAGTTGCACCTGGGTGAGCCCACGGAGTTCGCGCGCCATCCGCAGTCGGGCGCGATCGAACAGGGCTGCGATGTCGCCGGGGTCCAGTTGCGGGTCGTTCACGTCGCTCGTCTCCGGGCCAGTCAACGTCCACTGATCAGCGGACGATTCTCGATCTTGAATGCTCCGCTCGCATCTTAGGCACACCTTGGTTACCGGTCGGTCAAATTGCTCAGCTTCAGCGGAACACGCCCGAGTGAAGTGTGTCGAGTTGCATCTCCGCCATGTCGTGTACTGTACCCAAAACGCGGAAGATGATGTTCAGATCTGAGGTAACCCGCCACGTGTGGGGGATGGAGCTGAGGTGCTGAGAGTTCAGGAGTGCGTGCTGTCGGACGAGGTGATCACCGCCGACTCGGCGGAGGTCGCGTTGTGGGACGCCATCGTGGTGCCGGAGGAGATCAAGGAGCGGTTGCGCAACCAGACTGTGTTGTCGCTGCTTGTGCGGCCTGATCTGCCGTTTGCGGTGACGGCGTTGCACGGCTTGTGCACGCTCTACGGACCTCCTGGCACTGGCAAGACCACCCTGGCACGGGGTCTGCCGGCGCAGGTCGCCCGCTATGTCGCCGGAGGTGCGGTCCGTCGGATCGAGATCAACCCGCACGGGCTAATGAGCGCCGAGCACGGGCAGTCGCAGCAGCGGGTCAGCGAGCTGCTCGGCGAATACGTGCCGGCTCTCGCATCGGATGGCGTGCCGACCGTGGTGATCCTCGACGAGGTCGAGTCGATGGCGGTCGCCCGCTCGGCGGCGTCGCTGGCAGCCAACCCGGCCGATGTCCACCGTGCCACCGACGCGGTTCTCACTGCCTTGGATCTCAACGCCGCTGAGCACCCGCACCTCTTCTTCGTCGCGACCAGCAACTTCACCACCGCACTGGACGAGGCGTTCCTCTCCCGCTCCGACGCCGCCATCCTCGTCCCGCTTCCCGAGCCGGAGGCGCTGCGGAAGATCTTGGCCTCCACGCTGCTGACGCTGGCCGGCAAGTACCCCGCCTTGGGCGAGCTGGCCCGCTCCTCGACGATGGATCGCATCGCCGAAGCGGCTCACGGGCTGGACGGCCGCCGTACGCGCAAGGTGGTCTTCGAAGCCCTGGCGCAGCGGCTGGACACGGTGCTGGACCCCGGCCGCCTCACCGAAGAGGACCTGGCCGCTGCAGTGCACAACGCCGTCGGGGAGACGGGCCAGCCGGAGGTGTCCCGTGCGGCGTACTAGGCAGGTGGCGGCCTCTCCTATGCGCAGCGCCAGCGGAACCTGGACTGTGATCGCGGACCTCGTGGCGGACACCGTGGAGCAGTCCTCCGCGCTGTCCCGCGACGAGGCAGTGCAGGCGATGTCGGCCGCCGAGTCGGTCGGGCGGATGCTGATCGCGGCAGGGCACCTGCAGCAGCACCCGATCACCTTGGTTGCCGGCAAGGTGCACTGCGAGATCACGACGGTGTCCGGAACAGAGGCGCTGACGTTGGAGGAGAACCTCAACCCCGTCCCCGGCGCGGCGGGCGCCGACGATTTCACGATCCACCTGCCGTCCCCAGCCCCGCTCCAGGAGCAGGTGAAGGCAGCCGCCGACGGTCACGCCCGGTTGTCCGACGCTGTCCCGCCTGCTCCGGAGACGAAGGCGGCCAACTCCGGCCCGCTGATTGACCGTGAGGTTCTACGACGGGCGGTGACCCAGCGATGACCTCCACCTATACCTACAGCTACACCCGGACCCACACCGCCACGCACCTGACCGACGTCATTCTCGGCACCATCACCGACATCCTCGCCGACCTCGGTATCAACATGGACCGGCTGCATCGCGACTGGGTGCAGAACGAGAACGCGATCAAGGCGTGGATCGAGGAGGGTTCCCTCGACACGGTCGTCGTGGAGTGCCACCAGCCCTCGGGCGCCGTGGCGCCGGTGATCGAGTTCCCGGTGTCCTACACCACCTCCGGAAACGGCAATGCCGAGTTCACTGCCTCCCGTGCCCGGGCCGCCCGGTTCCGAGCCAAGTTCGACCAAGTGCCCACGGGTACCACTCACCGGCTGTTCTGCACCTTCAACGGACCCCGCACTCCGCAACCAGGTTGGGGGCCCGGTCAGCGGGCGAGCACCGACGGCCTGCGAGGCATCACCTTCGGCACCCTTGGCTCTGCCCCGCACGCCTCGACCGGCATGCGATACCTCCACACCTGAGACCACGAGCAGGAAGACACCGCTATGGGATACATCGACGACGCCTTCACCAACCTCAAGCACAACCTGGAGATCACTCAGACCGAGCAGAACCTGGCGAAGGCACGGCACGAGGCCATCCGCGACTTCGTCCGGTCGCACTGGGATCTCGAGGACGACTTCCTCACCGGTAGCTACCGGCGCGACACCAAGACGAAGAAGCTCAAGGACATCGACATCTTCGTGGTCCTCGACGCCAACGGTTCCCAGGCAGGCTTCCGCGATCAAGCTCCCATCCAAGTGATCAACGCATTGGAGACCCTGCTCCGTCAGAACTGGAGCTCTGCCGCCCGTGACGGCATGGCCGTCGTCATCCCCTACGGCCCCGACGACGAGGTCATGTCGATCGATGTCGTCCCCGCCTTCAAGCGAGCCGACGGCGGCTACTACATCCCCAACCCCTCGGCGGGCGGCTGGATCGCGACCAACCCCAAGCGTCACCACGAACTGAGCATCGCCAAGAATGCCGAGTGTGACGGCAAGTTCGTACCCTTCGTCAAGATGGTCAAGGGCATCAACCGCGAACTCGGCGAGCCCGTGTCGCCGTCCTTCCTGCTGGAAGTCATGGCCCAGTCGCTGGTGAAGCCGCCGATCGGGCGCTACCAGGACGAGATCGTGCTGTTCTTGGCCACCGCCGCCGAACGCATCGGTGACGAGTGGCCCGACCCCGCCGGCCTGGGCGGTGACGTCAACGCCGTCATGAACGCGACTCAGAAGCTCGCCGCGGCCAACATGCTCAACCAGGCCCGCGCCATCGCAGAGCAGGCGGTTGACCTAGAGGACGAGGGACAGGAACGCGCCGCCTACGACGAGTGGAAGAAGCTGTTCGGGGACAGGATGACAAGGCCATGAACCTCTCCACCGACCCCGGCGGTGTCCACGGGATCCCGCCCCGGGCCATCCACGAGCGGCAGCTCGACGACGACATGCTGCTCCTCCAACGCGCCGCGTCGGCAAGCCACCAACGCGGCCAACTCCTCGAAGCCGTACGCGTCACCGCCGCCGTCGTGCTCGCCGCGGCCGGTGTCCTGATCACCCTGATCGGCCACGGCCGGACAACTGTCTCGATCGTCGGGTTCTTCTGGTTCGTCGTCTCAGCGTTCCTGCTCAAGGGAATCGCCGGAAACACCGCCCGCCAGGGCGCCCTGCTTCAGGAGATGTTCGACATCGCCCTGTTCCACTTGCCGTGGCGTGCCACCGTTGCAGGCGATCCCGTCCCCGAACCCGACGTCCGCCGTCTCGCGCGCAAGCTCCCCCTGGGAGGCGCGAAGGACAAGCGCATTACCGATGGCTGGTACGACCCCACTCACGACGTCCACCACCCCTACGACGTATTCGTCGCCCAAGAACAGAACCTTGCGTGGGACGCTCGCCTCCGCCGCCGCTACAGCCACCTCATCGCCGCCACCACGATTCTGTGGACGGCCATCGGCCTAGTCGTCGGTCTCGTGATCGCAGGCGTCACCATACGTGACACCCTCCTCAGCTTCTTTGTTCCGTCCCTGGCGGCCTACCAGATCGCCTACGAGATCTGGTCCGGCCAACGCAAGGTGGCAGAGGAACGCGACCGGCTCACCAAGGTCGTCAACACCGAGCTACACAACGGGCGCCCCGGCCCCGTCCCCGAGGACGAATGGCACCGCCTACGAAACGTCGCACGGGACGTACAGGACGGCGTACTCCGTACCCGCCTGGACACCACGCGCGTACCCGAGTGGTTCTACAAGCGATTCCGCGACGACGATGAACGCGACTTCGGCGATACCGCAGAAGGCCACCGCGTCCGCCTCGCCCAAGGCACACCCCCGCCCATATAGCTTCATGGGCGAGATGTTCCAAGCCTGTTCATTTCGTGGGGCGTGACCCAGGTTTAGTGGCGCATGGTGCAGTCAGCTTGGGTTGCTCTGTTTTCGTCGGGGGAAGGCGTCGCCGACCGGCCAGTGTTTGGGCAGACCGAGGGCGGTGTGCGTGGGGCGAGCCGCTGGCTGGTGTTCAACTTGGATGTCGACCAGCTGTGCGGTTTCCCATGTAGGGAGGATGGGGGCTGGAAGTGATCTGGGGTCGGGGCTTTGCCAGAGGACGGGGGTGTTCTTCGTCCAGGTCCAGGGCGCTGGGTTGTTGACGATTAGCACGCCGCTGACCCTGTCGTGGGCGTGGTCGTAGGTGGCGGTCCAGTAGCCGTCGGGCTTTCGGCCGAAGGTCGGTGTGCTGCCGTGGGCGTACTCGACCGAGGCCCCGTACAGCGCGGTCTCGGTGTCCTCGTCTTCGGGGAACGCGGCCGCATGGCCAACCGCCACGATGAACGGCAGGTCCAGGTCGCCGTACTTCCCGCCCTTCCTTTTGACCGCTTCGAGCACCCGGTCCGGCTCGCCGCCGAACCAGGCAATCGCGGGGTGGATGCCGATTGTCCTGCTCGTTGGGTCGCCTCGCTTGCCGGGGCTGCGGGGGATCGCCTGGAATGTGAGGCACCAGCCAGCCTCCTGCCAAGTGTGCCTGGGCAGCGGCACCTTGCGCTCGTACCCGGCGATGACTTGGTCGGGGTCCAGGCTCGCGAGCCACCGAGTCAGCCCGGCCTTCAGCCGCTTCTGCGGCGGTGCTGCCGATCCGGCCCTGTCAAGGTCGTACGACA
This sequence comes from Streptomyces sp. NPDC002623, assembly GCF_053592635.1. NCBI lineage: Bacteria > Bacillati > Actinomycetota > Actinomycetes > Kitasatosporales > Streptomycetaceae > Streptomyces > Streptomyces sp. NPDC002623. The sequence goes on along the minus strand of NZ_JBSFWB010000009.1, from coordinate 70,795 downwards.
CGAAGAAGTTGGGGCTCGGCACGCTATTGATGGCATCGGTCAGATGAGGTGGGAGCGTGCTAGACACCGTGTCGCCCAGGCGCTGGGCCGTCCAGATTGCCTCGACGACGAATTGCTCGCCGTCGCGGGTGACCAGGAAGTCCGGGTTCTTGCCACTCGTGCCTATCCGAGGCTCGATCTCCACAGTGCAACCGGCACCGAGCAGCATCTCGTGCAGGTACAGCTCCCACAGCGCGGCAAAGACGTTCGTATCGGAGTTCCGATCCAGTAGTCGACTACGCAAGCCGGGCTGAGCCTCATCAGGGAAGTGCGACCACCACTCATTGATCACATCCCGAACCTGGTCCCAGAACGGACCGGCGATCCTCTCGAAGAACTCAGCTTCCGGCTCCGCCGCTCGCTTTGGCGACACATCCGTCCGATTCCGGCTCGTGTATACGACCATGACCAAGGATCGTAGAACGTCCCGTCGACCACTCCCATACATTTTCCGCAGCGGTGTGGTAGGCGCGTAGTTCTAGCCGAAAAATCAAGGAAGTAGCACCTGACCTGTGGTGATGCGGCCGCCTTGATAGTCGGCATTCATGTCCGACGGGTTCGACAGCGGCGTCTTCGCGGTGCTCGCATAGTTGCCGGTACAGCGTGGAGCGGCTGATGCCGAGGTCGGCGGCGACCTGTTCGGCGTGGGCGCCATCGGCGCGCTCCAGCATGTAGATCCCTCCAACATCGCCAGCAGTGCGCCAGCCATGTGGCTCGCGGAGAAGCAGCGAGTTGGTGGGGCGGAGTTCCCCAGTTGGCGGGCAGGGTACTGACTCGGCTCCTTACCTGCGGGGTTTTCCCGGGAAGCTGTACGAGAAGAGGCTTGGGCGGGGTGTGCTGGGTACATGGAGGCTCCGGTCTGTACGCTGGCCGTCGAGGCGGGGTCGGTGTGGTCGCATAGCTGCACCATGGATGATCTCGTCGCGTCGTACGTCCTTGAGCCGTCGGCAGGCGCGTGTCTGGAGTCGGGGCTGGGGTGGACGCGCCGGTGGAAGACGGTGTGGCGAGCGTCCCGGGCGGAGGTGATCTGCCCGGTTCAGGACCTGGCTGTTTTCCCGGCGTTGGCCTCGGTGCCGGTACGCGGCTTCACGTGGCGGGCTCGTCAGCGGAATCGGCCGGGACTGGCCTACATGGTGACCACGGGCCGGATGCACGGTTTCGAGAGCTTGGCCGAGCGTCGCCTGTTGCTGGCCCTGGACTTTCTGGACAGCGCCGAGGAGGTGCTGTCCCAGCCGTTCAGGCTGAAGTTCACCACCGTCGACGGCGCTGAGGACCACACTCCGGATTTCCTGGTCCTGCTGCCCGGGACAGCCGTGCTGGTCGACGTCCGGCCCGGCCATCTGATCAAGGATAAGGACCTGGTGAAGTTCGCCGCCGCCGAGCGGGCGGCGGCAGCGGCGGGATGGCGCTACCTGGTGGTGACCGGCTGGCGCCGTCACGTGGCCACCGGACTGGATGCGCTGTCGGCCCGGCGGCGGCCGATGGCCGACCGTCTCGGGCTGCACGGTGAACTGCTGGGTCTGGTCGCCGAACGTCCGCGACGGTTCGGTGAACTGATGGAGGAGACGTCGCTGCCGGCGGTCGCCCGTGCGCACGCCCTTCATCTGCTCTGGCACCGACGGTTGGCAGTGGATCTTGCCCAACCGCTGAGTGATGCCGCGTGGGTCTATCCGGTGGGAGGCTGTGATGGGTGAGGAGCGCCAGCCGCAGCAAGCCGAGGACCTGCATGGCCATGACCTGACGCGGGCTCAGATCCGGGCGGCGCATCTGCTGGAGGCGCAGACCGGTTACCGCAGCGGCAGCCGGTATTGGGCGCTTCCGGGAGAGCCGAGGCCCGAGTACGACCCGGAGCGCACCACGCTGACCGAGCGGCGCCAGGCGAAGGCGGCAGAGCTGAAGGCGTTGGACCGGCGGGAGGCCAAGCAGCTGGGGCTGGAGTGGATCAGCCAGCGCACACTGGAGCGGATGGCCGCACAGTACGCCGAGCGCGGGCTGATGGGGTTGGCGGACGGGCGGTGGACACCGCCGCTGCGGGGCCGGCGGACGGCCACCGATCAGGTCGCCGATGCGATCCGGGCCGTCCATGCCGAGTGCGAGCACCGCTCCAGGGTGAGCATGAAGACCAAGGAGCGGTTGATCCACCAGTATGTGCGCGAGAAGTTCGGCCCGGCGGCGGAGGAGAAGATCCCGCATTACACGACGCTCGCGAAGATCTGGAAGGAGTGGTTCGGTCCGCAGGGCGCCCGCCAGCGCTATGTCCGCTCGGCCGCGGCGGTGGAGACGGGCAAGGCGAAGGCCGTGGTCACCCGGCCGGGGCAGGTGGTCGCGCTGGACACCACGCCGCTGCCGGTGAAGGTCCTCGACGATGTGTTCGGCGCCCCCATCACCGTCCATCTCACGCTGGCTCTCGACGCCTACTCGCATTCCCTGGTCGCCTTCCGGCTCACGCCGGTGTCGGAGTCTTCGGTGGAGGTGGCGATGCTGCTGCGGGATGTGCTGCTGCCGCTGCCGATGCGCCCGGACTGGGGTGAGGAGATGGAATGGTCCTACCCCGGGGTTCCGGCCGCCTTGGTTGCGGAGTTTGCCGGGCACCCGGTGGCGGGGCTGCCGTTCTTCGCGCCGGAGACGGTGACGGCCGATCACGGGAGTGTCTACAAGAACCATCACGTCGTTGCCGTCGCCCGCCAGCTGGGGATCGATCTGCTGCCGGCCCGCGCGATGCGTCCCACGGACAAGGCCGCCTGCGAGCGCGCGTTCGCAGGAATCCAGTCGCTGCTGCTGGAGTTGCTGCTCGGCTACCGCGGTGTCGATGTCGCCGACCGCGGCGCCGACCCGGAGGGCGATGCGGTCTGGACGCTATCGCAGATGGAGCACCTTCTGGCCACTTGGATCGTCTCGGTGTGGCAAAACCGCAGGCTGGACCAGTGTGCGCCGGCGTGGGACCCGGGCGGGCGGCATAGCCCGAACACACTGTTCGCCGCTGCGGCGGCCCGTGACGGGATCAGTCTGGAGATGCCAGAGCCGGAGTTGTACTACGAGCTGCTGCCCGCCCACTTCGTGAAGATCGACGCCCGGCGCGGGGTGAAGATCGGCGGACTTTGGTACGGCGGCACCGATCCGGTGCTCGACCCCTGTCGCGGCCAGCGCTCCGGACGCAGTGGACGCCACGCGGGCAAGTGGGCGGTCCACCGCGATCCGCGCGACTGCCGTCAGGTCTTCTTCGAAGATCCCGCTCGGCGGGGCAGTTGGCACGCACTGGACTGGAACGGCCTGCCGCCCGGAGACGACGTTCCGGCCTTCTCTGACGCTCGGGTGGGCGAACTCCTCACTCAGGCTGGCCACGCCGGTTTGAGGCCGCTCGATGACCGGGAACTGCTGCCGGTGCTGCTGAAACTGCTGGCTGCGCGGTCTCCGGTGAACCAGTGGCCGACCCAGATGACGGCAGCGGAGAAGACCGAGCGGGCCCGCGAACTGGCCAGGGCACAGTCGGCCGCAGCCGACCGGCCGCCCGCCCCGGTGGCTGTTCTTCCCGGCGTGGCCCCGTCGGCCGAGTTGGCCGCGTCTACCCGAAGGGCCGTCACCGCCGACCGGCAGCGGCGCCGTCAGGCGGCGCTGGCCTCCAGGCCGCCGACCCCGCCGCCCCTGCTGGGCGAGGCACTGCGGGAACGCAGCTTCTTCCTGTTGTCCGGCGACCAGGACGACCAGCCGGACGAGCCGGGCCCGGAGACGGCATGAATACGACGGGGCCGCCGGAGCTTCTTCGTCCCGGGCCGCCGCCGGTGCGGGACACCGTCGCGCGCTGGCAGAACTGGGTGTCCACTCGGACCACCTTCGTGCCCGCGCCGCAGCTGACTCTCGCTGGGTGGAGGCATCTGAGCCCCAAGGACAAGGCGCTGCACGATCTGTACCGCGCGGTCACCCACGCCAACCTGCCGTTGTTACAGACCCCGATGAGCCTGGCCGTCACCAAACGGCTGCGGGGCCGCGTCCAGAGCAACGCGGTCAAGCAGAAGCCGACCACCTTGTCCGGCCTGATCATCACCGGCGGCGGCTATCAGGGGAAGACCGAGACGGCCTGCGAGTGCCTGGCCACGTTCGAGGAGGACTGGCTGGCACTGCACCGCTACCTCAACCCCCAGGCCGTCCCCGGCGCCCGAGACCTCCACGTTCCCGTCGCCTACGTGCAGACACCGGTGACCGCGAAGCCCAAGAGCCTCTGCAAGGCCATCCTTCACTTCTATGACGCCGAGGTGAATCCGCGCATGGACCTGCCCGATCTGATCCGTCAGGTGGCACTGTCCTTGCGCGAACACGGAACGAAAGCCCTGCTGCTGGACGACATCACCAGGCTCCGCATGCACCGCGCAGATGACCAGGACACCCTCGATCTGATCCGGGCGTTCATGAGCATGAACGTCACCCTGGTCCTGGTCGGCGTCAACATCCACAGCGCCGGCCTGTTGCGCGAAGGCCGCTCCGATCCGCGCACCGGCCAGGTCGCCTTCCCGCCCTCCCGGCACAAGCTGGTACACGGGGAGGAGGCCACGCAGACCGAGCGACGCTTCGACGTGGTCGAACTCGACCGCTTCCGCTACGACACCGACGCCCAGATCATGGCCTGGAGCGATCACCTCGCCGGCGTCGAGGGCCACCTTCGCCTGCTCAAAGCCGAGCCGGGCATGCTCACTTCTGGCACTGTGCCCGAGTACCTCTACGAGCGCACCGCCGGTGTCGTCGGCCTCCTTGAGAGGCTGGTCGAGGACGGCTGCCAGGAAGCCATCGACTCCGGCGCCGAATACCTGACCGAGTCTCTCCTGGACGGCATCCCCGTCCACCTCGGTTCTGCCGATGGCCGAGACCTGGGCGCCGGGGAGATACCCGACATCCCCGGACTGAGGGCGTCGACCAAGCGCAGCAGCCGGACCCGTCCAAGGAACACCGTCCTCGACGACCAGGGCCCGGCCGCAGGGACCGGGAGCTGAGGATGCGTCCCCTGCCCCGGAGCCTTGACCCGCTGCCGGGGGAGTCCCTGCCCGGCTACGTGTTGCGGCTCGCTCACAGGCTCGACCTTGCACCCTCTGACGTGGCCCGGCGCACTGGCCTGCAGCCGACGGTCGGCCAGCGTCTGGTCCGCCTCAGCCACCAACTCTTGATCAACCCAGCCCCGGACACCCTCGCCGGATTCGCCGCCGCGACCCGGCTCAGCCACGAAGAAGCCGCCGCACTCACGCTTACCGGCCTGCGCGACCACTACCCACCCCTGGCTCTCAGTCTCGGACCGTCGCGGGGCGCCGGATACCGCCGCCTCGACCACTGGCTCTTCACCGGCTCCCCCCGCTACTGCCCGCGATGCCTGGCCGGAGACGGATCGGCCATCCAGCAGGCCCACGGCGGCCCCTGGAAGAAGGAATGGCACCTCGCGGTCGTCTTCGCCTGCCTTGAGCACGAGTGCTTCCTGGAACATCAGTGCCCCACCTGCCGCCGCCCCGACAGACGGCCCGCGGGCGGGCCGCTGCTGATCCGGCCCGGCGCCCGCCGCCTGCACCCCGCCCAGTGCCGCTTCCCCGCCCCCGACTCGGGACGCGGACCGCAGGGAAAAGCCTGCGGAACCCGGCTCGACCTCACCGGGACACTGATGCGGCCCAGCCGGAAACTCCTCGGCCTCCAGCGTGACCTCCTGGGCGAACTCGACCCCGCTCTGCCCGGAGCCGCCACCACCGAGAGCCTGACCGACCTGCGAATGGTCATGGGCTTCATCGCCGCCTCATGGCCCCGGTCCCGCTACCTGCTGGAGTCCGACCTCCTGGACTGCGTGAACGCGTACTTCCGGGCGGACAAGAACTCTCCCGCCGACAGGCACAACCGGGTGAGCCTGATGAACACAGCACCGGCAGACGCCGCGGTCTGCGGGGCACTGATCGGTGTCGCCGACTCTCTGCTGTTCGCCACGAACTCCGAGCAGCGGATCATGAGTCTGTTCGAGGTCTCCTTCGACACCCACGACAGCCGCATGTCCTGGTTCCGCTTCTTCGCCCGACACCAAGGCACCTGTTCGCAGCAGCTGCGCGAGATCCTGAAGCCGCTGGTTAACGCCACTCCGGCCACTGTCGACCGGTTCGTCCCCCGCGGCCCAGGTTTCGCGCCCCACCACATTCCGGCGTTCCTGGAACAGGACTGGCACGACCGCTTCATCCGGCCCGCCGGCATCCCCCTCGATCAACGGCTCGTCCGCCGTTGCGCGGCCATCCAACTCGTTCGCCGGGCCGCCCACTGCGACACCCACGAGGCAGCCCTCCTCCTGGGCATCCCCATTGACAAAATCCCCGCCGGCATCGACGACGAGCGCTTCTGGATCGGCGCCAGGGACGCCCCCACCGACTTCCGCATCGCCATGACCGAACTCGGCCTGCACGTAGGCGAGCATCGCGACCGGCTGCCCGACTACCAATGGCGGCGGGACTCCCTGCGCAACTGGGTCCTTCCTCAAAATGACTGGCGGGAAGTGACCGCCCAGCTCCCCCGGACCATTGGCAAACAGCCCATCCTCGACGACCGTAAGCGCCAGGTCGCATCCATCTTCATCTGGACTCGTGTCACCGGCGGCGAACACCTCTTCGCTCCCCGCCCCCTCGAACATGACCAGCCTCAGCACATCCGGCGGGCCTGGGCCGCACGCCGCCCCACCACCTGGCACCAGCTTGCTGGCCGATCAGACCCCGGCCCGCACTACGCGACCCTCCGGCGACTCCTCGGCGAGTACGCCGACGACCTGGCAGAGAAAATCGACGCCGACGCGCTCCCCGCGAATTGGCACACTCGGCCCCGCCAACTCGGCCGCTTACCCGCCCCCTGAAGCGCTCAGCTTCATCGCCCATTCGCGCGACCTGTGATCTCTGTGGCGGAATCCGAAACCGTCGGTCGTCGACGGGGGTCAGATCCCGGCCAGAGGGCTGTAGAGCACCTACCAGGGATCGGTCAGGTTGTGCCCTCATCGGGGGTCGTCCAGATCGAAACGACAGGGATCGGCTGATCCTGCTTGGCGCCCGGACCCCAGCCGCCCACAACGTTGACGCCGGGGGTGTTCTTTCTCGGCCCAGGAACGTGGGGGCAATGCATACCGAAAAACACAGGGGTGGGCAGGCCGGGCCGATCGAACCTGATCAGATGAGCGTTTACCAGGAACGGGTACCGCTCGCGCATAGCGCTCTCGTCAGTGCCGACGTACAAGACCACCTTGAGGTGGGCAGTGCCTTCCCCGGGGCCAGGGACGACAAAATCGATGTCCGGCGGGGTCGTGCTCAGCGGGCGAGCGAGAAGCGGCAGCCCGGTCAGGTCGAAGGAGGTGATCGTGGCAATGTGCCCGCCCGCCGGGTCATGGAGTTCACGGCCCGTCACGGGAGGCAGCCGGTACTCGCGGTGGTGTGGACCGACGTAAACGTGGGTCTGCCCGCTGCCGTGCAGGGACATTTTCAACTCGTCGAACTTCGCGTTCCGCTGCCGGTCGGCCTGCACCTCCGTGGTGCTGTTTGGGGCCACGCCGTGGTCGACCGATCCATACGCGGTCCAGCCGTCGCCGATGAAGGGCCGGATGTAGAGGCTGGCGTCGTCCTCACGACTCTTCGGAGGTTGCGCCCAGGAGAGGTGGGCGACCTGTGCGAAGTCGCCCTCGTGCGCGGCGACGATCCGTATGGACTCGATCCCGTACGGCGCGGGGTCGGGCTGCGTGATGGTCATGGCCGGACACCGTAACCGAGGTAATCGGCGATACATGTACCGAAAGCCTCCGACAGGTGAAAGGCCCAGCTCGGGGCGACCATCGCTATCCTGTCCGCCAGCTCCGACGCACAACCCCGCCAACTCAAGCGCTCACCCGCCACCTGAAGCGCTCAGTCACAATCGCTGCGGGCCTCGTCCTCGGACAGATTGCATAAACGTGCAACGAAACGTATAGTCATGCCATCCAGGAGGAGGAGTCCATGGTGGTACGTGCGGCGGTGGCCGGAGCGAGCGGGTACGCGGGCGGAGAGCTGCTGCGCCTGCTCCTCACGCACCCCGAGATCGAGATCGGCGCCCTGACAGGCAACTCCAACGCGGGCCAGAAGCTCGGCGCGCTCCAGCCGCACCTGCTGCCGCTGGCCGGCCGGGTGCTGACGGAGACCACCCCCGAGGCCCTCGCCGGACACGACGTCGTCTTCCTCGCCCTCCCGCACGGCCAGTCCGCGGCCGTCGCCGAACAGCTCGGCCCGGAGGTCCTCGTCGTCGACATGGGCGCCGACTTCCGGCTGCAGGACGCGGCCGACTGGGAGACGTTCTACGGCTCCGCGCACGCCGGGACCTGGCCCTACGGCCTCCCCGAACTGCCGGGCGGCCGCGCCGCGCTGGAGGGGTCCAAGCGCATCGCGGTCCCCGGTTGCTATCCCACCGCCGTGTCGCTGGCGCTGTTCCCGGCGTACACCGCGGGCCTGGCCGAGCACGAGGCCGTGATCGTCGCCGCCTCCGGCACCTCCGGCGCGGGCAAGGCGCCCAAGACGCACCTGCTGGGCTCCGAGGTCATGGGCTCCATGTCGCCGTACGGCGTCGGCGGCGGCCACCGGCACACCCCGGAGATGATCCAGAACCTCAGCGCGGCCGCCGGCGGGCGGGTCTCCGTCTCCTTCACGCCGACCCTCGCGCCGATGTCCCGCGGCATCCTCGCCACGTGCAGCGCCAAGGCGAGGCCCGGCGTCACCGCCGACTCCGTCCGCGCCGCCTACGAGAAGGCCTTCGCCGACGAGCCCTTCGTGCACCTGCTGCCCGAGGGCCAGTGGCCCGCCACAGCGTCCGTCCACGGTTCGAACGCGGTTCAGGTGCAGGTCGCCCTCGACGAGGCCGCGGGCCGGATCATCGCCATCAGCGCCATCGACAACCTGACCAAGGGCACCGCGGGCGGCGCCCTCCAGAGCATGAACATCGCCCTCGGGCTCGACGAGACCACCGGGCTTTCCACGATCGGAGTCGCACCGTGAGCGTCACGGCAGCCAAGGGATTCACGGCGGCGGGCATCGCCGCCGGGATCAAGGAGAACGGCAACCCGGACCTGGCCCTCGTGGTCAACACCGGGCCCCGCCGCGCCGCCGCCGGCGTCTTCACCTCCAACCGCGTCAAGGCCGCGCCCGTCCTGTGGTCCGAGCAGGTCCTCAAGGGCGGTCAGGTGACCGCCGTGATCCTCAACTCCGGCGGCGCCAACGCCTGCACGGGACCGAAGGGCTTCCAGGACACGCACGCGACCGCGGAGAAGGTCGCCGAGGTGCTGGGACACAACGCCGCCGAGGTCGCCGTCGCCTCCACCGGCCTCATCGGCCTGCTCCTCCCGATGGACAAGCTGCTCCCGGGCGTCGAGACCGCCGCCGCCGCCCTGAGCGCGCACGGCGGCGAGAAGGCCGCCATCGCCATCAAGACCACCGACAGCGTCCACAAGACGTCCGTCGTCGCCAAGGACGGCTGGACCGTCGGCGGAATGGCCAAGGGCGCGGGCATGCTCGCCCCCGGCCTCGCCACCATGCTGGTCGTCCTGACCACCGACGCGGACGTCGAGCCCGACCTGCTGGACAAGGCCCTGCGCGCGGCCACCCGGACGACCTTCGACCGCGTCGACTCCGACGGCTGCATGTCCACCAACGACACCGTGCTGCTGCTCGCCTCCGGCGCCGCCGAGGTCACCCCGGAGTACGCCGAGTTCGCCGAGGCCGTACGGGCCGTCTGCGACGACCTGGGCCAGCAGCTGATCCGGGACGCCGAGGGCGCCAGCAAGGACATCAAGGTCGAGATCGTCAACGCCGCGAGCGAGGACGACGCCGTCGAGGTGGGCCGCTCCATCGCCCGCAACAACCTCCTCAAGTGCGCGATCCACGGCGAGGACCCCAACTGGGGCCGCGTCCTCTCCGCGATCGGCACGACCTCCGCCGCCTTCGAGCCGGACCGGCTCAACGTCGCCATCAACGGCGTCTGGGTCTGCAAGAACGGCGGGGTCGGCGAGGACCGCGACAAGGTCGACATGCGCTACCGCGAGGTCCACATCGTGGCCGACCTGGCTGCCGGCGCCGAGACGGCCACCATCTGGACCAACGATCTCACCGCGGACTACGTCCACGAGAACAGCGCGTACTCGTCATGAGCACTACTCGCAAGCACACCGCCCTGCCCAAGGCCCAGATCCTCATCGAGGCGCTGCCCTGGCTGACCCGGCACAACGGCAAGACCGTCGTCATCAAGTTCGGCGGCAACGCCATGATCGACGACGATCTGAAGGCCGCCTTCGCCCAGGATGTCGTCTTCCTGCACCACGCCGGCCTCAAGCCCGTCGTCGTGCACGGCGGCGGCCCGCAGATCAGCGCCGCGCTCGACCAGGCCGGCATCGTCAGCGAGTTCAAGGCCGGCCTGCGCGTCACCACCGAGGACGCCATGGACGTCGTCCGGATGGTGCTCGCCGGGCAGGTCCAGCGCGAACTGGTCGGACTGCTCAACCAGCACGGTCCGCTCGCCGTCGGACTGACCGGCGAGGACGCGCACACCATCACCGCCACCAAGCACCAGCCGGAGATCGACGGCGAGCTGGTCGACATCGGACGGGTCGGCGAGATCACCGCGATCGACACCGGCGCCATCGAGGCACTGCTCGCCGACGGCCGTATCCCGATCGTCTCGTCGATCGCCCGCTCCCAGGACGACGGCCATGTCTACAACGTCAACGCCGACACCGCGGCCGCGGCACTCGCCGCGGCTCTCGGCGCCGAGACCCTGATGGTCCTCACCGACGTCGAGGGCCTCTACGAGGACTGGCCGAACTCCGACGAGGTGATCAGCCGTCTCACCGCCTCCCAACTGGAGAAGCTGCTGCCGGACCTGAGCGCGGGCATGGTCCCCAAGATGGAGGGCTGTCTGCACGCCGTGCGCGGCGGCGTGACCACCGCCCGGGTCATCGACGGGCGGGTCCAGCACTCGATCCTGCTGGAGATCTTCACCGACGAAGGCATCGGCACGATGGTCGTGGCCGACGAGAAGCCGGACGCGACGGCGGCTGCGACCACAGCCGCGACCACGGACGCACAGGGGGAGTCGTCATGAGCAACCAGGAACTGACCGCGCGGTGGCAGAGCGCGCTCATGAACAACTACGGCACCCCGCTGCTGCCCCTGACCCGCGGCGCGGGCACCCGGGTCTGGGACGCCGAGGGCAAGGACTACCTCGACTTCGTCGGCGGCATCGCGGTCAACGCGCTCGGCCACGCCCACCCGGCCGTCGTCGACGCCGTGAGCCGGCAGATCGGCTCGCTCGGCCACATCTCCAACTTCTTCCTGTCCGAGCCGACCGTGACGCTCGCCGAACGGCTGCTCCAGCTCTTCGGCCGGGACGGCAGGGTCTTCTTCTGCAACTCGGGCGCCGAGGCCAACGAGGCAGCCTTCAAGATCGGCCGGCTGACCGGGCGGACCCATGTCGTCGCCACCGAGGGCGCCTTCCACGGCCGGACCATGGGGGCCCTCGCGCTCACCGGCCAGCCCGGCAAGCGCGACCCGTTCCTGCCGCTGCCCGGCGATGTCACCCATGTGCCGTTCGGCGACGCGCAGGCGCTGGCCGCCGCGGTCACCGAGGAGACGGCGCTCGTCATCCTCGAACCCGTCCAGGGCGAGCTCGGCGTCGTCGTGCCGCCCGTCGGCTACCTCAAGGCCGCCCGCGCGATCACCGCCGCGACCGGCGCGCTGCTCGTCCTCGACGAGGTGCAGACCGGCATCGGCCGCACCGGGCACTGGTTCGAGTACCAGGCCCACGAGGGCGTCCTGCCGGACGTCGTGACGCTCGCGAAGGGTCTCGGCGGCGGGCTGCCGCTGGGCGCGACCGTCGCCTTCGGGCGGGCCGCGGAACTGCTGCAGCCCGGCCACCACGGGACGACCTTCGGCGGCAACCCCGTCGCCTGCGCCGCCGGACTCGCCGTTCTCGACACCATCGAGAACGAGGGGTTGCTGGAGAACGTCAAGCGGCAGAGCGAGAAGTTGCGGGACGGAATCCAGGGTGCGGGCCACCCGTTGATCGATTATGTCCGGGGAACCGGCCTTCTCCTGGGTATCGTGCTCACCGAGCCCCTCGCACCTCAGGTGCGGCAGGCGGCTCAGGAGGCCGGATTCCTGGTGAACGTGCCCGCCCCCGACGTCGTCCGGCTGATGCCGCCGCTGAACCTCGGCGACGACGAGGTGGAGGCGTTCCTCGGGGCGCTGCCCGGCATCCTCGACGCAGTCGGCGGGGACGGATCCGGGGAATGAGACGACGATGAGTCAGGCGCAGGAGCATGAGCAGCCGGGGGCGGGTGGACCGGCCGTGCCGCAGACCCGTACCGCGCGTCACCGCCGGATCGTGGACATCCTCAACCGTCAACCGGTGCGGTCGCAGAGCCAGTTGGCGAAGCTGCTGGCCGACGACGGGCTGAGCGTCACCCAGGCGACGCTGTCGCGGGACCTGGACGAGCTGAACGCGGTGAAGATCCGCAACACCGACGGCGATCTGATCTACGCGGTGCCCAGCGAGGGGGGTTTCCGGACCCCTCGGGCGCCGCTGGGGGAGTCGGCGAAGGAAGAGCGGATGCGGCGGCTGTCGCAGGAGCTGCTGATCTCCGCGGAGGCGTCCGCGAATCTCGTGGTGCTGCGTACTCCGCCGGGGGCGGCGCAGTTCCTCGCGTCGGCGATCGACCAGGCCGAACTGCACGACATTCTCGGGACGATCGCGGGCGACGACACCTTGCTGCTGATCAGCCGGGAGGCGACGGGCGGGCAGGCCCTCGCGGAACATCTGCTCCGGTTGGCTCAGAACGGCCACTGAGCGCTGCGCGGGCCGCGGCGGTCGCGGAGCGTTGCCGACTGCGGGTGCGTGGGGCTGGTCGCGCCCACGCGGCGGAGCCGCACATGAGAACCGTCCCGCGCCCACAGGGGGTTGCAGTCACCTGCGTCAGCAAGTCCAAGCCGCTTGACTGCACCCAGCCCCGACTCAGCCCAGCCGTCCCGCCAACCCGCCCGTGCAGCGGACCTCGTCGCCCGCCGTGATGAGCAGGGCCTCCACGTCCGGCAGCGACTCCAGCCAGGCGAGGCCCTCTCGGGAACCCATGGCGAAGGCGGCCGTGGCCCAGCAGTCCGCCCAGGTCAGACGGGGGGCGACCACCGTCACGGCGACGAGGTCGGTCACCGCGGACCGGCCCGTGCGAGGGTCGACGATATGGGTGCCGCGCTCCGCCGTACCCGAGGTCGCGACCGCCAGTTCGTCCGCGCCCGCCGCCGAGACCACCGCGGCGAGACCGCCCGGGCGCAGCGGGTCCGACACACCGACCCGCCACGGCCGCTCGGGCCCGGGGACGCCCAGCAACTGCACGTCCCCGCCGCCGTTGACGCTGACCCCGCTCACGCCGACCGCCGCGATCAGCCGGGCCGCGCGCTCGGCGGCCCAGCCCTTCACGATGCCGGTGGGGTCGAGGCGGCCCTGGTAGCGCATGCTGAACCAGCCGTCGCTCACCCGCTCCGCCTCGGCGCCCAGGTCGAGCACCTCGGCCACCTCGGGGTCGCACTCCTCGACGGTCAGCTCGCCGCGCACCAGCCGGGAGACCTGACTGTCGTCGCGGTAGGTGCTGAACACCTCGTTGACCCGGTGCAGTGAGGCGACCGCCTCGTCCAGCGCGATCCGTACCGCCTCGGCCTCCCCGCCGCGGACGTCGAACGAGAAGACGGTCCCCATGACCTCTTCCGCATGACGCACCACGGCGGGGGCCGCCGCCGACTCGGCCACGGTCTCAGCCACCGGCCTGGTCCAGCGCCGACTGCAGGGACTTCTTGTAGCCGTCGCTGGTGTAGGTCGCCCCGGAGACGGAGTCGATGTCCGCGCTGCCGGCCGCGACCGCCGCCGCGTTGAGCTTGGGGACGGAGAGCTCGGTCTTCTGGGAGCTGGTCCCGCCCGAGGGCGCCTGGACCGCCTCCGCCTTCGTGATCTTGCCGTTGGCCACGGTGATCCGGACCTGGACCGGCCCGTACTGCGTCTGCTGGACCTCGCCGGTGACGGTCTTGGCCTGCGCGGCACCCGCGTCGGCGCCGGCGTCCGAGCCCGAAGAGGCCTCCCCGGAGCCCGAGGAGCCCGCCGCCGAACCCGAGGCCGCCTTCGCCTTGTCCAGCGCCGACTGGAGGGACTTCTTGTAGCCCTCGCTGGTGTAGGTCGCGCCGGACACGGAGTCGATGTCCGCGGTGCCCGCGGCGACCGCCGCCGCGTTGAGCTTCGGGACGGAGTCCGCGGTCTTCTGGTCGCTGGTGCCGCCCTTGGGCGCCTGGACCGCCTCCGACTTGGTGATCTTCCCACCGGCGACGGTGATGCGGACCTGCACGTTGCCGTACTGCGTCTGGACCGCGTCGCCGGTGAAGGCGCCGGCGGCCTGCGCGCTGCCCGACCCCTGCGAGGAGCCGGCGCTCGCGTTCGCCTTGTCGATGGCCGACTGGAGGGACTTCTTGTAGGCCTCGCTGGTGTACGTCGCCCCGGAGACCGTGTCGATGTTCGGGCTCTGCGTGGCGACCACCGCGGCGTTGAGCTTGGGAACGGCGTCCGCGGTCTTCTGGTCGCTGGTGCCGCCCTTGGGGGCCTGGACGGCCTCCGCCTTGGTGATCTTGTTGTCGACGACGGTGATGCGTACCTGCACGTTGCCGTACTGCGTCTGGACCGCGTCGCCGGTCATCGTGCCCGTGACGGTCGCCCCGGCGCCGCCCTGGGCGGCCTCCTGGGCCTGCGCTCCCGCGCCCGCCGCCTGCTGCGTGCTGCCCGGGTCGGACGACGGCTTGAGCGACAGCAGCAGCACGATCCCGGACACGGTGGCGGCAGTGGCCAGCACCACGCGCCGAAGAGGGTGGCTCTTCCTCATGTCTTTCTGAGCTCCTGATTCAGGTTGAAGGCCGAGGGTCGTGCGGAATTCCCGTCGCTCACATCTCGAACGACTCGTGATGGATGCGGCGGGCCGGGACCCCGGCGCCGCGCAGTGCCTCGAACACGCCTTGCGCGAAGCCGTTCGGCCCGCACATGAAGACGTCGTGGGTGTCGATGTCGGGGATCTTGCGCTGGAGGGACTCCGCCGAGATGTCGGGACGCTCCCCGTCGGGGCTGTTGACCGCGTACATCAGCCGCGCCCCGCGCTCGTCGGCGATCTTCGCCAGCTCGTCCCACAGCGCCAGGTCCTGGGTGCTGTTGGCCCGGTAGAGGAGGGTGATGTCACCGGCCGCGCCCGGCAGCGTCTCGAACAGCGCCCGCATCGGAGTGATGCCGACCCCGCCGGCCACCAGCAGCACCTTGCCGCGGCTGCGCCGGGACGCGGTCATCGCACCGTACGGACCCTCGGCCCACACGCGTGTGCCGGGCCGCAGTTCGCGCAGCGCCGCGCTGTGGTCGCCGATCGCCTTGACGGTGATCCGCAGCAGGTCCGGGCGCGGGGCCGCCGACAGCGAGTACGGGTGGGAGCTGAAGCGCATGCCCGGGGCGAGGAACCGCCACCGGAAGAACTGCCCGGCCTCCGCGCCCATCCGGTGCAGCTTGCGCCCGCCGATCAGCACCGAGACGATGCCCGGCGCCTCCTCGATGACCGCCTCGACGTGCATGCGGTGCCGCAGGTTCAGCCGGACCGGGGTGATGATGCGGTACCAGACGACCAGCGCGGTGACCGACCCGTACAGCACGTACCAGACGGTCTTCGCGACGGGCTCGATGGCGAAGTCGTTGCCGGTGGTGATCTGGTGCCAGAACGTCAGGAACACGGACGCGTACGTCATCAGATGGATGTGGTACCAGGTGTCGTACGGCATCCGCTTGCGCACGGGGCCGATCGACACCAGGCCGATGAGCACCAGCAGACCGGTGCCGATGGCCGCCTTGCCCATGTCGGGCAGCTGGTTGATGGAGTCGATCGTCTGCTGGACGATGTCGCCGAGCGACTTGCCGGCCTGCAGCGCGTACCCCCACATGATGAGGAACACGTGCGCGAAGGTGAGGCAGAGCGTGTACCGGCCGCTCATCGCGTGCCAGCGGGCGACCCGGTCCGAGCCCACCCGGCGCTCCAGCGCCGGCACCCGTGCCATCTGCAGCACGACGAGCGCCATGAGGTACCCGGCGAGAAGGCCGGTGATCCGTCCCGCGTTGAGGATCTTGCTGTCGGTGTCCGCGATGTTCGGCGTGTTGCTCCACCACAACCACAGCACGCCCGCGGCGCCCGCCCAGACGGCGAGCAGCAGCGGAACGGCCGGGGAGCGGCGCGGACGGATGCGGCGCATCGTCTGGCGGCGGGCGGCACGGCCGCCGGCGATCGTCGTGGTCACTGTTCCTCCGTGGGTACGGACCCTTGGCCCTCAGATACGGGCCGCAGTCGCGGAGTGTTCAGCCGTTGTGACCACAGTGGTGCGCGGGCTCGGCGCCGGCCGACTCGGCGCCGGCCGATTTCCTACCGGTCAGTACCGGGTGATCGCCGTCGGCCCGTCGGCGGTGCCGATCGCGATGTGCGGGCGCTCCTGCGGCCGGGCCCACCGCAGCATCCGTCGCATCGCGTCCACCGGCACCGACACACAACCGGCCGTCGCCCCACGCCCGTCGACGTGCAGGAAGATGCCCGCCCCACGGCCGCGCACCGGCCTGCCGTAGTTGAACCCGATGACCAGGGCGTAGGCGTACTGCGTCCGGTACGTCACCAGGTGCTCGGACTCGGCGGCACGGCAGTCGGCCGGCCGCGGTTCGGTCCACCGGTTGTAGGCGCGGGAGTCGTTGTCCTGACACCACCAGGAGTCCCGGCCCACGGGACGGTACGGGTACGTCGTCCCGCGCGGGGCCGCCCGGACGCCGAAGGCGAACGGGAGCCCGTACAGGCCCGTCGGCGTCGTGTTCGTGCCCTGTCGGCGCGCGCCTCCCTCGACCAGGCCGTTCGCGCCGAACCGGGCCGGCGCGGAACCGGCCCGCACCCACCGCCCGTCCCGCAGGTCCCACCAGTCGAGCCGGCCCGACGTGGAACCGGCCTTGGGCGCCACGGCGGTGATCAGCTGTGTGCCGCCGCCCGTGTCCGCCATCCGCGCGGGCAGCGCGGCCGACGACGGCGGAGCCGCCCCGACGCCCGGAGCCGCCCCGAGCAGCAGCGACGACGCACAGACGGCGGTGGCGACAGCGGTGACGACGACACGTGGACGCATGATCAGACGCTAGAGCGCGATGGCGGCGCCGGCAGGCCGGGTGGGCCGACCGGGCACGGCGCCGCCTCGCCGCGTCGACCGCTCAGACCACCGGACCCAGCGGGTTGAGCTGGTCCGCCCGCCCTTCGAAGGCGTAGAGCAGCAGGTCGGTCATGTCGAACACGTCGTCGGCGTTGCGCGCCGCGACCGGGCTGAGGAAGGGACGCCAGAAGGGGTCGCGCACGATCGAGTGGCGGCTGCCTTCCATGGCCCGGTGGAACACCTCGGCGACGATGCGGCCGCCGACGCCGGTCAGCTTCCCGCCGCCCTTCACCTCGGCCTCGCGCAGGATGTAGAACCACAGCGGCGCGTTCTTGGCGACCGCCTTCGCGAGCCCGGCGGAGAGCTGCGCACCGCCGCCCTGCGAGAAGTCGGCCGCGGTCAGCGGGTCCACGTCGACCTTCCGGTCGACGAAGTACTCGACCATCTGCTGTCCCGTCGCGAGCCGCAGCATGGAGGCCCGGGTGAGGTTGCGGAAGGCGAGGTTCAGCTCGATCTCCGGGGGCCTCTCCTGTCCTCGCCCGCCGAAGGAGCCGAGCGGCAGGTTGGCGAGCGGATTGACCAGCAGTGTGTCGATGCGCTTGGCGAGGTTGAACTGCGCCGCGGGCACCTGGAGATCGGCCCGCTCCGGCACCGCCTCCTGGAAGGCGAACAACCGCCGGAAGTCGGCGATCCAGTTGGTGGGCAGCCGCTCGAAGTCGCCCGCCTCCGGGTCCGTCGGGTCGGCGGGCGGCGGGGAGAGGATGCCGCTGGTGCCGCTGAACCGGAACAGCAGCTCCAGCGTGCCCCGGCCCCGGTCGAAGATCCGGTTCCAGTTGTAGGCGCCCCGGACCATGCTGTGGCCCAGCCGGTAGGCGGCCACGGAGAACTCGATCGGCATGGTCGGCAGGTTCTGCTCGCCGGTCGCCGGCTCGAACACGCGTCGGCCGTTGCTGAACACGTCGTCGACGATCTCGGGGTCGACGATCCGCTGCAGGAAGTCGTGGCGCAGCATCCACTGGTAGTGCTTGACGACCGTCTCGCGCGCCGACTCGAACAGGACCGCGCTCGACACGCCCTTGCCGACCAGGTCGGCGACCACCCGGTTGTGGAACCGGATGAAGGCGGTGTGGATCTGGGCGACGATCAGGTTCTCGTCGTTGCGCGGGTCCGGGATCAGGGCCCGGCGCCGCTCGGACCTCAGCGAGCCCGAGCCCGTCCTGGGCAGGTCGAACCCGGCGAGGGGCTGGCCCACGATGGTCGGGTCCTGCGGCACGCCCTGGGTCGTCCCGGTCTTCAGCCTGAGTCCGTCGTCCTCGTAGAACCGGCGGTCGAAGCGGTGGTCGGGCCCGAGGCCGTAGAGGGAGTCGAGGTCGAGGGCCGGGGAGCGGCCCTGGAGGAGCTGACGCACCGTGATCTCGTCCTCGAGGCGCACCGCGGTGGCGTCCAGGGTGAGGTCGTGGTCCACGAACTGGCCGAGGTAGGTGAACCCCGCGGGGACCCCTTCCTGGTCGGGGTGCGTCGCCGTGGCGTTCGTCATGGCCTGGGCCAGCTCGGTGCGGGCGTTCCGGTCGAGCTGTTGGGCCTGCCGGGACTGCGGGCCCAGCCGGGAGAAGCGGAACTTGCGCAGGTCCGCCACGGAGGAGGCGGGCTGTGCCGCCATGGGCTCGCCTTCCCCGGACTCGGAGAGGATGCCCTCGCCGACGACGTAGAAGGAGGAACGGAGATGGCGCTTGCTCTGTGGTTCACGTGCGGGTCGGAACATGAATCCCCCATGTGGTTCACGCATGCGCGAGAGAGCGCACGGATGAGCCCACGCTAGGGGACGAGAGCGGCGGAAGGGTGAATTCCGTCAATTACCCCAAGAAGCCCAAGAGTTGACGGTCTGTACACATGGCCTATGCGCGTCAAATCGGACTCAGCGGCAACGGCAGCCCGGGCAGTCCGTCCATGCTCGTGGCGACGTGCTCCTTCTTCGCGAAGTACGCGCTGAGCGAGTCGTCGTCCTCCCGCGCGAACCGCTTCGCGTGCAGCTCGCGGTCCTCGTCGTACGTCATGAAGGGGACCGCGTACCCGCAGGTGTCCCGGACGAGTTCGGCGTGCACGACGATGATCGCGCGCAGCCCGTGCGGGGTCGCGTCGATGTCGGGGAAGCGGGCGAGGAGTTCCCGGAAGCGGGGGTCGTCGCGGAAGACCGGCTCGCCGCGGCCGTGCACCCGCACGATGTTCGGCGGCCCCTGGAAGGCGCACCACATCAGCGTGATCCGGCCGTTCTCCCGCAGATGCGCGATGGTCTCCGCGTTGGAGCCGGCGAAGTCGAGGTAGGCCACGGTGTGTTCGTCCAGCACGGCGAACGAGCCCTTGAGGCCCTTGGGGGAGAGGTTGACCGTGCCGTCCCCGGACAGCGGCGCGGTGGCGGTGAAGAAGAGGGGCTGCTCCTCGATGAACGTACGGAGCCGGCCGTCTATGCGCTCATAGGTCTTTCCCATGTCTAACGATTATCCGGGAAGCGCGTTCGCGCGTCCAAGGAAATAGCCGAATCGATGGCGTGTGCATGGGGTGTGTATGGAGTGTGCACATGCCGCAGCGGCCGCCCCGGTCGGCGTTTCCCGGGGCGGCCGCTGCGTCTGTCACATCACTGGTTCAGCGTGCAGGGGGCCAGGACCTCGAGGCCCTGCGGCTTGGTGCCCTGACGGCCGATCGAGATGGCGATGCGGTCGATCGTGGACTCGCGCTTGCCCTCCAGCGGGCCCAGGATCGCGTTCTGCACGAAGTTGGGGCCGCCCTGGCCGACGGTGTTGACCAGCCGGGTGTTGGCCTCGGCGAGCTGCGTCTCCAGCAGCGCCAGGTTCCGGTCCACCTCGGCCTGCGCGGAGGCGGGGATCTCCGGCAGCTGCGAGGCGACGTCCGGGCAGCTGATCGTGCCGGCGGCGCCCGCCTCGGCGCCGGTGTCGCCCGTGTCCTCCGCCGCGCCGTCGTCGGCCCCGCCCGCGGCGGCGGTCTCCTCCGCGCCCGGGGTGGCCTCGGCCTCGTCGCCGGCCGCGTCACCGGCACCGGCCTCCTCGCCGGTGTCCGCCGCGCCGCCCGCGTCGAGGGCGCAGGGGGCGAGCGCCTCGAGACCCTGGGGCTTGTCCGCGGTGCGGCCGATGGCGGTGGCGATGCGGTTCACGACGGCGATCCGCTTGTCCTCCAGCGGGCCGAGGATCGCGTTCTGCACGAAGTTGGCGCCGCCCTGGCCGACCGTGTCGATCAGCCGCTGGTTGGCCTCGTCGATCTGGGTCTGGAGCAGCGCGATGTTGCGGTCGACCTCGGCCTGGGCGGTGGCGGGGATCGCGGGCAGTTGCGAGGCCACGTCCGGGCACGAGATGGTGCCGGGGCCGGCGGCGAGCGTGTTGGCGTTGGTGGTGCCGTTGCTCTTGGACGACTCCCCGGCGAGCGCGGAGTTGACGACGACCGCGCCGGACAGCGCCAGAGCGGCGGCCGCGCCGATGACCACCACGCGACGCTTGTTGTACTTCGGAAGAGCCCTGGACATGGGGGTGCCTCACTTGGGTCAGGAGTGGGTTTACAAACACGCGGCCGGCGTTCAGCGGTAAGTACGGGTAAGCGGTTGCCGTTGTTCAAGGCGTCTTCAAATCTCTTACCGAAGTTCGCCGAATTGACGAATCATGCAGAGCACTGCATAATCATGCAAGACCTTGAGTGCAGCGGTGAGGAGCAACGCAAGTGAGCAGCAACAGCGGTGACGTACGGCTCTGGGGCGCCCGTTTCGCCGACGGCCCCGCCGAGGCCCTGGCGAAGCTGTCCGCGTCCGTCCACTTCGACTGGCGGCTCGCGCCCTACGACATCGCCGGTTCCCGTGCCCACGCGCGCGTGCTGCACAAGGCGGGCCTGCTCACCGAGGGCGAGCTCACCCGGATGATCGCCGGACTCGACCAGCTCGACACGGACGTCGCCGACGGCTCCTTCGTCGGCACGATCGCCGACGAGGACGTCCACACCGCCCTGGAGCGCGGTCTGCTGGAGCGGCTCGGCGCCGACCTCGGCGGCAAGCTGCGCGCGGGCCGCTCCCGCAACGACCAGGTCGCGACCCTCTTCCGGATGTACCTGCGCGACCACGCCCGGATCATCGGCGGCCTGATCGCCGACCTCCAGGACGCCCTGATCGGCCTCGCCGAGGCCCACCCGGACGTGGCGATGCCCGGCCGCACCCACCTCCAGCACGCCCAGCCGGTGCTCTTCGCCCACCACGTCCTCGCGCATGTGCAGTCCCTGTCCCGGGACGCGGAGCGGCTGCGGCAGTGGGACGAGCGCACGGCCGTCTCGCCGTACGGCTCCGGCGCGCTCGCGGGCTCCTCCCTGGGTCTGGACCCGGAGGCGGTGGCCGCCGACCTCGGCTTCGAGAACGGCAGCGTCGGCAACTCCATCGACGGCACGGCGTCCCGCGACTTCGTCGCAGAGTTCGCCTTCATCACCGCGATGATCGGAGTGAACCTCTCCCGGATCTCCGAGGAGATCATCATCTGGAACACGAAGGAGTTCTCCTTCGTGACGCTGCACGACGCGTTCTCCACCGGCTCGTCGATCATGCCGCAGAAGAAGAACCCGGACATCGCCGAGCTGGCGCGGGGCAAGAGCGGCCGCCTGATCGGCAACCTGACGGGCCTCATGGCCACGCTCAAGGCGCTCCCGCTGGCCTACAACCGCGACCTCCAGGAGGACAAGGAGCCGGTCTTCGACTCCTGCGACCAGCTCGAGGTCCTGCTCCCCGCCTTCACCGGCATGATGGCCACCCTCACCGTCAACCGCGAGCGCATGGAGGAACTGGCCCCGGCCGGCTTCTCGCTCGCCACCGACATCGCCGAGTGGCTGGTCAAGCAGGGCGTGCCGTTCCGGGTCGCGCACGAGGTGGCCGGCGAGTGCGTCAAGGCGGCAGAGGCCGAGGGCAAGGAACTGGACGAACTGACCGACGACCAGTTCGCCAAGATCTCCGCCCACCTCACCCCCGAGGTCCGCACGGTCCTCAACGTCCGGGGCGCCCTGGCCTCCCGCAACGGCCGAGGCGGCACAGCCCCGAGCGCGGTCGCGATCCAGCTGGCAGAGGTGAAGCAGAACGTGTCGGTCCAGCACGAATGGGCAACTGCCAAGAAGGCCTGAGGAAAACGCCCTCAGGGGGCGCGGGGCTGTGTCGATGTGCGGCTCCGCCGCGTGGGCGCGAGCAACGACAACGCACCCGCACCCGCCGAACCACCGCACAACCCGAGCTCTGAAGCGAAGGCCATCGCGGGTTACGTTGGTCGGAAGCCGACCGAACGGAGCCCGTGATGCCCTTCGCCCGCCTGGCAGCGGCAACGACCCCCACCTGTCACATCGGCTTCGGCCTCGCCGCAGTCGGCCGCCCCGGCTACATCAACCTCGGCCGCGAGGCCGACCTCGGAGCGGACCGCACGGTCGATTCGCTGCGCACCCGCACCCATGAACTCCTCGACGCCGCCTACGCCCAGGGTGTCCGCTACTTCGACGCGGCGCGCTCCTACGGCCGCTCGGAGGAGTTCCTCGCCGACTGGCTGAAGGTCCGCCCCGACGTCGACGACATCGTCGTGGGCAGCAAATGGGGCTACACCTACACCGCCGACTGGACCACCGACGCCGAGAAGCACGAGGTCAAGGACCACAGCGTCCAGACCTACGACCGCCAGCGCGGCGAGAGCGCCGAACTGCTCGGCGCCCGCCTCGACCTCTACCAGATCCACTCGGTGACCCCGGACAGCCCCGCCCTCACCGACAAGGAACTCCACGCGAAGCTGGCCGAGGCCGCCGCCCAGGGCCTCACCGTCGGCTTCTCCACGAGCGGCCCCGCCCAGGCCGACGCCATCCGCGCCGCCCTCGCCGTGACGGTCGACGGCGAGCCCCTCTTCCGCACCGTCCAGTCGACGTACAACGCGCTGGAGACCTCGGCCGGCCCGGCCCTCGCCGAGGCGCACGACGCCGGACTCACGGTGATCGTGAAGGAGGGCATGGCCAACGGGCGTCTCGCGGCGCCGTACGCGCCGGACGTCCTGAAGGCCGTGGCGGACGAGACCTCCCTCGGCTGTGACGCCGTCGCCCTCGCCCTGATCCTGCGCCGGCCGTGGGCCGGCGTCGTCCTCTCCGGCGCCGCGACCGCCGCCCAGCTCGCCTCCAACCTGCACGCGGCCGTCGTCGATCTCGACGACGACCAGCTGGACCGGCTGGCCGTGCTGGCGGAGGACCCGCGGGCGTACTGGGAGCGGCGCGGCAGCCTGCCCTGGCACTGAGAACCCCTTATGCGCGCCGACGGTGAGTCACGCGCGCCCGTGGTGAGACATCAACGTCTCATATGGGTTACTCTTGTCTCATGGCCGTCGACCGTGACCACGTACTCCGCAGCGCCGCCGCCCTGCTGACCCGCAGATCCACCGCGACGATGGACGAGGTCGCCAAGGCGGCCGGGATCAGCCGCGCCACCCTGCACCGTCACTTCGCCGGACGCGACGCGCTGGTCCGCGCCCTGGAGGCGCTCGGCATAGCGGAGTGCGAGAGCGCCCTGGACCGGGCCCGGCTGGAGGAGGGCCCGGCGGCCGACGCCGTACGCCGACTCGTCCAGGAGATGGAACCGGCCGCCGCCCTGCTCGCCTTCCTCTACTCGGAGAACCAGCTCTTCGAGGGCGACCAGCACCAGGGCTGGGCGCGGATCGACGACCGCATCGCGACCCTGTTCCGGCGCGGCCAGGCCGACGGCGAGTTCCGCATCGACCTCACCCCGGCCTGGCTCACCGAGGCGCTCTACGGCCTGCTGGCCTCCGGCGCCTGGGCGGTGATGGAGGGCAGGGTCGCCCCCAAGGACTTCACCCACATGATCGTCGAGCTGCTGCTCGGCGGCGCTCTGCGGAGAGAGGAATCATGACCAGCACCCTGCAGCCGGAGACCACGACCGAGGCGGTGAAGCGCCCGGACCGTTGGCTCGCGCTCTCCGTCCTCGTGCTCGCCGTGCTGCTGGTGGCCGTCGACGCGACCGTCCTCGGTCTCGCGACCCCCTACATCAGCGAGGACCTGGCCCCCTCCGGCACCCAGCTCCTGTGGATCGGCGACGTCTACTCGTTCGTCATCGCCGGCCTGCTCGTCTCCATGGGCAGCCTCGGCGACCGCATCGGCCGCAAGCGGATCCTGCTCGTCGGCGCCACCGCGTTCGGCCTGATATCGATCCTCAACGCCTATGCCACGACCCCGGAGACGATGATCGCGGCCCGGGCCCTGCTGGGCGTGGCGGGCGCGACCCTGATGCCCGCCACCCTCGCCCTGATCCGCAACCTCTTCCACGACCCGCGCGAGCGCAGCCTCGCGGTCGGCATCTGGGGCGCGACCGCCTCCGCCGGCACCGCGGTCGGCCCCATCGTGGGCGGCTTCCTCCTCGAACACTTCTGGTGGGGCTCGGTCTTCCTCATCAACCTGCCGGTGATGGTCGTGCTCGTCGTCGTCGGCCTGAAGACGCTGCCCGAGTCGAAGAACCCCGACCCGGGCCCCTGGGACCTGGTCAGCGTGGTCTTCTCGCTGGTCGGCATGATCGCCGTCGTCTACGCGGTGAAGGAGGCCGCCAGTCACGGCCTGACCTGGGAACCGCTGACGGCGGGTCTGCTGGGCGCGGTCGCGCTGCACGGCTTCGTCCGCCGCCAGCTCACCCTTCCCGAGCCGCTGCTGGACATGCGCCTGTTCCGCAAGTCCGGCTTCAGCGGCGCGGTACTGGCCGACATGCTGACCGTGCTCGGCATGTCCGGCCTGGTGTTCTTCCTCTCCCAGTACCTGCAGTTGGTGCAGGGCAGAAGGCCTCTGGAAGCCGGCCTGGCCGAACTCCCCGCAGCCGTGGGCGCGGTGGCGGCCGGCCTGATCGCGGGCCGAACGGCCCGTCGCTACTCGGTACGCGCGGTGGTCTCCGGCGGTCTGGCGGCGATCGGCCTCGCCCTGGCCGCGCTGACGACGATCGACGCGACGACCGGCTATCCGATCCTGGGAGCGGCCCTGCTGGCGGTCGGCATCGGCGCCGGCTTCTCCTTCACGGTGACCTCCGACGTCATCCTGTCCTCGGTCCCCAAGGAACAGGCGGGAGCGGCCTCAGCGGTCTCCGAGACGGCGTACGAGTTGGGCGCCGCCCTCGGCATCGCCGTACTCGGCTCGATCGTGACCGGCGTCTACCGGAACTTCCCGTCCCCGACGGGCACACCGGAGAGCGCGCACGAGTCCCTGGGCGGTGCGGTGGAGGCAGCAGGCCATCTGCCGCCGGCTGAGGCCGAGACCATGCTGGCCTCGGCGCGCGCGGCATTCGTCGACGGCCTCAGCGTCGCATCGGGAGCAGGCGCAGCAGTCCTGCTGGCGACGGCGCTGGCAGCGTGGTTCCTGCTGAAGCAACAGCGCCTGGAAAACCCGGGGCAAGGCTGACCCCCCTAGGGGCGCGGGGAACTGCGCGACCAGCCACAACGCACCCGCACCCGACAACGCACCCGAAAACCGCCCGACCGCCGGAGGCCTACGCCGCTTTCGCCTTGGTCGCGTACATGTCCACGTACTCCTGCCCCGACAACCGCATGACCTCGGTCATCACCGAGTCCGTGACAGCCCGCAGCACATACCGATCCCGGTCCATCCCCTCGTACCGGGAGAACTCCATCGCCTCGCCGAACCGGACGGTGACCCGCCCGGGGCGGGGCATCCCCGCACCCCCCGGCTGCAGCTTGTCCGTGCCGATCATCGCGAAGGGCACGACCGGCGCGCCCGTCATCAACGTCAGCCGCGCGATGCCGGTACGGCCCCGGTACAGCCGGCCGTCGGGCGACCGGGTGCCCTCGGGGTAGATCCCGAAGACCTTCCCCTCCTCCAGCACCCGTCGCCCGGTCATCAGGGCGGCGACACCGCCGCGCCCGCCGTCGCGGTCGACGGGGATCATGCCGACCCCGATGAAGAACCAGGCCATCAGCCGGCCCTTGAGGTTCTGGCCGGTGACGTACTCGTCCTTGCCGAT
The DNA here is from genome assembly GCF_053592635.1 of Streptomyces sp. NPDC002623. Classification (NCBI taxonomy): domain Bacteria; kingdom Bacillati; phylum Actinomycetota; class Actinomycetes; order Kitasatosporales; family Streptomycetaceae; genus Streptomyces; species Streptomyces sp. NPDC002623. The sequence continues at coordinate 44,494 of NZ_JBSFWB010000009.1, read as the reverse complement.
GAAGAAGACCTGCCGGTCGCACACGAGCGGCAGGATCATCGAGTCGATGAACGTGAGGTGGTTGCCGGCCAGGATGACCGGGCCGTCGCCGGGGATGTGCTCCGCGCCCTCGACCCGGGGGCGGAACATCAGGCGCATGACCGGTCCGAGCACTGTCTTGATCAGCGCGAAGCGGGACAACGAGCCCTCCGATGTCAAGGGAAAACGGTATGAGTCTGTGCAGGTGAGGACGATACTCGCGGCCGTGGGGCCGGCGCACATCGGGTCACCCAGGTCTTACGCACTGTTGACCCACGTGCACCTGTACGGCCGTATCGACGCCCGCCCGACACCTGCGCGGAACGCTGCAAGGCGGTGCGCTTAACCGACTGCTCTCTGCCCGCCTTCCCGGACCGAACCCGTTCAATCCACTGCAACAAGCCGCAACAAGTCGCAATAGTCCGCAACAGGCCGCAATAGTCCGCAACAGGCCGCAACAAGCACCATCCTGCGGCATCGAGCCGCATTCAGTCGCATCCGGCCGCATCCGACGCCTTGTCCGACGCCGTGTCAGACAGTCGTGCTGCACAAGCCATCCACCGTCACCCGCGCGTTAGGACCGAGGTCTCCCGACGGTCATGTCCACGCCCCTACGATCGGCGCGCACGGACGAGCCGACGGCAGGAGGCCCCTCATGGGCACGCAGGGCACGCAGGAGTCGAACCATCAGGCGAGCGTGAGCGGAACCGGACGGCGGGCGCTGCTCGGCGCGGCCGTGCTCGGCGCCACCGGAGGCGTCCTCGGACTGTCGGGCACGGCGAGAGCCGCCGACGCGCGGCACGGGGGAGGCGGCGGCCTGAAGAGCCTGCCCGTCCCGACGATCATCGGTCACCGCGGCGCCAGCGGCTACCGCCCCGAGCACACCTTCGGCTCCTACCAGCTCGCTCTCGACCTGGGCGCCGACATCGTGGAGGCCGGCGACCTCGTCCCCACCAAGGACGGCCACCTGGTCTGCCGGCACGAGCCGGAGATCGGCGGGACGACGGACGTCGCCGACCACCCCGAGTTCGCGAACCGCAGGACGACCAAGGTGCTCGACGGCGTCTCCCTCACCGGCTGGTTCACCGAGGACTTCACGCTCGCCGAGCTCAAGACCCTGCGCGCGATCGAGCGCATCCCGGCCAACCGCCCGCACAACACGCTCTACAACGGCCGCTGGGAGATCCCCACCTTCGAGGAAGTCCTGAAGTGGCAGGACGAGCAGACCCGTAAGCGCGGCAAGCAGGTCTGGATCTACCCCGAGACCAAGCACCCCACCTACTTCCGCAAGCTGGGCCTGGGCCTGGAGGAGCGGGTCGCCAAGCTGCTGCACAAGTACGGCAAGGACAAGAAGAACTCGCCGGTCATCGTCCAGTCCTTCGAGCCGAGCAGCATCCAGCGCCTGAACAAGCTGGTCGACAACCCGCTGGTGGTGCTGCTGTCCGGTGCGACGACCCGCCCCTGGGACTTCGTCGAGGCGGGCGACCCGCGCACGGTCGCCGACCTCGTCACCCGGGCCGGCCTCCGCGAGATCGCGGGCTACGCCAATGGCATCGGCCCGACCCTCGACCTGGTCATCCCGAAGGACGCGAGCGGCAACCTCACCACCCCGACCACCCTGGTGAAGGACGCCCACGCGGTCGGCCTGGTCCTGCACCCGTACACCATGCGCAACGAGAACCCCTTCCTGCCGACGAGCTTCCGCAAGGGCACGGACGCGGACGCCTACGGCGACTCCTTCAGCGTCTTCCGCACCTACTTCGCGACCGGCATCGACGGCGTCTTCACGGACAACCCGGACACCGGACTGCTGGCTCGCGCGGACTTCGTCAACGGCTGAGTCCTCGTTGGAGTGACAGTCGGCCGCCCGGGCAACCAGCCGCCCGGGCGGCCGCATCGTTCGGCATATGACGTCCGACTTGCTCACCGCCCTGCGCCCGCTCCTCAGCGCGGAGGCCTCCGCCGAGGCCCATGCCACCGGCACCGAACCCGGCGACCTGGAACAGGCGGTCTGGCTCCGCCTGCTGGAGCACCTCGCCACCGAGGGCCCGCCCCTCGACCCCCAGGGCTGGCTGCGCCGGGCCGTCCGCGCCGAGGTCCGCCGCACCCGCCGGACCATCCGCCGCGAACAGCCGTACGCGAGCGACCCGGCCGACGACGCCGACCGCGGCCCCGAGCAGCTCGTTCTCACCGCGGCCCGCCACCGCGCCCTGCGCGAGGCCGTGCACCGGCTGCCCGGCCGTTGCTCCCGGCTTCTCCAGGCCCTGCTCTCGCCGGAGGACCTCACCTACCGGGAGATCGCGGGGGAGTTGGGTATCTCACAGGGCAGTCTCGGCCCGGAACGCTCCAGATGTCTGGGATGTCTGCGACGTTTGCTGGCTCCGGAGGTTGCGGCCGGTGAAGTGCGGGGATAGGAGTGAAGGACCACAGGCGATCAGGTGAGCGGGAGGCGTGCGCACATGGGCATGAGCGTGACCATCTCGGTGGCGACCGAGCAGGACACCGAGCAGATCTTCAGGCTGCAGTACCTCTGCTTCCAGAGCGAAGCCGCGCTGTACGGCAACTACCGCATCGCCCCGCTCGTCCAGAGCCTCGACTCGGTCCGGCAGGAGCTCACCACCGACTGCGTCTTCGTGGCCCGGCTGGGCGACGAAGTGGTGGGCTCGGTACGCGGCAACCTCACGGAGGACGGCGCCGCGGCCATCGGCAAGCTCTGCGTCCATCCCCGCCTCCAGGGCCACGGCATCGGCGCACGGCTGCTGCGCGCGGCCGAGGAGGCGCTGGCCGAGGAGCGCGGCGCCAAGAAGTTCCGCCTCTTCACCGGCCACCGCAGCGAGGGCAACCTCCGCCTCTACCGCCGCGTCGGCTACGAGACCGTCGGCACCTCCGAGGGCACGGACGGCGTGCCGATGATCGTCCTGGAGAAGCAGGCGGGGGAGTACGCGGCTACCGCGTAGCGGTCGTGGGGGGCGTGGCGGTGCGGGACTTGCGCAGCCAGTACAGGGCCGACAGCGGCAGCAGCACGGGAATGAACACGTACCCCATCCCGTACTTCGACCACACGGTCGCGTCGGGGAAGGCGGACGGCTCCACCAGCGTCCAGGTTCCGACGATCAGTACGCCCGCGAGCTCGGCGGCGCAGCAGATCCGCGCCGCCCTGCGGGCCGTCTCGCCGCCCCGCACCAGCGAGTACGTGATGAAGCCGTACACCAGGCCGGCCAGCGCCGACAGCGAGTACGCCAGCGGCGCGCGGTCGAACTCGGTCGCGATCTCGTACGCCGACCGCGACACGGCCCCGACCACCATGACCCCGTAGAACCACACCAGCAGCATGCCGGGCCCGCTGATGAGCCGGGCCGGCTTCTCCTGTGTCGCCGTCATGTCAGCCTCCCCAGATGTCGAAGAGCCGCACCTCGAGCACGGCGAGCACCACGCCGCCCGCCGCGACCGTCACCGAACCCCAGCGGGTCCGCTCGGCCAGCGACATGAACCCCGCCGCCGGAACGCAGGCGAACGCCCCCAGCAGATACGCCACGAAGATCGTCGTGCCCTGCTCGGGCTTCTCGCCCCGCGCCAGCTGCACGACCCCGATCACCAACTGGACCACGGTCAGCGCTGTGACCACGGCCATCCCGATGAAGTGCCAGTCCTTCGTCGGCTGGTCACGGTAGGCGGCCCAGCCGCACCAGGCGGCGAGCAGCAACGCGGCGACGCCGGTCGCCAGCGTCAGTGCATCAAGCATGCAGCGACCTTAATACGGCGTATCCGGCACCTCGCGATCGGCCCCGCTCCCGTCCCCCACGGCAGGACCGCCGTGGCGTTGGCCACAACCCGTCGGGCCCGGGAGCCCGTACCGGACATCGTGATGAACGGCCTGTCCGCCTTGTCGGTGCTGGTCACCGGCGGGGGAGTGGAGATCTCCGTGCGCGGCCGAGGGGTGTCCGGAAGCTGTCCACGGCTGTCCAGCATCCGGACAGCGCAGTCTTTGTCAGGACCGTACTTCTGCTTTACTGATGCCCATGACCACGACGAGCAGCCGCACCCTTGCGACCGAGGCGACCATGACGCCCGGTGCTCGTTGTATGTGTCGAATGTGCGCCTTCTAGAGGGCCCCCGCACCACCCGAGCTCGCGCCCCGAAGCGAGACGCCGTGGCAGGTCCGTACGCCGCATCGCATCCGAGCCGTACGTGACGCCAGCCGCGCCCCGCGCACATGTTTCTCCCCGGTTCCCCGCCACAGCGAGAACCGTGTCGCGTCCCTGACAGCCTGCACCCGTGCGCCCGGGCACACCCACGCCCGCGCACTCGACAGTGACGGAAATCCACGTGATCACCACCACGGGCCTGACCAAGGTCTACCGCTCGCGCGGCCGTGCGGTCACCGCCCTCGACGGCGTCGACCTGCACGTCCGCGAAGGCGAGGTGTACGGCGTCATCGGCCAGTCCGGCGCCGGCAAGTCCTCGCTCATCCGCTGCATCAACCTCCTGGAACGCCCCACCGCCGGCACGGTCACCGTCGCCGGCCAGGACCTCACCGCGCTCGCCGGGCGCGGCCCCCGGGCCGGCAAGGAGCTGCGGCAGGCGCGCAGCCGGATCGGCATGGTCTTCCAGCACTTCAACCTGCTGTCCTCGCGGACCGTGCAGGACAACGTCGAACTGCCCCTGGAGATCCTCGGCGTCGCAGGGAAGGAACGTTCCCGCAAGGCGCTGGAGCTGCTCGACCTGGTCGGTCTCGCCGACAAGGCCAAGTCCTTCCCCGCCCAGCTCTCCGGCGGCCAGAAGCAGCGCGTCGGCATCGCCCGCGCCCTGGCCGGCGACCCGAAGGTGCTGCTCTCCGACGAGGCCACCAGCGCCCTCGACCCCGAGACCACCCGCTCCATCCTCCAGCTGCTGCGCGACCTGAACCGGCAGCTCGGCCTGACCGTGCTGCTCATCACCCACGAGATGGACGTGGTGAAGTCGATCTGCGACTCCGCCGCGCTCATGGAGAACGGCCACGTCGTCGAGTCCGGCACGGTCAGCGAACTGCTCGCCACCCCCGGCTCCGAACTGGCCGCCGCCCTCTTCCCGGTCGGCGGCGAGGCCACCGGGGACGACCGCACCGTCATCGACGTCACCTTCCACGGCGAGGCCGCCACCCAGCCCGTCATCTCCCAGCTGTCGCGCACCTACAACATCGACATCTCGATCCTCGGCGCGGCCATCGACACCGTCGGCGGCCTCCAGGTCGGCCGCATGCGCATCGAACTGCCCGGCCGCTACGAGGACAACGTCGTGCCGATCGGCTTCCTGCGCGAACAGGGCCTGCAGATCGACGTCGTGGGCGAGCCCCTGCTGGTGAACGAAGGTGCCAAGTGACCTGGTCCGAGATGCAGCCCCTGCTGTCCCAGGCGTGTTGGGACACCCTCTACATGGTCGGCTGGTCCACGCTGATCGCCGTCGTCGGCGGCCTCCCGCTCGGCATCCTGCTGGTCCTGACCGACCGGGGCGGCCTGCTGCAGAACACCGTCGCCAACAAGGTGATCGGGCAGATCGTGAACATCGCCCGCTCGATGCCGTTCATCATCCTGATGGTCGCGCTGATGAACTTCACCCGCACCATCACCGGGACGACCATCGGCCGTGACGCCGCGATCGTGCCGCTCGCCATCGGGGCCATCCCGTTCTTCGCCCGCCTGGTCGAGACGGCCGTCCGCGAAGTGGACGGCGGACTCGTCGAGGCCGTGCAGTCGATGGGCGGCAACACCTGGACGATCGTCCGCAAGGTCCTCGTCCCCGAGTCCCTGCCCTCGCTCATCGCCGGCACCACCACCACGATCGTCGCGCTCATCGGCTACTCCGCCATGGCCGGCACGGTCGGCGCCGGCGGCCTCGGCGACATCGCCATCCGCTACGGCTACCAGCGCTTCGAGACCGAGCTGATGTGGATCACGGTGGCGATCCTCGCCGTCGTCATCTCGCTCATCCAGTTCGCCGGCGACTACGCGGCCCGCTCCCTGCACCGCCGCGGCGGCAGCTCCGGCCCCGCCCCGAAGCTCCGCCTGCTGAAGGCGAAGGAGCCCGCGGCGGCAGACGTGAGCAAGGTCGCCTGAGCCCTCCCCGGGCCACCCCCAGAGAAACACCCGCAGACTCCCCGCCCACCCAACGCGGGGACGCACCACCTCAGGAAAGGCACTTTTCGTGCGTAACACCGCCAAGATCACCACTGCCGTCCTCGCCGCCGGAGCCCTCACCCTCGGACTCAGCGCCTGCGGCTCGGACAAGGACTCCGGCAGCACCGACGCGAACGCCACGCTGACCGTCGCCGCCACGCCCACCCCGCAGGGCGAGATCCTCGCCTACATCAAGGACAACCTCGCGGCGAAGGCCGGCCTCAAGCTCGAGGTCAAGGAGTTCACGGACTACGTGACCCCCAACACCGCCGTCCAGCAGGGCGAGGTCGACGCCAACTACTTCCAGCACCAGCCGTACCTGACCGACTTCAACAAGAAGAACGACACCGACATCGTCGCCGTGCCCGGCGCCACGGTGCACCTGGAGCCGCTCGGTCTGTACTCCCAGGGCGTCAAGAAGCTCGCCGACCTCAAGACCGGCGCCACCATCGCCCTGCCGAACGACACCACCAACGAGGCCCGCGCGCTGAAGCTCCTGCAGGCCAACGGCCTGATCGGCCTGAAGGCGGGCGTCGGCTACGCCGCGACCCCCAAGGACATCACCTCCAACCCCAAGAACATCGAGTTCAAGGAGCTGGAGGCGGCCCAGCTGCCGCGCTCCCTCGCCGACGTCGACGCCGCCGTGATCAACGGCAACTACGCGCTCGAGGCCAAGCTCAGCCCGGCGAAGGACGCCCTGGTCGCGGAGTCCGCCACGGACAACCCGTACGCCAACTTCCTCGCCGTGAAGAAGGGCGACGAGGACGACCCGCGCGTGGTGAAGCTGGCCGAGCTGCTCACCTCGCCCGAGGTGAAGAAGTTCATCGAGGACAAGTACGACGGCGCCGTCGTCGCGGCGTTCTGACCCGCGTCGACCGCCCTGCACACGGGGTCCGCTCCTTCACTCGGGGCGGACCCCGTGGTGTGGTTCCGCGCTTGCATGCTGCATGCTGGGCAGTTCAGCGAGCCCTGACGGGCCGGCAGGTCTCATCCGAGATTTCGAAGGTTACGGAGTGGCGCATGACAAGCACCTTCCCCACCATCTCCATCAGCACGGAGCGGTTGGGCTTGCGTCCCCTCGACGAGGACGACGTGCCCGCGCTGGCCGACATGATGAACGACGAGCAGGTCGCGGCCTGGACCGCCGTGCCCCAGCCCTACGACCGGGCGGCCGCCCGCCGCTGGATCACCGAGTACGCGCCCGCCGAACGCACCGCCGGCCGCGGCCTCGACCTCGCCGTCACCGAGTTCCTCACCCAGCGCCTGGTCGGCATCGTCCAACTGGCCAAGACCAACTGGCACGTCCGCTCCACCGAGATGTCGTACATCATCGCCCCCTGGGCGCGCGGCGAGGGCTACGCCTCCGAGGCGGCGCTGGCCACCGCCCAGTGGCTGTTCACCGACCAGAGGTTCGAGCGCGTCGAGCTGCGCACGGCCGCCGACAACACCGCCTCCCAGCAGGTCGCACAGAAGATCGGGTGCATCAGCGAGGGCGTCCTGCGCAACGCGTGCATAGCGCGCGCCCGCGCCGAGGACGGCACCTGGAACGAGGTGCGCACCGACTACATCGTCTGGAGCCTCCTCCCGGAGGACGTCGAGGGCGCCGGGGAGCACTTCGCGGAGAGCGGCGGCTTCACCTCGTACGCCGACTGGAACTGACCCCCGGCCCGGGTGCCGGCGCCCTTGCCGGGACCTGCCGACCAGGTACCCTCACGGAGCCCGCTACCTGCGTGAACCCCTGGGGGGACTGACGACGATGGCCGACCGCGTCACGGTGATCGGCTGGGACGGCTCGCCGCTGACCGCCGCGGCCCGCTCCGCTCTGGGCGCCGCCACCCTCGTGGCCGGGGCCGCCCACCATCTGACGCTGCCCGAGGTCCCGCCCGGCGCGGAACGCATCCGGCTCGGCAGCGTCTCCCTCGCCGCCCGCCGCATCGCCGGCCACCGCGGCACCGCCGTCGTCGTCGCCGACGGCGACCCGGGCTTCTTCGGCGTCGTACGGACCCTGCGCGCACCCGAGTTCGGCCTGGAGGTGGAGGTCGTCCCGGCCGTCTCCGCCGTCGCCGCGGCCTTCGCCCGGGCCGGCATGCCCTGGGACGACGCCCAGGTGGTCGTCGCACACCGGCGCACCCTGCGCCGCGCGGTCAACGTGTGCCGCGCCCACACCAAGGTCGCCGTCCTCACCTCCCCGGGAGCCGGACCGGCGGAGCTCGGCCTGCTCATGGAGGGCGTGCACCGCACCTTCGTGGTCTGCGAGGAACTCGGCACCACCCGCGAACAGGTCAGGATCACCACCTCCGACAAGGCCGCCGACCACATCTGGCGCGACCCCAACGTCGTCATCGTCATCGGCGGCCCCACCGGGCCGGCCGTCTCCGGCGACACCGGCTGGCTCGCCGGCCGCGCCCCGGACACCGGCCCGCGCGGCTGGGCCCTGCCCGCCGAGGCCTACGGCGGCGGACTCGGCGAGGGCGAGTCGGAACTGCTGCGCGCCGCCCAACTCGCCCGGCTCGGCCCGCGCGTCGGCGACCTCGTCTGGGACATCGGCTGCGGCAGCGGCGCCTTCGCGACCGAGGCCGCGCGGGCGGGCGCCGCCGTCATCGCCGTCGACCGGGACGTGGAGGCGTGCGCCCGCACCGACGCCGCCGCGCGCCGCTACGGCGTCCAGCTCCAGATCGTCCGCGGCACCGCCCCGCACGTACTGGAGAACCTGCCCGAACCGGACGTCGTCCGGGTCGGCGGCGGGGGAGCGGCCGTGGTCTCCGCGGTCGCCGACCGCCGCCCGCAGCGCATCGTCGCCCACGCGGCGACCCGCGACGCCGCCGAACTCGTGGGCCGAGATCTGTCCGAGCACGGCTACCGCGTCGAGTGCGCCCTGGTCCAGTCCGTCGAACTCGACACGCGGGCCTGGACGGAGACGGAACGGAGCGTCGCGTTCCTGCTCAGCGGGGCTCTCCCCGACCGTACGGCGTGACCCGGTTCGCCCTCCCCGTGATCCTGTTGTCGTACCGCGCGCGGTAGGCTGGCCGATCGTCGTACCGCTTCCGTTCGCCCGGCACTTCGTCGGTCAATGTCCGGAAAACGCATCCCTTTTGGGGTAGGTGTGGTACGGCAGTACCGGAGGGCGCGCAACGTGGCGCAGTCCACAGCGGAGCGTCGCGGATCAAGCTGTCGCGACGCGACGGCGGCCGGGACAATGCCACTGAATGGCTTTGTCGCTTTTTCGGGCGGGTCGTTCGTGCCGCTGGGCGCGGACGCTCGTTCTTCACTACGGGGCGGTCGGTGCGCCGCCCCGGGTGAGCGGGTCGTAGGAGCACTAACCGATGGGCGAGGGGTTACGCATGACCGACACCGGCCAGGTCCCGGCCGAGGGGCTGCCGGAGAGCGCAGGCATGGTGGAGCAGCCGGGCGCCTCCGCGCACGGTGCGTACACCTACCTCTCCGACACCACCGCCGAGGACGAAGACCTGTTGCTGCTGCCGGGCGCGCAGAGCGCATGGGGCAACGAGGTGGCGCCGCCCGCGCCCGAACCGGTGGTCGAGACGGTGGTGCACGAGCCGGGCCCGCACGAGATGGCCGGCCGCGACAGCGGCTCGGTCGACCTCAGCGCCGTCCGGCTGCCCGGCCCGTCGGCGCCCCAGTCGGCCCCGCGCCGCCCGCTGCACCTCGGCCCGCCGATCCCCGATGCCTCCGCCAGCCCGGTCCGCTCCCTGGCCGACCGCGGCCCCGCGGACGCACCGGTGCGCCAGCCCGTCGCACCCCCGTCCGGCCCCGAGTACCTGGACGTGCCGCCCCTGCGCGAGATGCCCCCACAGGGCGCGTCCCCCTGGGGCGCCGCGCAGGCCACGGTCCAGGGGCCGGTCGCGTCCGGGGTGACGACTGCGGAAACGGTTGTTCCGGCGCCGGCCGAGCCGGTGGGCGTGGCCCAGGCCGTGGTGGCCCGCGTGGCGACGGAGGCGACGGAGGCGTTCGCCTCGACCGTCCCGGCCGTCCCGCAGGAACCTGAGGCGGCCGTCCCGGTCCCCGCGCCCGCGGCCCCGGTCGCCGCCGAGACGTACGGAGTCGTCGACCCCGGTCAGTTGCTCGGAGCCGCGATGATGGCGGAGGCCGAGGAGGCCCCCGCCGCCCCGGTCGCGGACGCCGTCCAGATCACGGACGCCGTCCAGATCACGGCCGACGTTCCCGTCTCCGGCGCGGACCAGGCACCGGAGGTCTCCGCCGAGCCGGTCTTCGAACCGCCGATGGAGGCACCTCACACACCGCACGCACCGGAAGCACCGGAGGCCGTGCAGGCGGTACAGGCGGCACAGGCCGTCGAGCCTGCCCCGGTCGAGACGGTGGAGCAGGTACCGGAGGTCCCCGAGGCGAACGCCGTAGAGGTGATCGCCGCCGAGGAACCCCAGCTTCAGGAGCAGGTCGCCGAGGTACCGGCGGCGGAGGCGGTTCCGGTTCCGGTCGTCGACGTCGTGCCCGAGGCCCCGGTTCCCGACCCGGTCGAGACCCCCGAGCCCGCGGCGACCGTGATCCCGGAGACGCCGGCACCCGTGGCGGAACCGGTCGCCCCCGTGGCCGTCGTCGCCGAGCCCGTCGCCCCGGAGGCCGTCCAGTTCGTCGAGGTCCCGGTCCAGCAGGCGGAGCCCGAGCCGGAGTTCGACGTCCAGCCGGTCCCGGAGGTTCAGCCGGAGCCGCAGCCGGAGCCCGAGGTCCAGAACGAGGCCCCGGCTCCTGTGGCCGCCATCGTGGAGCCGGAATCGGCACCGGTACCGGTACCGGAGTCGGCCCCCGAGCCGCAGCCGGAGCCCTTGACCGAGATGACGGACACGGCGGAGACCGCGGAGCCGACGGAGACCACGGAGCTGCCCGTAGAGGCACCCGTCGTCGCCCCCGAGCCCCCGGCGGCCCCCCTCGTGGAGGCGGTCCCGGCCCCGCAGCTGCTGCAGGAGCTGCCCGAACAGCAGTCGCCCCAGGGTGAGTTGCCCCCGGAGCCCCTCCAGCCGGCAGCGGCCGCACCCGAGCCGTCTGCCGAGGTGCTCGCCGAGGCGCCCGCCGCCACCCCGGACCCCCAGCCGGACCAGCCCACGGCGGACCAGCCGGTGGCCGACCAGCCGGTGGCCGAGCAGCCGGTGGCCGAGGAGCTGGTGGCCGAGGAGCCGCCGGCCGAGCAGCTCGTCGCCGAAGAGCCGGTCGCCGAAGAGCCGGTCGTCGAGCAACCCGTGGTCGAGGAGCCGCTCGTCGAGGTACCCCTCGGTCAGTTCGTGCAGGTCGAAGGCGCGGTGCCCACCACCCCGCACCTCGCCCCGACCCCGCCGCACCCGATCGTGCTCCCCACCGAGGAGCAGCCGGCTCCCGAGGCAATGACGGCGGCGATGGCGGAGGCGGAGGCGGTGGCGGAACCCCAGCAGGCTCCTCTCACGGTCCCCGCCCCCCGCGCCGCCGACCCCGCCCCCACCCCCGCTCCCGACCCGGCGATCCCGGACGCGGAGCAGGAAGCCGACGTGGACCTCTACGTCGCACCCGACGTCGACCCCGATGTCGCACAGAGCCCGGAGGACCTGGAAACCAGGGCCGCCGACCAGGAGGAGACCCCGGCAGCCGTGGAAGAAGCCAGAGAGTCCACCGGCCCGGCCGCGCCCGCGTACGACGACGCCGAGCGCGAGGCGGTCCTGAAGGTCATGCGGGAACGCCGGGACATCCGCAACGGCTTCCGCGGCGACCCCATCCCGCACGAGGTGCTGCTGCGCGTCCTGGAGGCCGCCCACACCGCGCCGTCCGTCGGCCACTCGCAGCCCTGGGACTTCGTCGTCATCCGCTCGGCCGACACCCGGCGCGCGATGCACGAACTGGCGATGCGGCAGCGCGACGCCTACGCGAAGTCCCTGCCCAAGGGCCGGGCGAAGCAGTTCAAGGAACTGAAGATCGAGGCCATCCTCGACACCCCGGTGAACATCGTCGTCACCGCCGACCCGACCCGCGGCGGCCGCCACACCCTGGGCCGTCACACCCAGCCGCAGATGGCGCCGTATTCCTCCGCGCTCGCGGTCGAGAACCTCTGGCTCGCGGCCCGCGCCGAGGGCCTCGGCGTCGGCTGGGTCAGCTTCTTCGACGAGCGCGAGATGGTCCGCGCGCTGGGCCTGCCCGACCACCTCGACGTGGTCGCCTACCTGTGCGTCGGCTACGTCGACGAGTTCCCGGACGAGCCCGAGCTGATGCAGGCGGGCTGGGCCAAGCGCCGCCCGCTGTCCTGGGTCGTCCACGAGGAGACGTACGGCCGTCGCGCGCTGCCCGGCGAGGACCCGCACGATCTGCTCTCCGAGACCGTCGCCAGTGTCCGCCCGCTGGACGCCAAGGCGCTGGGCGAGGCCTGGGAGCGGCAGAAGCGCATGACGAAGCCGCCGGGCTCGCTCGGCATGCTGGAGATCATCTCCGCGCAGCTGTCCGGTCTGTCCCGGCAGTGCCCGCCGCCGATCCCGGAGCCCGCGGCCGTCGCGATCTTCGCCGGCGACCACGGCGTGCACGCCCAGGGCGTCACCCCCTGGCCGCAGGAGGTGACGGCCCAGATGGTCGCCAACTTCCTCGGCGGGGGAGCGGTCTGCAACGCCTTCGCGTCCCAGGTGGGCGCCGAGGTCTGCGTGGTGGACGTCGGCGTCGCGGCCGAGCTCCCCGGGACCCCCGGCCTGCTGCCCCGCAAGATCCGCGCGGGCACCTCCGACATGACCACCGGGCCCGCGATGACCCGCGAGGAGGCCAAGCAGGCCATCGAGGTCGGCATCGAGACCGCCCGCGACCTGGTGGCGGCCGGCAACAAGGCGCTGCTCACCGGCGAGATGGGCATCGCCAACACCACCGCGTCCGCGGCCCTCATCTCGGTCTTCACGGGCGCCGACCCGGCCGAGGTCACCGGCCGCGGCACCGGTATCAACGACGAGACCCTCGCCCGCAAGACCGAGGTCGTCCGCCGTGCCCTGGACCTCCACCAGCCGGACCCGGCCGACCCGATCGGCGTCCTGGCGGCGGTCGGCGGCTTCGAGCACGCGGCGATGGTCGGCCTCCTCCTCGGCGGCGCCTCGCTGCGCACGCCCGTCATCCTGGACGGCGTCAGCGCCGGCGCCGCCGCCCTGGTGGCCCGCGCCATCGCCCCCGAGGTCCTCGCGGCCTGCATCGCCGGCCACCGCAGCGCCGAGCCGGGCCATGTGGCAGCCCTGAACAAGCTGGGCCTGCGCCCCCTGGTCGACCTCGACCTCCGCCTCGGCGAGGGCACGGGCGCACTGCTGGCCCTCCCGCTGGTGCAGAGCACGGCACGGGCGATGCACGAGGTGGCGACGTTCGACTCGGCGGGGGTCACCGAGAAGTAGCACCCCACCGGGGTCGGCGGGCATGCGCTCCTGCGTGCCCCCCGACCCCGCCGTACGCTGAAGCCACCTCTAAAATCCGCACGTCAGGGCCGCTCCAGAGCCGCAGCGCCCACCCTCTGCCCGTTCGAGGAGCCGCACCTCATGGCCGAACACCCCGCCTACCCCGTAGGCCTCCGCCTCACCGGCCGCAGGGTCGTCGTCCTCGGCGGCGGCCAGGTCGCCCAGCGCCGCCTCCCCGCGCTGATCGCAGCAGGCGCGGACATCCACCTCGTGTCCCCCGAAGCCACCCCCTCCGTCGAGGCGATGGCCGACGCGGGCGAGATCGCCTGGTCGAGGCGCGCCTACGCCGACGGCGACCTCGCGGACGCCTGGTACGCCCTGATCGCCACCGGCGACACGGAGGCCAACGTCCGGGCCTCGGCCGAGGCCGAACGCCACCGCGTCTGGTGCGTCCGCTCCGACGACGCCGACGCGGCCACCGCCTGGACCCCGGCGACCGGCCACAGCGAGGGCGTCACGGTCGCCGTCCTCACCACGGACGCCCGCGGCCGCGACCCCCGCCACACCGCGGCCATCCGCGACGCGGTCGTCGAGGGCCTGCGCGACGGCACCCTCGTCGCCCCCCACCACCGCACCCGGACGTCCGGCGTCGCCCTGGTCGGCGGCGGCCCTGGCGACCCCGACCTGATCACGGTCCGCGGCCGCCGGCTCCTCGCCGAGGCGGACGTCGTCATCGCCGACCGGCTCGGCCCGCGCGACCTCCTCGCCGAACTCCCGCCGCACGTCGAGGTGATCGACGCGGCGAAGATCCCCTACGGCCGTTACATGGCGCAGGAGGCCATCAACAACGCGCTGATCGAGCACGCCAAGCAGGGCAAGTCGGTCGTCCGGCTCAAGGGCGGCGACCCGTATGTGTTCGGCCGTGGCATGGAGGAGCTCCAGGCCCTCGCCGAGGCCGGCATCGCCTGCACGGTCGTCCCGGGCATCTCCAGCTCGATCTCGGTGCCGGGCGCGGCCGGCATCCCGGTCACCCACCGGGGCGTCGCCCACGAGTTCACCGTGGTCAGCGGTCATGTCGCCCCCGACGACGAGCGTTCCCTGGTCGACTGGCCCTCCCTCGCGAAGCTCACCGGCACCCTGGTGATCCTGATGGGCGTCGACAAGATCGGGAAGATCGCCGAGACGCTCGTCGGGCACGGCAAGTCGCCCGACACCCCGGTCGCGCTCGTCCAGGAGGGCACGACGGCCGCCCAGCGCCGGGTCGACGCGACGCTCGCGACGGTCGCCGAGACGGTCCGCGACCAGGAGGTCAGGCCGCCGGCGGTCATCGTCGTCGGCGCGGTCGTCGCCGTCGGCCCGCGGGCGTCCGAGTAACCGCGGGTAACACAACCGTTCCGAGCCGTTGGCACCACACCCAGGACAAGGCAGTATCACCCTGTGGCCGATCTCATCACCGTTGAGGACCCCGACGACCCGCGCCTGCGCGACTACACCGGCCTGACCGACGTCGAGCTGCGCCGCAAGCGCGAGCCCGCCGAGGGCCTGTTCATCGCCGAGGGCGAGAAGGTCATCCGACGGGCCAAGGACGCCGGGTACGAGATGCGCTCGATGCTGCTCTCCGCCAAGTGGGTCGACGTCATGCGCGACGTCATCGACGAGCTCCCGGCACCGGTCTACGCCGTCAGCCCGGAGCTCGCCGAACGCGTCACCGGCTACCACGTCCACCGCGGCGCGCTGGCCTCCATGCAGCGCAAGCCGCTGCCGACCGCCGCCGAACTCCTGCAGACCGCCCGCCGGGTCGTCGTCATGGAGTCGGTCAACGACCACACCAACATCGGCGCGATCTTCCGCTCGGCGGCCGCCCTCGGCATGGACGCCGTCCTGCTCTCCCCGGACTGCGCCGACCCCCTCTACCGCCGCAGCGTGAAGGTCTCGATGGGCGCGGTCTTCTCGGTCCCGTACGCCCGCCTGGACACCTGGCCCAAGAGCCTCGACTCGGTCCGCGAGGCCGGTCTCACCCTCCTCGCCCTCACCCCGGACGAGAAGGCCCGCAGCCTCGACGAGGCGGCCCCGCACCGGATGGACCGCGTGGCCCTCATGCTCGGAGCCGAGGGCGACGGCCTCTCCACCCAGGCGCTGGTCGCCGCCGACGAATGGGTCCGCATCCCGATGTCCCACGGCGTCGACTCCCTCAACGTGGGAGCCGCGGCCGCGGTCGCCTTCTACGCAGTGGCGACGGGCCGCCCACAGCCCTAGGGGCTGTCGGCCTCAACCAGGTCCTGGCCGGCCCTCCGGCCGTACGGGCTGCTGCTCGTGCTGGACGACCTGGCCGTCCCCGCCCAGCCCGCGCGCCGGGCCCTCGCAGCCCTGGACGACGGCGATGCCGAGCGCGACGAACAGCGTCACGACGACGAAGACGAACAGCCGCTGCCGCAGCAGCCGCGGGTTGGCGGGCCGCCGTCCGGTCCCGGTGGTTCTCGGCCCCGGACGCCCACCGCGGGGCGCCGGCCGGCTGCCGGTGCCGGGACGGGTGTTGCGGGTGCCGGGCGCCGGCCGGGCCCCGGACCGCGACGACGAGGCACTGCCGCCCCGGGAGGCGCTCGCCCCGCGCGCGGGCGCCCCGCCCCGGGAGGGAACCGGACCGCGCGAGGACGGCACCCCGTTCCGCGGCGGCGGAGTGCCCGGCCCGTCCGGCCGACGCATGGTGCGTTCCGGGTAACCGGTTTCGGAGAGCCGTCCCGTGGGACGATCGGCCTCCGCAGCCCGCGGGACCGGGGGACGCGAGTCCGCCAGCCCCTGGGCCTCGCGGGTCGCGATCTCCTTCAGCCGCAGGGAGAGATCCAGCGTGCTGGGCCGCTCCTCGGGGTCCTTCGCCAGACAGGCCCGCACCAGCGGCGCCAGCGCGTCCGGCACCCCGTGCAGCTGCGGCTCCTCGTGCACCACCCGGTACAGCATCACCTCGGAACTGCCGTGCCCGAAGGGCGAGTCGGAGGTCGAGGCGTAGGCGAGCGTGGCGCCGAGCGAGAACACGTCGGTGGCCGGGGTGACCAGAGCCCCCCGTACCTGCTCCGGCGCGAGGAACCCGGGGGAGCCGACCGCCGTGCCGACATGCGTCAGCGTGGAGGCGCCCGTCGCCCAGGCGATGCCGAAGTCGATGATCCGCGGGCCCTTGGGAGAGAGCAGGATGTTGGACGGCTTCAGGTCCCGGTGCACGACCCCGGCCTCATGGACGGCGACGAGCCCCTCCGACAGCGCGGCCCCGATCGAGGCGAGCTCGGCGGCCCCGAGCGGCCCGTCGTCGTTGACCTTGTCGTGCAGCGAGGGACCGGGCACGTACTGCGTGGCGAACCACGGCCGGTCGGCGTCCAGATCCGCCGCGACCAGCCGCGCCGTGCACCCGCCCCGGATCCGCCGGGCGGCCGACACCTCGCGCGCGAACCGCGACCGGAACTCCTGGTCCTCCGCCAGATCGGGCCGGATCACCTTCAGCGCGACCCGCTGCCCCTTCTTGTCGGACCCCAGATAGACGACGCCCATCCCGCCCGCGCCGAGCCGTCGGTGAAGCCTGAACGAGCCGACGACGCGCGGGTCCTCGCGCCTCAGGCGCATCATCGCCATGTTCATCCCCGCTGCCCGGTCCGTGTGACGTGGCACAGCTTACGTTTCCACGGCCGTTCGCGCGCAGAGGCCGCGCCCTCTCGTACCGATCGATTGTCAGTGCCCGGTGGGAGACTTGAAGGGTGGTCAGGAGGCCTGCGAACAGGCGTGCTTTGGCGGCTTTGTGACCTCAACCACCTGTCACAGAAGGGGGATTGAACCCGTGAAGGGTGACCGCGTGGAGATAGTCGTCGACGCCGGCGACACGACCCGCACCTACGAGGTGACGGCGAGCAGAGCAGGCCGCCGAGTGGAGTCGGCGGTACGGAGAGGGGTGGTGGAAGTGAGCGAAGTCACCAGAACCGGCACGCCGGTCCGTACGGCCCGTTTCATGGCGAACAGGGTCCTCGCCCTGGTCGAGCACCCCGTCCCGCGCGAGGACAGCTCGGAGAAACCGGCCCGGACCGGACACCCCTTCCGGGAAGACCCCGAGACCTAGGACTTCGTCTCCACCCAGGGGAGTACTCCGCAGGTCATGGCTCATCCTCCGGGAGGCCCGGCAATCGGTACGAGGGCATGACGTCCCGCGCCCGCCGCACGCCTAGATTTGAGGTCAAGCGGCGGGTGCAGCACTCGTCCCCCGAGGTCAGACACCCGCCGCTGCCAAAGACAACTGATCAGGTCAGGAGAGGGACCATGGCCCTTACGGCACCGCGGACGACGATCCGCACGCAGGGACGCACCACGTACTCCCGCCGCACGGGCCGCCGCCACCCCCTGGTGGCGACCTTGATGGCCCTTCCCCTGGCGGTCCTGCTCCTCGTCGTCTTCGACGGCTGGGAGACAGTGGCCACACAGGCGTCGTCCGTGGGAGTGATGCTGGGGCGCTGAGCGGCGACCCCAGGCCCGGAAGAGCGGTCCGGGCGGGGACATCCACCCATGAAACCCCGTGGGGACGGGGGTGCGGCGGACGGCAAAAAATGCAGGCGCAGCTGGGGAGCTGCGCCTGCATTGCTTTTCCCCGGCGGACGGCCCCGGCGACCCCCTGCGTACCCTCGCGAGGAGACCCGCACGCCGCCGCCCAGGGAGCCCCGTGACCGCACACCCCCTGCTCACCGAGCTCGCCTTCCGCGCCGGAGCCCAGGCCCATGACTCCGCCGCGGCCTGCTCCTGCGGCGCGGTCACCCTCGCGGACCGCCCCGACGCCACCGTCGTCCGGCACGCCGACACCGTCGCGAAGGCCCACGCCCCCGACACCGACCCGGCCGACCTCGCCCCGCGCCTCGTCACCGCCGTCCGCCTCCCCGAAGTCCTTCTGCCGCCGCTCACACCGGCGCCGACCCGGCTGCACGGTCGTCTGGTGACCTTCTGGCCGTACGGCGCCCCGGTGGACCCGGACGACCCGGACGCGGCCCCCTGGGAAGCCGCGGCCACCCTGCTCGCCCGTCTCCACCGCACCCCCGCCCCGACCGCGCTCCCCCCGATGCGCGGCCCCGCCAAGGCCGCCCACGCAGTGGCCCGACTGGGCGCCACCGGCTCGCATCCGGCCGTCGCGCCCGTCCTGAGCGCCTGGCGCGCGCTCCCCGCCTGGGCCCGCGCCGAGGCCCCCATGCCCGACGCCGTCACGCTCTGCCACGGCGACCTCCACCTCGGCCAGCTCGTCCGCCATCCCGCCCCCGACGGCCCCTGGCGGCTGATCGACGTCGACGATCTCGGCGTCGGCGTCCCGGCCTGGGACCTCGCCCGCCCCGCCGCCTGGTACGCCTGCGGTCTGCTCCCGCCCGAGGAGTGGACCCGCTTCCTGGCCGCCTACCGGGCCGCGGGCGGCCCCGCCGTCCCCGCGGCCGGCGACCCCTGGCCCGCCCTGGACGTACCGGCGCGCGCACTCACCGTGCAAGGGGCGGCACGTGCTGTCACCAAGTCGGTCGCGGAGGACCGGGCGTTGGACGAGGTCGAGCAGTGCCTGGTCGACGCCTGTGCCCGAATGGGTTCTGTCCCCCCGCAGTTCGCGGCAAGCTTCGCGAAGTAGGGTGCAACCGACCGCAGCCGGACAGTGTCTGTCCTGGCGGTACGCGAAACAGCACCGACCGGCGAGGAGTTGAGCCGAACCATGCAGTGCCCGAAGTGTCACGCTCCGATGCACACCTACAACCGCAACGGCGTCCAGATTGAGCAGTGCAGCAACTGCCGTGGGATATTCCTCGACTACGGCGAGCTGGAGGCGCTGACCCGCCTGGAGGGCCAGTGGAGCCAGCAGGCCCCGCCGCCCCCGGCCGCCCCGCAGGCGTACCCGGCCGCCCCGGTCGCTCCCGCCTGGGGCGCCCCGCACGGCGGGCACCACGGGGGCCACGGCAGCCACCACCGCAACAAGAGCTTCGGCCGCATGCTGTTCTCCAGCTGACCGGACAGCCTGACCGGGCAACGGAAGAGCCCCCGACCGCGAAGGCGGCCGGGGGCTCTCGGCGTGTGGACGATACTGGGATTGAACCAGTGACCTCTTCCGTGTCAGGGAAGCGCTCTCCCGCTGAGCTAATCGTCCGGGAGGGGGTGGTGCGTGCTGCGTGCGCGATACTGGGATTGAACCAGTGACCTCTTCCGTGTCAGGGAAGCGCTCTCCCGCTGAGCTAATCGCGCGGGGACCCGATGAAACGGATCAGTGGACGATACTGGGATTGAACCAGTGACCTCTTCCGTGTCAGGGAAGCGCTCTCCCGCTGAGCTAATCGTCCTTGGAGGTGGAGACGGGATTTGAACCCGTGTAGACGGCTTTGCAGGCCGTTGCCTCGCCTCTCGGCCACTCCACCAGGAGTGCGGGGGTTCGGGAAGATCCCCCACTTCCTGCGAGCGGACGACCAGGTTCGAACTGGCGACCTCAACCTTGGCAAGGTTGCGCTCTACCAACTGAGCTACGTCCGCTTGTCGGTTCCGCTCGGCTTGCGCGTCGCGGCGACGTGTTGAACTCTAGCGGATTCCCCGGCCAGCACAAAAACGCGTTTGTGCAGCGTGCTGCGCTGCGTCCGCTCGCGGACCTGGTCAGGCCCCCTGGCCGGGACATTGCGGGACATGCCCCCGTCACCCCCGGGACACCCGCCATAGACTCGACAACGTGCCCGACCTCCCACCTCTCGCCCGTTTCGGCGCCCGCGTCGCCACCGGCCTCCTCGATGTGACCAGCGATCCCGCGGCCCTCGACGGCGCCGGTTTCTGGGCCGTCTGCGCCGACTTCGAGGGCCGCCTGGTGTGCGCCCGCTTCGCCGATGTACGCGAGGAGCCCGTGCCCGCTCCGGCGCCGGGGGCCTGGCGGGGGCCGGCGGCCGGTGACTGGACGTCGTCCCTCGACCGCGCCGCGTACACGGCGGGTGTCCGCCGCATCCGCGAGCACATCGCGGCCGGCGAGGTGTATCAGGCCAATCTCTGCCGCGTGCTGACCGCACCCGTGGCGGCCGACGCCGACATGGACGCGCTGACCGCCCTGCTGGCCCGGGGCAACCCGGCACCCTTTGCAGGAACGATTCGTCTCCCGGCTCACGGCATAGAGACGGCCACCGCTTCCCCCGAACTCTTCCTCCGTCGCGAGGGGCGGACCGTCGAGTCCGGGCCCATCAAGGGCACCGGGCGCACGGAGGCGGACCTCCTCGACAAGGACTACGCCGAGAACGTGATGATCGTGGACCTCGTCCGCAACGATCTCGGACGGGTCTGCGCCACCGGCAGCGTGAGCGTCCCCGACCTCTGCGCCGTCGAGAAGCACCCGGGTCTGGTCCACCTCGTCTCCACGGTCCGCGGCGAACTTCCCGACGGCGCCGGCTGGCCGGAACTGCTCGACGCCGCCTTCCCGCCCGGCTCGGTCACCGGCGCCCCCAAGTCCAGCGCCCTGCGGATCATCGAGGCCCTGGAGACAGCGCCGCGCGGCCCGTACTGCGGAGGCATCGGCTGGGTCGACGCCGACCGGGGCACGGGCGAGCTGGCCGTCGGCATACGCACCTTCTGGATCGACCGCGCCGACACGGGCGCCGCCGTGCTGCGCTTCGGCACCGGCGCGGGCATCACCTGGGGCTCCGACCCCGAGGCCGAGTGGGCGGAGACCGAGCTGAAGGCCTCCCGACTGCTCGCGGTAGCGTCGGGAGCGTACGAAGTCACGGCCTCGTACCAGGCCGAGGGAGAGGGACTGACGTGAAGATCTGGCTCGACGGCGGGCTGCAGGACACCGAGTCCGCCCGTGTCTCCGTCTTCGACCACGGACTCACCGTGGGCGACGGCATCTTCGAGACGGTGAAGGCGACGGACGGCCGCACGTTCGCGCTCACCCGCCATCTCGACCGGCTGACCCGCTCCGCGCGCGGCCTCGGCCTGCCCGACCCCGACCACGACGAGGTCCGCCGCGCCTGCGCCGCCGTCCTCGAGGCCAACCCGATGCCGCTCGGCCGCCTGCGCATCACCTACACCGGAGGCTACGGCCCCCTCGGCTCCGACCGCGGCGAACACGGGCCCACCCTCGTCGTCGCCCTCGGCGAGACCACCCGGCGCGCCGACTCCACGGCCGTCATCACGGTCCCGTGGACCCGCAACGAACGGGGCGCGCTCACCGGCCTGAAGACGACCTCGTACGCCGAGAACGTCGTCGCCCTGGCCCGCGCCCACGAACACGGCGCCAGCGAGGCGCTGTTCGGCAACACGGTCGGGCAGCTCTGCGAGGGCACCGGCTCGAACGTGTTCGTCGTCCTGGACGGCGAGATCCACACCCCGCCGCCGGCCTCCGGCTGCCTCGCGGGCATCACGCGCGCGCTGGCCGTCGAGTGGACCGGCGCCCGGGAGACCGACCTGCCGCTGGACGTGCTGGAGCGGGCCGAGGAGGTCTTCCTCACCTCCACCCTGCGCGACGTCCAGGCCGTCCACCGGGTCGACGACCGCGAACTCCCGGGCACACCGGGGCCGGTGACCGCCAAGGCGATGCGGATCTTCGACGAGCGCGCCGGGAACGATCTGGACCCGTAATACCAGGGAGCCATTGCCGAGAGCCCGGGAAAACGGGCTGACTTCGGCCCGTACGGCGGGTAGAAAGCCCCTGATGACCACGACCCTGCGGCCCACCGAGCCGCTCCAGCGCGCCGCCGACGGAGCCCTGTCCCGCCACTACCGCGTGTGCGTGAACAGTCGCCCCGTCGGCGCGGTCCGCCTCTCCACCGATCCCGTCCTCGGGCCCGCCTTCGCCCACCTCGACGATCTGCACATCGAGGAGCCGGACCGCGGCCGGGGCCGGGGCACGGTGGCCGCGCTCGCTGCCGAGGAGGTGGCCCGGGGCTGGGGCTGCAAGCAGATCGAGATCAGGGTGCCGGGCCGGGCCGAACCGGCCCTGCGGCTCGCCACGGCCCTCGGCTACGTCCACCGCAACCGCGGGATGGAGAAGCAGCTCGACGCCGAGCCGCCCGCCCTGCCCGAAGGCAGCCGCGGCCGCCCCCTGACGGAGGCCGAGTTCGGCCCGTGGAAAGAGGTCCACCTTGCGGGATACGCCCAGGTCTGGATCGAACGCGGCGTCCCTGAGGCGAGCGCCCGGGACAAGGCCCGGGAGGACTACGCGCGCTTGCTCCCCCAGGGCCTGACGACGGACGACACGACGATCAGCGTCCTCGAACACGAGGGCGTTGCGGTCGGCACCCTGTGGCTCGCCCGCAGGGGCGACGCGGGGTTCGTCTACAACGTCGAGACCTACGACGAGCATCGCGGCCGGGGACACGGCCGCTCCCTGATGCTGCTGGCGGAGGCCCAGACGGTGGCCGCGGGCAGACGGGTGCTGGGCCTGAACGTCTTCGCGGACAACACACCTGCCGAGCGGCTCTACGAGTCACTGGGGTACGTGCCGGTGGGCTACTCGATGTACAAGAACCTGCTCTGAGTCCAGGTCTGCGGAGCCCGTCGGTTCACCCCTGTTCGGCCAGCAGCCGGTCGGCGATCTCCTCGATGCGCTCGCGCAGCCCCTCCTGGCTCTTGCCGCCGTCGAGGCGCTCGCCGTCGATGACATAGGTCGGGGTGCCGGTGACGCCGATCGCCTTGCCCTCGGCCTGGTCCGCGTCCACGATCAGGATGTGCCGGCCGTCGATCAGGGCGGTGTCGAACTCCTCGGCGTCGAGCCCGAGTTCGCCGGCGATCTCCACCAGGAAGGGTTCTCCCTTACGGCCCAGCTCCTCGACCCGGCCCAGCACGGCCTCGACGTACGGCCACCCCTTGCCCTGCTCCAGGGCCTCCTCGGCGGCCTGCGCGGCGGCGAAGGCGTGGCTGTGCTTCTCCAGCGGGAAGTGCCGCAGCCGCAGCTCCAGCCGGTCGCCGTAGCGCTCACGCAGGGCGCGCAGGTCGTGCAGGGCGCCACGGCAGTCCGGGCACTGCAGCTCGCACCAGATGTCGAGGACGACGGCGGGACGGGTGGGGGAGGAGGGGGACGAGTCGCTCATGACGTCAGTCTTCCAGTCCCCGCCCGACCGCCCCAATCCGGACGGCGCCGACCGCACCCCGAGAGGAGGTCGCGGGCGACCCCGAGGGACACGTTCGTGCGGCACCTGCGGAGGAGCCGACCCGGAGATGTCCCTGATGTCCGCCCGGAGCATGGCCCGCGAGCGGTGTGCAGGTGCAGGATGGAAGGGACGAAGCGTGCGCCTGACGGCTGTGGCGCCGAGTCGGTCGGAATCCTGCCCGAGACAGCCACGCCTGGAGGAACCGGATGATTGCCGAGACCGTCTGTTCCGCCGTCGCCGCGGCGGGCCTGGGCATCGCGGTGGTCACGGCCTACCGCAAGCGCTTCCTGGCGGCCGCCCGCATCGCCGCCTACGCCCTCGTGCCGCTCGGCCTCGTGATGACCGGCGTCGTCGAATGGCTCGCCGACACCGCGTTCAGTCCCACGGCCTGGGCGGGCTTCGTCGTGCTCGGCGGGGCTTGGGCCCTCTTCGCCACCACCCGCGCCGTGGAGCGTCGCCGCGGCGGCACCCGCAGGGAACGCAAGGCCGCGGCCCGCGCGGCACGGTCCGAAGCAGTGGCCCCCACCGCCTCGGCGCCCTCCCTGGGCCAGGCCTCCCGCCCGGCGTCCCGCCCCGCTGCCGCGCCCCGGGCGACCGGCGGCTCCGAAGACTTCAGCGACATCGAGGCCATCCTCAAGAAGCACGGGATATGAGACGCGGCTCGTGAGGCGCGGCGGGTGACACGGGCCGGGTGAGGCGGCCTGGGATTGAAACGACACAGTCGGCCTGCCCGTGTGCGGAAGTGATCACGGCCTGAAACCGACGTCACGGAATCCGGCGAACACCCGCTCATTCCGTGCGTGTTGATCGCGCGAGGGGTGTCACCTGCGTCATCATCGCCCGCGAGATGCTGGACACGACACAGAGCGACGCCGCGCCGCCCAAGGACGAGCCGCGCGGATGCCTCTTCGCCCTTTCCCAGCCACCGCTGATGATCTTCCTTGCGGTGATCGGGTGTCTGCTGCTCATGGCTTCACTGCATGATCTGCTGTTGCTATGAGCCTTACCCGCGGTCCCCGGCGTCACCCGCCGGGGCCGCGCCGGCATCGAGAACTCCGAGAGGCTCCGAGGGCCGCGTTGATCTCCGAGGGGGGAGGTGGGCCGAGGTGTGCTCCGGTGGGGCCGTTCGGGAGCGAGGCAGCCCTGCATGCGGACGCGTCCCTGAGCCGGTGCCCGCGCGGCCCGCGGCGGGCTGTGGTGGTGGGCCCGGGCGAGTTTGCGCCGAACCGAGGAATCGATCGAGGGAGACGCGCGAAACGGACGGCGCCGGGCGGAGACCCGCCGGGACGGGGCGGCACGTCAGCCCGCGGCCTCCTTGCGGCGTGCTCGGTAGGCGGCCACGTGCAGGCGGTTGCCGCAGGTGCGGCTGTCGCAGTACCGGCGGGACCGGTTGCGGGAGAGGTCGACGAAGGCGCGTCGGCAGTCCGGGGCCTCACAGCGCCGCAGCCGCTCCTCCTCCCCGGCGACCACGAAGAACGCCAGCGCCATCCCGCAGTCGGCCGCCAGGTGGTCGGCGACGGACGCGCCGGGCGCGAAGTAGTGCACATGCCAGTCGTAGCCGTCGTGATCGGTGAGACGCGGGGTCGTGCCCGCGGCGGCGACCAGCTCGTTGATCAGAGCGGCGGCCGTCCTGGGTTCCGACGCCGCGAAGATCCTGGCGAACCGCCCACGGACCTTGCGCACCGCGGACAGGTCGAACTCGGACAGCACACCGACGTCACTGATTTCGTGCTTTCGTACGAAATCCGCGAGGGTGGCGACATCCGGCAGCGCGTCCGGAGTCGTGTCGTCCTCCGGTGCGGTGTTCACCAGATCCACCACGGCATCGAGCGCACACCGGGTGTCGTGGGTGATCAGCACATTTCGCTCCCTGGCCTGGGGGTCGGGCGGGCACCCGCCGATGCTGGCCGATGGTAGCCGCACCGGGCGGTCGAACCTTGTCCGATCGTGCCCCGGATTCCATGGGCAGGGGAAGCCGGAACGCCGAGGAGGCCCCGCCCGCGCGGCGCTGGACGCGGCCTGGAGGGCCCGCGCGCACGTCGGTGCCTCGCAGGAGCCAGTGGCGCGCCGACGCCGTGCCACGGGAACCCATGGCACGGCGTCGGCGCATCCCTATTCGGTTGTCGTGGCCCGAGCCGTCTCCCCGAGTGGACGGCGCCGGGCGGCTCGGTGTGAGCCTCGCCCTAGCTTTCCGCCAGGATGTGCGAGAGCTCTTGATCGAGATCGAAGTGCCGGTGTTCCGTGCCCGGGGGCACGGCTGCGTCCGTTCGCTTCAGGAAGGACTCCAGGGCCCGCGCAGGGGCCTCGAGCAGAGCTTCCCCCTCCGGGGAGCTCAGGGCGATGCAGACGACGCCCTGACCGTGGCTGCGCGACGGCCAGACACGGACGTCGCCGGTGCCCGTCGGCCGGTGCAGGCCTTCGGCGAGGAGGTCGCGGGCGAACACCCACTCGACGGTCTCTTCGGCTCCGGTGTGGAAGGTGGCGTGCACGGCGTAGGGGTCGGCCGTGTCGTACCGCAGGCCTGCGGGGACAGGCAGGGAGGACTCGCTCGACACAACGAGGCGCAGGTGCAGCTCGCAGCTGACCGTGGTGTTCATAAGCGCCAGGGCCTTTCGCTCAGTGTGCGCTCGGGGATTCGCACGTCGGCGAAATCGACATGCCACCTACGGTGCCGTTGTAAACCCCTCTGAGTGTTTTGCGTGCCTTTACGTAACTCTTCCGGCCGAGGGTGCGTTCGCGAAGTACCACCATTCCGGTGACCGGAATCTCTCGGGTAGGGTTTGGCTGTATGAATACGGGGAGTGACGAGGTCGGCGAGGCGGCAGTGGCGGCGGACGGGTCGAAGCCGGGTGGTGCGGCGGAGGAGCAGCAGGGCCAGGGGCTCGGCTCCAGAGCGCCCGAATTCGTCAAGGCGCGCCGCGCGCTGCATCTGAGCTGGCAGGTCGGCGTCTTCGTGATCGGCCTCGCCGTGGTGGGCGCCGGCATCGTCATGCTGCCGCTGCCCGGTCCGGGCTGGGTCGTGATCTTCGGAGGCATGGCGATCTGGGCGACCGAGTTCGTCTGGGCCCAGCTGGCGCTCCGCTGGACCAAGCGCAAGGTCACCGAGGCGGCCCAGCGGGCCCTCGACCCGAAGGTGCGGCGTCGCAACATCATCCTGACCTCGATCGGCCTGGTGATCATCGGCGTTCTCTTGGGTGTCTACCTGTGGAAGTTCGGCCTCGAGATGCCCTGGAACATCAAGGACCAGTGATCCGCCGCGGCGGGGTCTGGGGCGGTCGGCCGTGGTCACAGCCACCCCCTGACATGGGGTAATGTTCTTCCTGCGTCCGGGCGATTAGCTCAGTGGGAGAGCGCTTCGTTCACACCGAAGAGGTCACTGGTTCGAACCCAGTATCGCCCACCCCGAAACGCCGGCCCGTCTGCGAAACCGCAGACGGGCCGATGTCGTTCATGCGACCACCACAAGCCCGGCCCCTGACGCATACGGCGCGTGACGAACGCGGCCTCCGATGCCCGCGGCACGCAACGAACTCGGCTCCCGACGCGTACGGCATGCGACAAGCCTGGCCTCCGATGCCAGCGGCACGCGACGAACTCGGCCTTCGATGCCCGCGGCACTCAACGAACCCAGCCTCCGATACCTGCGGCAGGCAACGAACTCGGCCCCCTATGCCTGCGGCCTGCGACGAACTCAGCTTCCGATGCCTGCGGCCTGCGACGAGCTCAGCTTCCGATGCCTGCGGCCTGCGACGAGCTCAGCTTCCGATGCCTGCGGCCTGCGACGAGCTCAGCTTCCGATGCCTGCGGCCTGCGACGAAC